>JAYVGW010000196.1:0-3309 GCA_043771735.1 Methyloglobulus sp.
CCCCCCAAGCTTACCTTTGTACCTTTTTATATTCCAGCAAGGCCAGCTCCCTGGTAAGGAGTTTTTTAAACGGGATCTGCTGTAGAGGTTTTGTTACGTAAGTTGTGCTGCCGGCTATGATTCCCTTGGCCTCATCTAAAGGTGAGGTTAGCCCTGTCACCATAATGATGGGTGTGTTTTTGTACACCGGATTTTCCCGCAAGCGGGCGCAGGTTTCGTAACCGTCAATCCCCGGCATCATGGCATCCATAAAAATAAGGTCGTATTGCTGGGCGTTTGCTTTTTGGATTGCATCTTCGCCGCTATCGGCACAGTCAATTACGCCTATCTGCGGCTGCATGGAAAGGCTTAATGCCAACAGCTTTTGGAATGAGGCGTTATCATCCACAATCAATGCGCTAAAGATTGCATTATTGAGGGCGGGGGTATCTTTGCTATCTGGTAGTGGTTCATTTTGTTCGTTCACTGCGTCCGCCATTTAATTTCTCAGGTGTTTGTTTTTTATTGAAGGCTCTAAATTCAAAAAATATCCTTATGCGAGAATGGGTTGCAACCCTGTTTCGAACATTTTGATATTACCGCTCTCTTTGGATCATTCAGGAAGCCGCCGGTAGGGAAACGTTCCATCAATAACAAGAAATATAGACCGTAAGTCGGTTAAATGTAAGGGGCATCGCCAGATAATCCGCCCAAAAAAACCTCGCCCGGATATATGCCCAAGAGAGGTTTTTTATATACTGCGTTCTATGGCGGTAATGGATTATCTTTTTTGGTGGAGCGGTTTATTAACTTGAGGGAACCTCTAATAATTCCCTCTCCCTCTCCCTCTCCCTCTGGGAGAGGGAGAGGGGAATAACTACTTGATTTTAAAACCCTCATCCCAACCTTCTCGGCAACTGCTCCTGCGTTGCCCTACTACCTACATCCATGTAGGCATCCCAAAGGGAGAAGGGGATTTTTGAATTTTTAGAGGTTACCTTGAAACTGTTCCACCCATACTTATCGGGTAACCGCTACCGACTCTGCCGTCCCAACATACTTGTTATATAAGGGCCAGTTTTTGACGTGTAGATATTTCCTGACGGGTGACTTGATGACGGATACGCACAAAGCAATCGAAAACAGGCACCAAACCGCCGCATATTCGTTCGGATCATTTGTGGTGACGCTAGAGATCCAAGGCCCCATCAGGTAATGGAAGGCTACGAATCTATAAGAACCATAGAGAATGGGCAAAATAAATGACACTAAGATGTAACTAAGGACATGCAGTCCCCAGTGAAAATTAAAAAGCCACTCGATAGGGTCAGATAACATGCCATTTAAAGGCATTTGCCAGGCGATATGCCAAGCACCGTGAACGGAGCAAACCGCCGGGCCGCAGAAGCCTTCAATACCAATGTTACATTTTCCCGCCCAATCGAACGGGTACATTTTGAACAGCAGAAAAATAGTCCCAACAGAACAGAAGGCATAAACCGTGGTTTGTATCTTGACTTTGATTTCTTCTGGAATGAAATACATCGCGACCATGTTCACAAAAAACGGCTGGAACGCGACATGTAAATACCCCAGCATAGTGAGAATCTGGTTGTTGGGGTTATCACACAAATCAATATAAATATAAGTGACTGCCTGTAACAGCTCCATTAACGCGAAATACGTTAACGGAATCCAGAGTTCTTTTGATTCCCCCTTTTTTGCAATATAGACTGCGGTACTTAAACCTATGGCAGCCAACACGCCTGACGCTTCCCCACTCCAACACATAAAACCGACCTTCGTTAATTAATGAAACACAAAATACAATCGTCCGAACCCTTAATTTTTTTTAAAGCTTTAGCGGGCAACAAGACGGCGCAAACAAAACAAAAAGCTGCTAATTGTATTACAGAGACTGGAGTTAGAGGAAGGGTTATTGGATTAGCTGTGTCGATTGGCTAAATCAGTCCTGATCAAGGACTGTCATCTATGCTTAAATAACGTCATACCGGTAGGGATTGCCCGTAGAGACGCAAGATTTTGCGCCTCTACTTTTACGCCATCCTTGGCTACTCGATTCCAGCAATCCTGCCGGAGTGGGCTATGTGTCACCCTTGATAAGCATCCCGGTCAATATAAATATCGATATTATCCGACAGGATGCTTGCCACCGGCAGTTTATGGCCAGAACACCATTGTTTTACGGCTTCTTGCTTGTTCGATCCGGTAATCAGGAAAATGACTTGCCGGGCATTGCCCAATGCCTTTGCGCTGATCGAAACCCGCTCTGGCGGCGGTTTTGGCGAATTATAAACAGCATGTGCCAACTCTTCTGCATCATGCTGATGTCCTGGAAACAGGCTAGCGGTATGGCCGTCTTCGCCCATACCCAATAGCACCAAATCGAAGGGCAGGGCAGCTTTAACGGTTTGCTGGTAAAGGACTGCGGCCTGCTCTGGCCCCAACTCGGCAGGAATGCTAAAAACCTGCGCTTTGGGAATGGCAACTTTGCCCAAAAAGGCTTGCTCCGCCATCACGCTATTCCTTTCGGCATGGTCTTTGGGCAAACAACGTTCATCGCCGTAATAAATAGTCCATTTATCCCAATCAGCACCGGATTGCGCCAGTAAACGATACACTTTTTCCGGCGTCGTCCCACCCGCCAGCACCAGCTTGAATTGCCCACGTTCGGCAATGGCTGATTTCGCCGTATCAAGAATGTGTTGATAGGCAGCTAAAGCCACTTCATCCGCCGTTTCCAGTGTGTACCAGCAGTAATCAGGATTCATATTTGCAGGTCTCCGGGGTTAAGGAACTGCGCCAAGATTGGCTTTCTTTGTCAAATAAACGGCGGCTGTCTTCAGGCCCCCACGATCCGGCGGGGTAAGTCGCGATGTAATCGCGTTCTATCGCCCAGGTTTGCAGGATAGGGTCAACAATACGCCAGGCATATTCGACTTCATCAAAGCGCAGGAACAACGACCTGTCGCCTTTCAATACGTCCAGCAACAAGTCTTCATAAGCGTCGATAGATTTTTCATTCTGGTTACGGAAGCTGGCATCCAGGCTGCTGATGCGTGTGCTCATTTCCAGGCCGGGTTCTTTCACCGTCATTTCAATACGGATACATTCTTCCGGCTGAATGCCCAACAGCACCCAGTTAGGGTTCATACACTGCACATGGGTATCACGGAAAAATTGCAGGGGCGGATGCCGAAAGCAAATAGAAATCGACGATTGCGCTTTCGCCATGCGCTTGCCGGTGCGCAGATAAAACGGCACGCCACGCCAACGCCAGTTATCAATATACAGCTTCATGGCAGCATA
>JAYVGW010000197.1:0-3450 GCA_043771735.1 Methyloglobulus sp.
TTAGGTAACACAGGTGTCTTTTTTGCCCAGCATTGATAAAATGAACCATTTTCTATGCTTCTCCATTCAGGACGCTCTAGAAAAATATTTTTTCAAAAACTTGAAATGCAGATTGCGACCCACTCCTGTCACTTGTCTATTTTTGTCGAATGACTTAATCTCTCAAAAGCTGACCTTCAGATGAACACCAGCTAATTGGGGTAGTAATCCGTTTTAACTGCCTTAAAGAAACTAATGATTTCCTTATTCCGTCCAGGCCATTCTGGATGAGGGCCGTTGCCTTCGCAGTACCAAGTCTGTACGCCGTTTTTGCAGCCACTGTAAGCCATACAGCCTTCAACGCCTGGAACTGGGGTGGTAAAAGGCAAAGGTTGCCCGGGTTTAAGGTCTAGGGCTTTTTGTTCAAGTTCTTGTTTATAATAGTTTTCCCAGCCCCAGGCTTTGCCGGATTCTGGTACTTTGCGGTCACTGGCTTTGTAGGTATTGGTCGTGCATTTATTGCATTTTGCCCACCATTCAATGGCTTCTTTGCCGTAGTTGGGGAACAGTTTGTCGCGGCTGCTGTGCATCAGCATCACTGGTGTAGGTTTTACGCAGTTACGGTCTTCCAAATCTTCACTCCGCATACCGACTGCGCTGGGTGCAATTGCGGCTGGAATGTGTTTGGTTCCGTTGAAAAAGGCGGTTCCCATTGCCACTGTGCCGCCATCGGAATGTCCGGTCAGGAAAATACGTTTTTTGTCGATGCACCATTTTTCCTGAATAAGCTTAGGTATTTCAGCCAGTTGGACAACAGATTCCGGTGATAATGGCCGGTGGTCGGCATACGCAATAACAAATCCTGCTGCGGTTGCCTCGCTGGTTAAGTAGACATGTTCTTCCGCTTCTTCACGATCCCGTCCGGCGGGTGCATAGACCATCAATAAAGGGTGGGCGATTGTGTCCTTATAGTTTGAAGGTGTCCTGACTGAAAAATGGATGCCGTCATCAGTTTTTTCATCGTCAATGGAACCGGCCTCACCCAGTTTTGATCCAGGTTGGCAACCTGTCGCTGACATATCATTGGTATAAACTGCTTCACTTATATTGACACCTGCCTTGGCTGATTCGGTGATATTGGCATCCGGCGTGTAGTACGTTTTGCTGGCACCGGTAAATCCAGCCATAAACAGGCCAAATGCCATTGCAAATGTCATCAGGAGATCGGGTTGTTTGCCGCGATAGCGCAGCCTTTCCGGCTTGAACAGGCCAATAAACAAGATTGCAATGGAGCCAATAATCAATAACCTGAAAAAATACAGCAGTAACGTACTCATGGCTTAACCTTAATTATTTTGTTAAAGGGTTTTGTTTTCAAGAATGATACACGGCTGTCGATTTGATGGCAGGCCGCGTTTGTTTGCTGTGAGCCGCTTTCTTGTCAATGCCAACCCCCATCGCAAAGCGGTTCATGCAATTCACGACTGCGCACAAACGCACCGTGTCGAGCAAGCCACGTTCGTCCCAGCCCACTTCATAGATGAGGTTGACATCAGCTTGTGTTATTTGGTCAGGTGTCAAGGTAAGCTTTTTTACAAAGCGCAGGATAGGCTTTAGCTTTTCATCAACTTTTGCGCCGTCGATGTCCAATTTTAATTGACCGTAGACGGATTCATCGATACCCAATTCCTTAAACAGCGACTTGTGTGCTTTATAACAGGATTCTGATTGGTTGAGATCGGAGGTATAAGCGATAATCAGTTCACGCGTCCCTTTGCTCAAAGGTGAAAAACTACCTTTAATGTCTTCCAATAATTTAAACAACAGGATGCCACGGCGCGGGTATTTTGCCAGTAATCCGGCGATATTTTCCAAATCAGGGCTTGAAGGCAGGTAAGACATTTTAATCTCTGGGCAAATGAAGGGGGATAGGCCAAACAGTCGGGAAACCCTAAAACACGAAAGTTTCGACTTCCGCGATTAAAAACAAGGGATCGCCACCGCTGGAAATTTCAACGGCATGGGCGGCCGTTTCCTGTCCGCCAGGTGAACTCAAGCAGTCTTCCAAATCCTTCATGGACGGAAAGTAGACTTCCGCAATACGGTGGTATGGTGCTTGGTCTTTTCCTGGCGCTGAAGTAACCAAGTTGGCATCAAAGCGAATTTTGCCCGCCAATTTTTCTACCGCCATGGGAACATGCTCATGTTCGTAACGGCGTTCAAAGACGGCGACATCGGTGGGTGTTGGGTACATAACAATCAGTTTTGCTGCTTTCATGGTTTTTCCTTTTCATAGGGTTTTTTATGGTGAGGTGATCATATTCTTTAATCATAAGGCTTGTAAAATACTAACTGCCTATGAAAGAATAGGTTTTAGCTATATAAGTTCGAGGAAGGCACTATGGAAATGCACCAAATACGTTATTTTTTGGCGGTTTGCGATCACGGCAGTTTTACCCGTGCCGCGCAATTCAGCTATATTTCCCAGCCGTCTTTAACGCAATCCATCAAAAAATTGGAAGATGAATTGGGCGGGGAATTGTTCACCCGTGACCGTTCCGGATGTTTGCTGACTTCGCTCGGTCGCTTGGTGGAGCCTAACTTTCGTAAGATATACAAGGAAACAGTCGCGACCAAGGCCGATGCCATTCGTTTTACCCAGTTGAACAATATCCCGTTGCGGATCGGCCTGATGGCAACGATAGGCGCACAACGCTTAAGCCCGATATTTGCCCATTACAAGCATGAGTTTCCCAATATTGAATTTGAATTGATTATCGACTGTGAAACTGCATTATTGCAGCAACTGGAATCGGAATTGCTGGATTTGGTGATTAGCGCCCCTGTGCAATTGCTGGGTCCGCCCTACCAATCGACCTTGCTGTATACCGAAAAGTACGTAGTTGCGTTTAACAGCAAACACCGCTTTAATCACTTGAGCAAAATCGACCTCAAGGAAATCCAGTCCGAGCCTTATTTGGATCGGTTGAACTGCGAACTTAGGGAAACCCTGCGGGCAATCTGCCAAGACCAGGAAGTCAACCTCTACGCCGCGTACCGCAGCAACAGCGAGGATTGGATCGTCAACTTGGTGCGCGCTGGCATGGGCGTTGCGCTGATGCCGGAGTACAGCCTGCCTGCTAACGCCGATGACGTGCGTTGCCGTTATTTGAGCAATCCCGAAATCAGCCGCCAGATATATGCGATTTATTATCCGCAGAATCAGAAAAATACTGAAATTAAGAACTTGCTTGCAATTTTAATCCATAGGTAAACCCTATGTTTTCATAGGCAGGGGTAGTTACCACATAGCTGCCAAAAGTGCCATCTTCGTCAGATATAATCCATTAGTGCTTTATAATCATAATATTACCTGATTAGCAAGATGCTTCAGCCGAGCGAAGCCAAACACCGGAACGCGGCCCGATGGCAATCGCGGCCACAAGCAAGCGCATCGGTAACGTGTCCAGC
>JAYVGW010000198.1:0-8670 GCA_043771735.1 Methyloglobulus sp.
CAACCTATACAAACATCATCGTCGTTCATAACGCAGTTATCGTTGCAAGGGGATGGAATTTCTTCTGCGTTTGCGGACATTAAATAATCTCAAAAAGTTACAACGGTTAACTCGAAAAGCCGCGAAATACTCACCAGCACAACCACATTAAACGTACCCTAAAATTCCATTTAAACAACTTTCAACTGCTTACAATTTGCAATATCAATGTGTTGCGTTGTATTTTTCTTTCACTTCCTTGTAGTCGGCCAAGGCTTCCTTTACCAACTCCCCGCCTTTTTTCAGGTCACCGTCGTTAAGGCTAGTGCGTGCCTGCCCCAATTTGTTGCTGCCTTGCGATTTTTTTATTGAAATCTTAGGGTCGGACGTGGAGATTGGTTTTTGTAATTGTTTGGCCTCAAGCACCATTTCAACAATGGCCTTGGCATCTTCGCCTTTATCCACGGCGGCCACGGCTTGCTCTAATTTAGCCACGGTTTGCTCGATAGCCGCTTTCACTTGTTCGTTGTTTTCTGCGTAAGCAATAGAACTGATTGATGCAAAGCTTAACGCCGTAATATAGACCAGAATTTTTAATTTGTTCATGTGTTGAAGCCCCGTAGGTTAATGTTATTGTTAAGCAAAGCATTGCTCATGAGTCTTGGCAAAGCCTTTTGGCAGCGAACTTTATCGTTGAGCAGTTACCACAACTTAGAAAATACGCCGGATAATAACTGCTGGCAACAATTCTAAGGCTAGGCTGGGCTTAAGTCTATGTCTAATGCCGCAGTTGCTAAAAGGCAGGTCTCTGAATTCACCTTGTTTGGGGTTAAGGACAAAGCACGCAATTTCTAAAATCCGGCTAATGCATTCCGATTCGGCACGACGTTTGACGGTTTTTTATGCAAGCTTATAACGGCTAGGGCTATAATCAAGACGCAAATCAATTTTCTTCTGAACCCTGGATCACGGGTGGTTGTAGGGACGCAAGATTTTGGGCACCTACAAGCTAGCTACATCTCGAACAACTGATAACAACCGCTATGGCACTAAAAATTTTCCGCACCAAACAAGTCCTGCCCTACGACGAGTCCGGGCAAAGCCTCAAGCGCTGCTTATCAGCGTGGGATCTCACTTTTCTTGGGGTAGGCGCTATCATCGGCACGGGTATTTTCGTGTTGACCGGTGTCGCCGCTGCCACCCAGGCCGGCCCTGCCGTCGTGTTATCGTTTGTGATTGCAGGGTTTGCCTGTGTCTTTGCGGCTTTGTCTTATGCGGAATTGGCCGCCGCAATTGGCGGTTGCGGCAGTGCTTATGGCTACACTTACGCTGCCTTCGGCGAGCTGTTCGCGTTCATTATCGGTTGGGATTTATTGCTGGAATACGGCATAGCTGTCGCCGCCGTTGCCAATGGCTGGGCCAGCTACCTTAACAAGGCGTTAACCGCCATCGACATCCCTTTTCCTGACGCTTTAACCAAAGCCCCCAAGTTAGGCGGTATCATCAACCTGCCTGCCAGCCTTATCATCTTGATACTCATGGGCTTGCTAATTATCGGCGTAAAACAAAGCGCCAAGGCCAATAATGCGATGGTATGCGTTAAATTGATTACCATCAGCATCTTTATCGGTGTTGCGGTATTTAATGTACACCCTGAAAACTGGCAACCTTTTATGCCGTTCGGCTGGTTTCAGACCCTGCCCGACGGCAAAACAACCGGCGTTTTGGCCGGAGCCTCAATGGTGTTTTTTGCTTACGTCGGCTTTGATGCAGTTTCGACGGCGGCTGAGGAAGCAAAAAATCCGCAACGCGATTTGCCCTTTGGCATTATCACTTCCCTGGTGTTCTGCACGGTGATTTACATCCTAGTCGCTGGCTTGCTGACGGGGGTTGTGCATTATTCCCAACTAAATGTCGCATCTCCAGTAGCCCACGCCCTTAACCTAATCGGTTTTAACTGGGCTTCTGCCTTGATTTCTACGGGTGTAATCGCAGGTTTGACGACGGTTATGCTGGTGCTTTATTACGGTTTGACCCGTATCGTCTTTGCGATGTCGCGTGATGGTTTGCTGTCGGCGTTTTTTAGTAAGGTCAACCCGACTACTCAAACACCCGTCCGTATTATTGTGCTGTGCGGCATCATTATGTCGCTAATCGCAGGCTTAATGCCCTTAGGCGACCTTGCCGAACTCGTCAATATTGGCACACTGGCGGCTTTTGCCTTTGTCTGCCTTGGGGTCATCATTCTGCGCATCACCCAACCAGAACTGCCTAGGCCATTCCGATCACCATTTAGCCCTTTATTTCCCGTATTGGGCATGTTGTCTTGCGGCGGTCTCATGCTGTTTTTACCCGCGCTCACTTGGTTGCGTTTTGTGATTTGGCTGGTTATAGGGCTGATTGTTTATTTTACTTATTCTATGAATAACAGCCAGTTAAGCGGAAATAAATGAGTTTTAAGGCTTTACCAATGAGCTATTTCTATGCGCTCTATTAAGAAAAAGGCGCAGGACGAACCAGTCGCGCTAATCGACAGGTTCGCAGTGGCTTTTCTTTCAGGAGTATTTGCATTTATTACAGGATGCGTCTTGTGGCTAATGTTGGTGGCGGTATTTAATAGAAGAGGGCACTCTGTACTGCTCATACCTTTTGACTTCATTTGGTGGTTCACTGGCGTTATGACGTTTTTGGGATTCCTTCTTGTAGAGAACTTCCTCGCTGATGTAATTGGTAAGATTTGGCAATTTATATATGCTTTTTTAGCCAATTTAAGATAATGCAAACAGCCTTCTATAAGGCCTCCAAATGTGCATAACTCAACATTAGCCACTTAACCCCAGCTTGTTTGAAGTTAATCTGCGCCCGTTCTTGTGCGCCCTCCCCTTCAAGCTGTAACACCACACCTTCACCAAACTTGGCATGGCCTACGCGCTGCCCAAGCTTAAACTGCCTGCCCTGCGCCATTAGGTCAACAGACTTTACTATAGCTTGCGGACGGCTGACTGTTGCCCGCATCCTGACTTCCTGAATACATTCCGCAGGAATTTCCCGCAAGAACCGTGACGGCCTTGGATAACTTTCCCTGCCGTAGATCCGGCGTGATTCTGCGTAAGTTAGGTACAATTGCTGCATGGCACGGGTCATGCCGACGTAGCACAACCGCCGCTCCTCTTCGAGTCTTGCAATATCGTCAGAAGATTGTTGGGAGGGAAATAGGCCTTCTTCCATGCCGACCAGGAACACCAACTTGAACTCCAGACCTTTTGCGGAATGTAAGGTCATCAGCTGTACACAATCCTCAAACTCTTCGCCTTGCATATCACCCGCTTCCAATGACGCATGAGCCAGGAATAAGTCGAGTTCGCTGAGATTTTCCTCGCTTTCCTGCTCGAAATCAAAAAGCCGTGCCGCATTAATCAATTCATCCAGGTTTTCCAACTTTTCTTCACCACGGTCGCCTTTTTCGTTTTTGTACAATTCGATAAGGCCGCTATGTTCGTTAACCATCTGCACTTTTTCGTACAACTCCAAGCCTTCCGCTTGGATACTTAGCCGATCAATCAACTCCAAAAACCCTATCAACGCATTTTTTGCCCTAGGGGTAAGCGGTTTTTGCTTAAGTAGTGTGATAGCTGCTGTCCATAAAGATAGGCTTTGGTCTTTGGCGATTAAGCGGATATCGTCGATGGCTTTAGCGCCTAACCCCCGCGTCGGGGTGTTAATTACCCGCTCAAAAGAGGCATCATCGTCACGGTTAGACATTAGCCTTAAATAAGCCAGGGCATTTTTGATTTCGGCCCGCTCGAAAAACCGCAGCCCTCCATAAACCCGATAAGGCGTACCCGTCGCCATCAGTTTTTCTTCAAATTGGCGGGATTGGGCATTGGACCGGTACAAAATAGCGGCATCACTGCGTAAACCGCCTTCATTTACCCAGGCTTTGATGCGGTCAACCACAAAATAGGCTTCATCCAGCTCATTAAACGCGGCATACAAGGAAATCAGCTCACCTTCGCCCGCCTCGGTCCATAACTCTTTGCCCATACGGGCTTCATTCATACTGATGACTTTGTTGGCTGCATTCAAGATATTTCCTGTGGAACGGTAGTTTTGCTCAAGCTTTATCACTTGATGATTGGGATATTGCTGCTGAAAACTGAATATGTTTTCAATCCTTGCACCGCGCCAGCCATAAATCGACTGGTCGTCGTCGCCGACCACAAACAAATTATCCTTACCTTCCGTCAACAGCCGCAACCAGGCATACTGGATGGTATTGGTATCTTGGAATTCATCGACATGCACTTGCAAAAACCGTTGTTGATAGAACTCCAGCAAATCGGCATTGTCACGTAAGAGTTCATGCGCCCGTAATAGCAATTCGGCAAAATCGACCAAGCCCGAACGGTCACAAATTTCCTCATAGGCGCGGTAAACCGCCAACATTTGCCGCTGGAAAACATCTCCAGTTTCTAGCTGATGCCGCGCCCTTTTGCCTTCGTCTTTTTGGGCGTTGATAAACCATTGGATTTGTTTGGGCGGCCATTTGGTTTCATCCAGGTTCATGCCAGCCACTAAGCGTTTGATTACACGAAGTTGATCGGAAGAATCCATTACTTGGAAGGTATCCGGCAGTTTTGCTTGCTTGGCATGTCGCCTTAACAAACGATGCGCAAGCCCATGAAAAGTGCCGATCCACATGGTATGCGTAGATAATCCCAATAAACCTTCGAGCCGGTTACGCATTTCCCTTGCGGCTTTATTAGTGAACGTGACCGCCAAAATGCCATGTGCAGACACGCCTTCCACCTGGATCTGCCAAGCGATGCGATGCACCAAAACGCGGGTTTTACCGCTACCCGCACCAGCAAGCACCAGCACCGCTTGATTAGGTGCAGTCACTGCCGAGCGCTGGGCATCATTTAAGGGATCTATGATTTTTGTAATATCCATGTTATCGCTTGCACTTTTTTAGGAGCTGTGTATATTGCCAGAGGTTCTGGCGACAGAATGAGAATCACCCGACACCATAATAAGAATTACACCCAGAGGAGATTAAGATGAGTTTTGATTATAAACGCATGATGAAGTTTGAACACAACGTAGGCGAAAAAGAAAAAAAATACCGCTTATATGCCGGTGCAGCGCTGCTAGTTATTTCTATTTTCACCGCTCAAATAGTTTTGTTGTTGGTCGGTTTAGTGTTGGTTGCAACAGGTTATTCAGGCTGGTGTCCGGTTTATTCCGGCTTGGGCAAAAACACTTGCACCGTGGCTGATGCCGTAGCGGCGGCAGTAGTTGAAACCCCTAAAGCTGAAGCGCCTAAAACCAGTAAGAAGTCTAAATAATTACAGCGTATTTTAGAAAACTACAAGGATGTAGTTTTTATCCGCACCCGCTTAATCATCCTTACGAAACTCGCCTTCCAAGGCATCCTTCTCTTTGGGCTTGCCCCATTGGTAATGCCCTCCGGCCTGAACCAGATGGTTTTCGATGATATATTGTGCGATTTTCCTGCGAAGCTGCGGAATCAAGCAAGCAAAACCCAATATATCGGTAATAAAACCGGGTGTTAATAACAACACGCCACCCACTAAAATAATTGGCCCCTCTATCATTTCATAAGCCGGAATCGTCCCTTTTGCTAGGTTTTCCTGCAATCTTTGAAAAGTTGCAAAACCTTGTTGCCTGAGCAGCCATGTCCCCAGCACGGCGGTAAGGACGACCAAGAATATGGTTGGAAATGCACCGATTATGCCGCCAACTTTCAATAGCAGATAAATTTCCACAAAGGGAATGAGCAACACTAACAAAAAAATACTTTGGAAACCTTTCATAACTCTCATACACTGACGGATGTTGGTACAATATAGGGCTAAATGACTGCATTTCCTAGCATAAACTTCAGGTTGATGCGCTGATCGCCATCATGTAACCGCACAATGACGCAAACTATCATCACACTCTGCACTTGCCCCGATAAGGATACCGCAGAAACAATTGCCCGACTACTGGTAGAAGACCGCTTGGCTGCTTGCGTCAATATTTTGCCCAATACAAGGTCAATTTATTCCTGGCAAGGCCAGATCGAAACGGCTGAGGAGCATTTGCTCATCATCAAATCGCCCCAAACCAACTACCAAGCCATTGAAACCGCCATCCGCAACCATCACCCTTATGAACTTCCTGAGATCATCGCTGTTCCAATAGAACGCGGTTTACCTGAGTACATTAACTGGATTTTGTCATGCCACGCCTCAAAATAGTTTTCATCGTTTTGCTATTGCTGCTTACCCGAACCGCCTTCGCACTGGAAGGCAACGAACTGTTACCCCCAGAACAGGTATTTAAAGCCTCGGCAAAAGCAGTCAGCCCAAACCAGATTGAGGTTACTTGGACGATTGCCAAAGGTTACAGCCTGTACCGCAAAAACATGCGTTTTGAAACCAAAACGCCGGATACCAAATTAGGCGATACGGTATTCCCCACCGGAAAGATCAAGCATGATGAACTTTTAGGCGATATTGAACACTACCGAGAACAACTGAAAGTCAATCTGCCTATAACGGCCACTAAGGGTACATCATCAATCCAGCTAGTCGCCCATTACCAAGGCTGTGCGGACATTGGCGCGTGTTATCCGCCGCAGGAAAAAACGCTGGATGTTACGCTTCCTGCTCCTGTTGCAGCGGCCAATGTTTCACCGATAGATAGCTTGGTGAAAGGAATTTCGGGGTTGAAAACCAATCTTTCCCAGACAGAACTATTGCCGCCTGACCAAGCCTTTCAATTTACTGCTACTGTAAAAGACCCTAATACCCTGCATGTTAGTTGGCTACCGGCAGAAGGCTATTACTTATACCGAGAAAAATTTAAGTTAGAAATTATTGGTTCGGATAAGGTGGGAATAGGCGAATACTCGCTCCCACACGGCAAACCCAAGGAGGATGAAGCCTTCGGCCATGTCGAAATATTTTACGGTGAAGTAGCGGTCGATATTCCACTTATCCGCTCAGGTTCCGCGCCGCAACACATCAAGTTGAAAGCCAATTACCAAGGTTGCGCTGACCGTGGCGTGTGTTATCCGCCGATGGACAAAACCGTCGAACTGGATTTGCCACAGGCGGCATCCGTGTCGTCGGCTGGGAAATCAAGCCAACAAACTCCACCCTTGTCTGAGCAAGACCAGATTACCCAATCGTTACATGACGATAGCTTATGGGGTACGCTGGTCAGTTTTTTTGGCTTTGGTTTGCTGTTGTCGCTTACGCCATGCGTATTTCCGATGATCCCTATCCTGTCCGGCATTATCGTTGGCAAAGGGCATAGCATCACCACAGCACGGGCATTTTTATTGTCATTGAGCTATGTCGTCGCCTCGGCATTCACTTATACCCTCTTTGGGGTTTTAGCGGCATTATTTGGGAGCAATTTGCAAGCCACTTTCCAAGAACCCTGGATTATCGCCCTGTTCAGCGGCATTTTTGTCTTGTTGTCACTCTCCATGTTCGGCTTTTACAACCTGGATTTGCCCGACTTTATCCGCGCCAAACTGCATAACTCCAGCGAGAAGCACCGCGATGGCTCGATGCTAGGCGCCGCCATCATGGGTGCGTTGTCTTCGTTGATTGTCGGCCCCTGCGTCGCCGCACCACTTGCGGGAGCCTTAATCTACATCGGTCAAACTGGCGATGCCGTGTTAGGTGGCAGCGCCTTATTCGTGATGGGCATGGGCATGGGCGTTCCATTGCTAATGCTAGGTGCGTCTGCCGGAAAACTGTTACCCAAAGCGGGAACTTGGCTTAACGCAACCAAAGCCGTATTCGGTGTATTGATGCTAGGCGTGGCTGTGTGGATGCTATCCCGCATCCTACCGCCTGCCGTCACCATGCTGCTTTGGGCTTTGTTGCTTATCCTCCCCGCAATCTACCTGGATGCCGTTGATTCCTTACCCGAACACAGTTCCGGTTGGCGTAAGCTATGGAAAGGCATAGGGATAACAATGTTGGCCTATGGCTTGTTGCTGCTGATCGGCTTTAGCATAGGCAACAGCAATCCACTGAAACCCCTACAAGGCTTTGGCGTAACTGCCGCAAAAGCTAGCGAGGAAGGCATCCGGTTTGAACGGGTTGCTACCTTGGCCGAACTAGAAGCCAGAGTCCAACAGGCCAATGCCAACCACCAACCCGTCATGCTGGATTTCTATGCGGACTGGTGCATTTCCTGCAAGGAAATGGAAGCTTACACCTTCACCGATGCCAGTGTTAAACAAACCCTGGCTGGCTTCGTGTTATTGCAAGCCGATGTGACCAAACAATCGGATGCCGACAAAGCGCTGTTGACAAAATTTAACCTGATTGGCCCACCTGCGATACTGTTTTTTAACGGTAGCCAGCAAGAAAGCCAATCGTTACGGGTAATAGGTTACCAAGATGCGAAAACCTTTATCAAAACCTTACAACAGGTAAAGTCATGAAAAAATCAGCCTTAATAATTACCGTTGCCGTCGTCGCTTTTGTGGGTGGGATTAGTGTCCGAAGCCTGTTATCGTCACCCTTAGACAAAGAAAAAGCCAATCAGGAAACCCAACGGAAACTACCCGAATTCACTTTACCTGACCTGTCCGGCAAACCACGCAATATCAAAGAATGGCAAGGCAAAGTATTGGTCATCAATTTTTGGGCGACTTGG
>JAYVGW010000199.1:0-5517 GCA_043771735.1 Methyloglobulus sp.
ATCCCGGCATTAAACTCAAGCCTGCCCAGTTGCTGGGCAATCAGGGCCTCAAAATGATGGCCGATCAATAAGCCGCCAACGATAGCGCCAAGAATGATAGCGGCAACGGTCAAGCCTTCCATCCAGCCATTTGCCCAGACCAAACGGTTAGCAGGGAGGTATTCGGTCAAAATGCCATACTTGGCGGGTGAATACAAGGCAGAGCCCGTACCGACAAAGCCGTAAGCAAGCAGTGGGTGCACCCCCAAGAATAAGGCAAGGCAGCCCGTAATCTTGATGCTGTTGCTGATGAACATGACCTTGCCTTTCGGGAACGCATCAGCGAATGGGCCAACAAAAGGCGCAAGCAAGATAAACGAGAGCACGAAGAATTGTTGCAGTACGGGTATTTCCCAAGCGGGTACAGCCCGATCTTTGAGTAGCTCGATTGCTGCAAACAGCAGCGTGTTGTCTGCCAATGATGAAAAGAACTGGGCAGCAAGAATGATGTAAAAACCGCGATTCATAGGTTGTGCGCCTAGGCGAGACAATGCAATGGGTTTATGAGTTATGGAGATTTGCTTCCATAGGCTCATAGTTGATAACCGCTTCGGCTTTAAGCCATCTTACCAGTTCTAACGTGCCATTGTAGTGTTCCACTATAGCAGTGCAGCTTTCCACAAAATCGCCGGTATTGACATATAAAAAACCGCCTATATCCTTGATTTCCGCGTGATGGATGTGCCCACAAATAACGCCGTCCACACCTTCATCCCTAAGCGTATTGACGATGCTTTCCTCATAGTCGGAAATAAACTGGACGATATTCTTGACTTTGAATTTGACGAAAGCGGCAAGGGAAAACTGCGACTGAACGCCCAACAAGCGCCGTATCATCTTTAAGAACCGATTGATTTCAATCAGGATGTCATAACTTTTGCTGCCCAGTTTCGCAAGCCATTGGTGGTATCTAACGATAGTGTCGTATTCGTCGCCGTGCACAACCAGGAAACGCTTTCCAGAAGACGTGGTATGCACGTCGGAATTTTTAACGGTGATGTCGCCAAAGACATGGTTATCGTAATCCCTGACGTTCTCGTCATGATTGCCGGGTATATAAATGATCTGTGTCCCATGCCTGGCCTTACGCAGGACTTTTTGGATGACGGTATTATGGTCGCGCGGCCAATACATTTTCTTGGAAAGCGCCCAAAAATCAATAATGTCACCCACCAGATAAAGCTTTTCACTGTCGTTGTGTTTCAGGAAATCAAGCAAAACGTCAGCCTGGCATTGGGTAGAGCCGAGGTGCAAATCAGAAATCCAGATGGTTCTATAAGTAGCGTTATCCATGGTATCCCACTATGAAGAGCATTTGACTGGCACAATTATCATTTCCTGCGACTTTTCAATGTCTCTTTACGATCAGTTGCCTTCCTAAAAAGGCCTTGTTTTTGCATAGATATTAATATCGGCAAAGCCTTCAATCTTTGCAACAACCAGAAAATCTTAGCCTCCGCTTACCTGAAAAACTAATTCACCCCAGATTATTATTAGCGCGATTTTAATTGGCGTAGATGAAAGTAATGTGACAACTCAGCATTACTTTTAGAGAAGCGGCTCTTATGCGCTGAAACCACAGCAAAATGAGCTATCATTCCTGCGTCAGTTGACCATGGCCGAATATCAAAGCTTGTCTTTCCGATTATCCCGTGATATGGAACATTTACAATAAACGGCTGAGTTAACAGTTAACCAAGATTAACTCAGCCATTCAAATACTCTTATCTCAAGTTCATACAATTAGCATAATAAGTTACTGTGGCAGGCCAATCTGAGAATATGCCAATAATGCCCACATCTTGTGCCAGCACATCCAGCATGACCATCATGTCACCTTCAGTTTTAATCCCACCAAGGACGGATTGGTAATAGTAAGGGTTGTCCGAAATATTTTTCAACAAGCCAGAACGTTCTAACGTCCAAGTGATAATATCCAATCCCGCAGCCCTTGCGGCAATCGCATACTCAGAGGGAACAATCTTATTATTGGCATCTAATGTCACTAAAACCCACATGGGCGGCGCAACAATTTTCACGCCTTCAGCAGCCAAGGAAGGCAGTTTGGCAATGGCCGCAGGCACTTGCTCTGGCTCATCCAGGGTTTCAAGGTAAACCGCTTGTTTGCCGAATGTTGACTCATTGGCAATCCAATAACGCACATCTTCCAGATTAAACGATTGCGGCCACACGTTTTTGGCTTTAACGCCAGCGGCCTTGTATTCATCAAGCATTTTTTGGGCATACGCCTGCTGGGTGAAGCCGTTAAATGGCATCTTTACACTGGCGGCCTTAAGCTCTGGAGTCATCTTCACGCCAAGTTTCTTGAACAGTTGTATGCTTTCCTTATGCGTTAATAGCGTTCCGTTGGCGGAGTATAAATCGGTACGGAAACTGGGTGTGGCATTCAAAAATTCAGTCAGTGTTTTTGCATTCCGGTTGCCAGCATCCATTTTGCCTTTAAGCGTTTTAAACTCGGCTACGGTAATATCGCTGGTGCAACATTTCACATTTTTGTAAGGCGTCGCACTGGTGAGATCAGGCTCAACGGAACATTTTCCGGCCAGATTTGTTTCTAGGATATTGGTGGTGGTTTCCAAGTCACATTGAGAATGGCGGCAAACCAGTTCCTTATCTTTGGTAAAAGTCACGTCACATTCAACAATACCTGCACCCATCCGTGCGGCAGCTTCATAAGATTGCTTGGTGTGTTCGGGGAACTGCAAGGCAGCCCCACGATGGCCTATCGAAAAATCAGTTTTATAAAACCGGCCTTCTGAACATTGTTGCAGTTCAGTTTTAAGCGTACTCTTTTGCATATCTTCGACCAGATAAAATGGCCTGGGGCCTAACTGTACGTTACGCACAGCATGGCTACGACCATTGTTTTGGTCAGCCAATACTGCTAATGGTGACATAGCAGCTATTACACCCACAATAGCCAATAGGCTGTTAAACAAGCGCATGATAATCTCCAATGAAAGTTGTTTTAGTTATAGAGTTCAATCAGGTTGAGCCGTGAACATTACTGTTTTTTTATGTCTATATGATGTCGATTTTGTTAACGATTGATGAAAAAAATATGACAGCGGCACTGCCTGGCAGCGTGTAAAAGACCAAAACAAAAAGCCGCTAGCTCGAAGCCAGCGGCTAATATTGCTTAAGCCAGACCATTGCGATTATGGCAAGCGCAGAATTCGATCAAGTAGGCTGGGTGCTACCGGCGAATTAGCGGTAAAATAAGCTTCCAAAGCATCGCTGTCTTGTGCGCCACCTAGTCGGTTTGTTCCTAGTTGCAATGCTAAGAAATTATCACCGCCATCCGCCATAAAGCTGTTAACCGTGACGCGGTAACTCGCCGCAGGATCGACCAAAACGCCATTAATCTTGATACTTTCAGGTTTGATTTTGTCACAGGCCGCACCTAGTGAATCCCACTCATAAGTGAAACCTTCAGAAGCTGACAAGATGCGGTTGAATGGCTGATTGTTTGGGCATCCGACAAATTGCTGTTCGAGCAATGTCTCGATTTGGATGCCGGTCAATGTCATCGTGACCAGGCTGTTGCCAAAAGGCTGGACGGTAAACGCTTCGCCAAAGGTGACATTGCCATCGCCTTCTCCAGCGCTGCCGGAAATAAACGTCAGGTCAGCGCGGACTCCGCCAGGATTCATAAAAGCAACCACTGCATCGCCGAAACCTGGCCCTTTGGTAGCGGCAAGCTGGGCGTCAGCAATCACATCGCCCATGACTGATTCGCCCGCTGCGTTAGCTGTACGCGATAAAACTGCCGTAACGCTACCGATGACTCGGTTGGCAATAGGTTGGACAAGTGTCTTGTAGTTTTCAACAATAAGCTTAATATCTGCATTGGGGATAATAGCCGCATTCGTTCTATCGACAACCTTATTGGCTGCGTTAACGCTTTGAACTTTTCCGGTTCTGACGTTAATCAGCATATCGATTTCAGTGAATACCCGGCCTTGAGAATTTGCGCTGGTCACTGGAATCAAATGACTGGGATTCTTAGTCGCAATCATGCAATTATAGGCTTGATGAGTATGTCCTGAGATAACCAGATCGACCTTGTCGGAAAGTTGGTTGACGATTGTTTTAATCGGCGAACCAACCAGATTTCCATCGCAATTGTTAATGGTCGATACCGCTTGGGCAACAGGTAACGTGCCACCTTGATGTATTAGCACCACTATAGCCCTTACGCCCTTTTTGTAAAGTTTTGGGATCAAGGCATTGATGGTTGCCGCTTCGTCTTTGAATTCCAGGCCGACTACACCCGTTGGCGTTACTATTGTGGGCGTTTCCTTTAAAGTCAGACCGATATAAGCGACTTTGACATCGTTATATTCCTTGATGGTAAAAGGAGGAAAGAGAGTTTTTCCGGTCGCCGTCTCCACGACATTAGCCGCCAAAAACTTGAAATCAGCACCTTCAAACGGAACAGGTGTGCCAACCAGACTTCCCTGGCAACTGTTTTCATCCGTCGGATGACAACCGCCCTTTTGCATACGCAGCAATTCATCTTTGCCGTCATCAAATTCGTGGTTTCCGACGGCATTGATGTCCAAACCTGCGCGGTTCATGGTTTCGATAGTGCCTTCGTCATGGAACAAGGCGGATACCAAAGGTGTTGCGCCGATAAGGTCACCAGCCGACACGACTGTTGTATGGTGGTTTTTGCTCTCAATATCGGCAATATACCCTGCCATCCAATCTACACCGCCGACCGGGGTTGCAAGAGGGGCAGGCAACACTGATGTTGCTGGAACATTGCGTAAAGTTCCTGGAGATTCTAATTGCCCGTGGAAATCGTTAATGGCAATTAATTTGACTTTAACGGGTGGTTTTGGCCTTTCATGTTTTCGTTCAACCTCAACTGCAAGGCTAACACTTGTAACAGAAAGCAGTAAAGCTACGCTACTAACGATTTGTCTTATTCTCATGGGTTTTCTCCTTTTTTATGTAGTAATAATCAGCCGCAACTGTAAGGCCGTGGTTATACCAATCCCAATAAGTTCTCATTGTTACCTTCTCCAAAGGGAGAAGGCTAGGATGAGGGGATTCATATAACAACTTTTTGTGATTGGAATTAAGACTACTCTTGATGCAAGTTGCTATTCACCAGGAAAAATTGATAGTTATTTTGCTGGATTTTTACGCCAACTAGTATTGAGGTGACACAACCAATTGACTGACAATTTTGGGTTGGCGGTTGATCACTTCAGCACCGTTAGTAGCCAGATTTTGTGCCGTATAAGGCTCTATGCCATACGTTGTTATTTTCAAGGCATGGCTATCAGGCTTAATGTCGAACCTCGTCCAGCCAAAAGAAAATAAAGCCGCATTGCCACCTTGTTTCAACTTCGCTTTAATCAGGCCGTTATCCTGTAAACCGACCGGCGAATAACCCAGGCCGCTCAATTGTTGGTCGATCAAGCCCTGCATGGCGGCATTTTTGGC
>JAYVGW010000200.1:0-5197 GCA_043771735.1 Methyloglobulus sp.
ATCTTCCACCTGCCGCTTTCAACCGTTTTGCCGTTACCCGTGAGATCAACGATAGCTTGCTCGCACCACGTTTTGCCCCTAGCGAACGCGCCTATGTAGTGAGCGGTTTCCTGACCAAGCTTGATAAGCCTGTTGGAGCTTCAGTGCCGGAAGACGCAGATCGACGTTGAGGAGTAGTTCGTTAGTACAGACACATCCCGTCGCACAATGTCGGCGGGGTGTGCCATTAAATTATACCGCCGTACGTATGACGGTCATACCACAAAGGGAGGATTGCCAATATGTGCAATCTTCCTAAAAATAGGTCAGAAAGTATGAGAAAAAGGTGCGTTATCAAGTTAAAACATCAATCAGATATTGTTGATTTGATTCTAAAGCTTGCTGTTTTTCCAGCCGAGACCGGTTGACAATAAATTTTTATTCCAACTAAGAGGATTTTGATTATGACTTTAGTCTTGCTCTTTATTTCAGTTTGTTTTCTAAGCTTTGCCAATGGCGCCAGTGATAATTTTAAGGGGGTGGCATCCTTATATGGCAGTGGTGCGGCAAGTTACCGCGTGGCGTTAGGCTGGGCAACCCTCGCCACGTTAGCGCTTGACGGTGCAAGGCAGTGCATAACCGTTGGTTATTTGTGTCCAAGGTATGCCTCCTGACTATTCAATTATTTACCGCCAAAAAAGGGTTGATGACGTTGGCTTGGGTCGGCTTAAAATGCCGGACATTGCGGGTCACGACGCTGAGGTTATGTTCGAGGGCGGTGGCCGCTATCATCAGGTCTGCACTGTCATGCCCCAGTTCGCCGCTCAACCGTCCCCAGCGGCGGGCAATTGCTACGGTCAAGGGCAGGATGCGCTGCCCATAGCAGACCAAGACTGTTTCCAGCCAACATCCCAGACTCTCGGCAAAGTCGAGGTCATGCGGCTTTTGCCGCGTGATGCCCCGTTCAATCTCGCCGATGGTCACGACACTGAGGTAGAACTCGGCCGTGCGGTTGTTACGAAGCCATTGTTCCAGGTGAGGGTGGCGCTGCTTGCGGCGGGAGCGCCGAGAGGATATCCGTATCCATCAAGTAAGGCATCAGGCAAAGTCCCTGGGCGTGACCGGCATACGTTCAAAATCGACATCGTCCATCGGCAGGTTGAACAGGTGATCCGCAAACGTCGGCAATTGTTGGGCTTCCAGTTGTTGGAGTTTTTCAAATTCCTCCATGGAAATGACCCCGGTGGGTGACCACCTGGACATTGCCACGCTGGCGCTCAGTTTGTTTTTGGCATCTTGCAATGCCCAGTGTTCAGTTTTCATGCCACACTTAATCTAGCTCGTTAATCTAGCCATAATCATACCGTTAGTTGAGCTACCCCAGCAAGCGTTGGTTGGACGCAGGTTGGCTGTACGGATCGACGATGGCTTTTTTGGCTTAAATTCTTCTTGGCCAGGTGGCTCAGCGAATTTAACGGCAATACGCCATAAAAGTCGTCCAAGCTCATGTTTTTACAGTTTTAATTACTCCATTGAACAGTATAACCGGAAAACGGATTTAAGTTAATATAATGAAGATCATATTGACTATGACATCAGTTTACTAAACTGTTTTAGTGTTTTAATAAATAATATATTTACATGGCTATATACAAAGCACAGCTTAATTAAGCTAACCTGTAGATATTTGAAGGTGTTGGCTGAAATAAACCCTGCACAACCTGCAACACGTATATAGCTATGTATATTTATTTCTTTCTGATGTTCTTGCTACAATAGCCGTCACGCTGAAAAGAGCCCAACCAGGAGGTTCTCCGCACGGTTTAGGCAAACCTTCTACTTATTGGAGGCTTACGCGTATGACCGCCCCGTGTTTTAACTACTGGCAGCGGCACCGCTGTGAAAACCGACACTCAAACAGGTATTCGGGGAGTCGCTATTTTTGCGAAAGCTTGTTTTGAGGACGTCCTGTCCAAACAAGCGGCAAAAACTTAACGCGACCGCTTATGCCTTCGGCTGCCCCAGCCGTCCTACTACTCTCGCCTCATACCTGACAAGGGGTATGAGGCATCATTACGCAATGACTTGACGCGATGTCGGAATGCTGCGCATTTTCACTCCGCTAACGCTACGCTTCCAAGAATTTCAGCGGATGTCACAGTGGTGGGTAATACGATCTAACAAAGCCGTTGTCATTTTGGCATCGCCAAATACGTGTACCCATTCGCCGAACACCAGGTTCGTGGTAATAATGATCGAAGTTCTTTCGTAAAGCTGGCTGATCAAATGGAACAGCAGGCCCCCACCCGGTTCAGGGAATGGCAGATAACCCAACTCATCGACTATAACGGCATCGGCCTGTATCAGTTTACGGGCCAGGCTTCCGGTTTTGCCCGCCAACTTTTCCCGTTCCAGCAGGTTCACCATATCGACAGCATTGTAAAATCTAACCCGCTTGCCAGTATGGATGGCAGCCACACCAATGGCTGTGGCCAGATGTGCCTTTCCGCTGCCCGTGCCGCCCACCAGGATCAGGTTATGGGCTTCCTCCATAAAGGCGGCACTGGCCAGTTGTTGGACCTGCGCTTGTGGCAACGGCGATGCTTGCCACACAAAGCCGACCAAATCCCGATGGATTGGGAATTTGGCGGTAGTCAGCTGATAACGCAGGCTTCGGGCGTACCTAGCGGCTATTTCAGCGTCTATTAGCCGGTGCAAACAAGCGTCCGGCATCAGCGTTAGCCGGGGTGATTCTGCGCGTATCTCAGCCAGTGCGGTTGCCATGCCGAACAGGTCCGGGGCTTTCAATTGTGCCGCTAGGCTGTCAATGGACATAACGGCTCCCCAACAAACAGCCGTAACGATGGCAGGCCGCCGTCGGTTCTTCCCGGAGCGACAAGTTGTCAGCCAGGGCCAACGGTTTTGCGCGAGGGGGTTCAAGTAAACGCCGCAGCTCGTTGATAACGACGCTGGCATTGACCGCACCCGCTTCCAGGGTTAGCTCGCAGGCTGTTGACATTGCCTCCAGGCCAGCTTCTTCGCCTAAAGCGCCTACTGTTGGTGGCCATTAATAGGATGTCAACAAAGGCCTTGTCACCGTGCGGCTGCTTCAGCAACCTACTTCGGACTGCTTGTATCGACGGGGGCAGATCCCAGTCTTGAAAGGGTGCGCCGGGCTTTCTTTCCAGCACCGACAGATAATGCCAAGGATTGAAGATGAATTTGTCGCGGTCACCAACAGTAGGCGCTTTAGGCGAAACAGCGCTTATGCTCAGCAATGGCATCCCCGCCAGCAACCAACCGGAGACGGCCTGCGGTCACCCTGACTGAAATGACTTTACCTGCCCAAACAGCAGGGGCGCTGTATTGGTTGCGTTCGAACCGGACCAGGCAGGTACTGGAAACCCGCAGCAAGTGTCCTATGTAACCTGTGCTTACGGGACGCAACAAGGCTTGTTCGGCAGTAAAACAGTCGGCGATTGTGCGCGGTTTCTCGGTAGGATGTGGCCGTCCAGCCAGCTCCCCGCAGCGTTTTTCAAGCCAGCTGTTCAATTCTTCAAAAGTGGCAAACTGAACTCTGGGGGTAAACAGCCACTCCCGTACATTACCGACCTGGTTCTCAACTTGGCCTTTCTCCCAACCGGCTCAAACAAATAATGGTTGGCCAAGGCCAAGGACCGGCGGTTAAACTTGCGTTCCTTACCCACAAAAACTGTGTCAACAATGGTTTTCGGGTTGTCGTACGACTGCATGGATGCAGGAGGTAGGGCAACGCAGGAGCAGTTGCCGAAACCATCCGTAACGGTACGCCGCCAAAAAAGACAAAGGCCCGGTTGTGGGCATCCAGGACCATTTCTTGCGTTTCACAAGGATAACCGACGACAAACATTTTACGGCTATAGCAAAGCCGGAAATGACCGACCTTGATTTTCTTGGCTAACCCGCCCAACTCAACAACCTCCTCGCTCCAGTCAAACTGGCAGGTTTCTCCGGGCGGGAAAACTAATGGGATAAAAGCCTTGGTGCTGGCAGGTGTCGTTTCCCGTTCGAGTTTCCAAAGCCTTACAAAACGTTGCACGCTGTCATAGGCCCCACGGTAACCTTCGGCCTGTAGGCATTCAAACAAACGTTGCGCGGCCCTTCGTTGCTTTCTGGGTAGCCGGGAATCAACGTCCAGCCAGTGTCTTAAGTGGTCTTGAAAACCACCTAGTTTTGGCAGCGATTGAGTTTTCCGTTGATAGACCGGCTCTTCCGTCGCCGTCAAATGTTTTCGGACAGTGGTGCGGGACAGTTTTAAGGCAACGGCGATTGAACTGATGTTCTCGCCACTAACAAGATGGCGCCGCCGTGTTCGGCAATAAAATCCATAGATAACACTCCAAGGGTCTCCGACAAAATGCCGGATCATGACACATACCGGAGTGAACAGTTTTCGACGCTGATTACCCCGATTCCTTGGCTATTGTTCCACGCTGTTTAACAGGCTTTTGCGGCGTGGGCTTTAGCCAAGCCTTGGGGCATGTTGCCAGCGGCATAAAGAACCGCCAAGGAACAGGGTTGGCTGCTTCGACCTTGCCCAGGACAGGCTTGTGCCACGCATCGGGCTTCCTCGGCCTTGCACTTATCAAGGACTTTCTGTGCGGCTGTCTCAATGGGAGCCTTGTTTTTAAACCGGACACTACTGACCGGAGGTATATTTTTCTTAATTAAACTTAATTTCATTGGCTTTTGAACCTTTATCGATATTTTGGAATTAACGGGTAATGAAGAAAGCTATAAATGTATTGTCTTCATGAGGCCCCTTTATTAACTTTGTATGGACAACTTTTATGAAAAATCAAAATTTTAAATTATTTTTAGCGATAACTGGCATTTTACTAGCAAGTTCCGTCAACGCAACGACCTGTCAAGGTGTAAAAGCCACCAAAGTGGGGACTTCGGGGGATGATGTTATACGCGGAACGTCAGGTAACGATGTGATTGACGGACAAGGAGGCGATGATTTTATTGTTGGCTTAGGTGGCAACGATAAAATCTGCGGTGGGCTGGGCGATGACACTATTCTTGGCGGATCAGGCAAGGATTCAATCCTTGGCGATGAGGGCGAGGACAATATTAACGGCAATACCGGCAATGACAGGATAAGTGGCGGCGATGGCGATGACCAGGTTAGCGGGGACGACGGCGACGATAGGCTGCTCGGCAATGCAGGTTCGGA
>JAYVGW010000201.1:0-20425 GCA_043771735.1 Methyloglobulus sp.
TATGTCGGCTTGTATGCTGCCTGCGCCGACGAGCGTCGCAGTAACGCCAAGAGGAAGAAAACCCAACGCAGTCCCGATCCAAAAATCACCATGGCTAACGGTACTCAGCCCCAACAGGATGTCGTTATAAAGGCCGCTAATGGGCAACTGCCTCATGAGCAATACAGATTGCCATCCCCGTGCCTGATTGGGTTTGGATAAAGCCGTAATCTTAGGGAATTTTTGTTGCACATATTCACGGCCACTCCAGCGGGCAAAGACAAAAGTCATATACGCCCCGAACACTGTCCCCAAGTGACTGTAGACAAAGCCCCAGCCAAAACCGAACACCATTCCTGCCAATGAACATAACAACAAACGAGGCATACCGACGGAAGTGAGCAAAGCGGCTACTAAAGTAAATACCGCTGGGGCCGCATAACCTATTTCCGCCAGCCATGATTTAATGGGCTGGTTGTGGTTCAGCACTTCCTTTAAAGGCATGAAATAAATCAAAAGGCTACAGCCCGCTACAGCTAAAAAGAGCATGCCTAGCGCAATCTTTCTGGACAAGGCGTTTGTTGTAGCGACCATTATTCACCTGACATAAGTAACTGGGCGTTGCCTTAAATTTGAGTAAATTGGCAAATTCCAGGGGTAAACCGGATGCCATGCAAGAAAAACCCAAGCGAGCGTAAGTAACATTAAAGGTGTTTACTTTTGTGTTTTTTGGGCGGCTTCCGTTCAAAATTCCTGATTCCAAGCCCTAAACTTGCTTTCTATAATGGGTATGGTAACCCAAATCGTGGTTGCACTGTAACCTGGACATGTTAGTTCTACTTCTAAAGCCCAGCCAATATCTTCAACACCATAACAACACCGCCGTAAGTTGGACACGAATGAAGCCCAAGTCAAGTTTTGGGCTCCAGTAGATAACAACATCTTCGACGCAAAGCGAACAATTTGATACAATGCTGCGTTAATTGAGTGCCTCAAGCCACCTGAATAGTAATAACCATGGAAATCTGTGTGTTTTCGTCCGGTAAAAACCCTATCGGGGCTTGTCAACTGATACATTGTTAGTTAGGGATTAATGTCAAACTTCGCGAAAGAAATCATACCTGTTAATCTCGAAGATGAGATGAAGCAGTCTTACCTCGATTACGCCATGAGCGTCATCGTAGGCCGGGCCCTTCCAGATGTCAGGGACGGCCTGAAGCCTGTGCATCGCCGTGTGCTTTATGCGATGAATGAGGTGGGTAACGATTACAATAAGCCCTATAAAAAATCCGCCCGTATCGTTGGTGACGTGATGGGTAAGTACCATCCGCATGGAGATAGCGCCATTTATGACACCATGGTGCGGATGGCGCAGCCCTTTTCCATGCGTTATATGCTGATTGACGGGCAAGGCAATTTCGGCTCGGTTGACGGCGACCCGCCAGCCGCGATGCGTTACACGGAAGCGCGGCTGGCGAAAATATCCCATGAAATGCTGGCCGACTTGGATAAGGAAACGGTCGATTTCATCCCGAATTATGATGAATCCGAATCCGAGCCACGGGTATTGCCGACACGTGTGCCAACTTTATTGATCAATGGTTCGTCGGGCATTGCCGTGGGGATGGCAACCAATATTCCACCGCATAACCTGGCTGAAGTCATCAATGCTTGTCTGTTGATGATTGACAATCCCGATGCCACAGTGCATGAGTTGATGGCACATATCCCTGGGCCGGATTTCCCTACCGCTGGCTTTATCAATGGCGCATCAGGCATTTACAGCGCTTATACCACGGGACGTGGCAAAATTTACCTGCGCGCACGTTGTCATTTTGAAGACATCGGCGATAGCAGCCGGCAAGCAATTATTACCACTGAACTGCCGTATCAGGTCAACAAAGCCACGTTGCAAATGAAGATTGCCGAGCTTATCAAAGACGGCAAGATCGAAGGCATTTCCGCGATTCGTGACGAGTCCGATAAGGACGGTATGCGCTTGGTGATTGAGTTGCGCCGTGGCGAAGTGGCTGAAGTCGTGCTGAATAACCTGTACAAGCAGACACAATTCCAGACGGTATTTGGCATCAATATGGTGGCGTTGCTGGATGGTCGTCCGTATTGTCTTAGCCTGAAAGAAATTCTCCATGCCTTTGTTGACCACAGGCGGGAAATCGTCACCCGCAGGACAATCTTTAACTTACGTAAAGCACGGGAACGGGCGCATATATTGGAAGGGCTTGCAGTCGCCCTGGCCAATATCGACGACATGATCGAATTGATCAAAACTTCCCCAAACCGCTCAGAAGCCAAAGATGGCTTGTTGGCCAGGGCCTGGAGTGCCGGGTTGGTCATTTCCTTATTGGACAGGGCTGATGCAAACCGCTCGAGGCCAGAAGACCTAGCGCCTGAATTTGGGATTGCAGGGGATGTTTATCGCCTATCTGACGTGCAAGCCCAAGCCATTCTTGAACTCCAATTACAACGCTTGACTGGATTGGAGCAGGATAAGATCGTCAATGAATACAAAGAATTGTTAGAACAGATTGACGAGTTTCTTTATATCCTTGCAAATTATGAGCGCCTTATGGAAATTATCAGGGAAGAACTGATAGCAATCCGTGATGAATACGGCGACAAACGGCGTACGGAAATTATCCAAAGCCAACTGGATCTGTCGGACGGCGATTTGATTACCGAAGAAGACATGGTGGTCACCATGTCTTACGAAGGCTATGTCAAATCCCAGCCCTTGACCGATTACAAGGCCCAGCGCCGTGGTGGCCGAGGTAAGTCGGCAACGGCGACGAAAGAAGAAGACTATGTCGATAAGCTGATCGTCGCCAATACCCACGATACCATTCTGTGTTTCTCATCGTTGGGTAAAGTCTACTGGTTGAAAGTTTACCAACTGCCAGTTGCCAGTCGTGCATCCAGGGGTAAACCGTTTGTTAATTTGCTCTCGCTTGATGATGGCGAAAAAATTAATGCCATCCTGCCGGTCAAAGAATTTAGCGAAAATAAATTTATTTTCATGGCAACCTCAGCGGGTACGGTCAAAAAAACCCCGCTGAATGAATTTGAACGCCAACGGGCCAACGGCAAAATTGCCATCGACCTAAGGGACGACGACACTTTGGTTGGCGTTGCAATAACGGATGGCCAGCAAAATGTATTGCTGTTTGCCAGCTCAGGTAAGGCGAACTGCTTCAATGAAGCCGATGTGCGGTCTATGGGCAGGACGGCTTCCGGTGTCCGTGGTATGCGTTTGCAGGAAGGCCAAAAAGTTATCTCGCTTATTATCGCGGCAGAAGGGACGGTTCTCAATATTACCGAGAACGGTTTCGGCAAACGCACTCGGTTGGAAGAGTTTACTCTCCATAAGCGCGGCGGTCAGGGCATGATCGCCATACAAACGTCTGACCGAAATGGCGCTCTGGTCGGCGCGGTGTTGGTCAATGAACACGATGAAATTATGCTGATTACGGATGGTGGTGTCTTGGTCCGCACCCCAGTCGATGGTATTTCGGTCGTCGGACGCAATACCCAAGGCGTACGCATTATTCGCCTGGACAAAGGGGAAAAAGTGATAGGTGTTGATCGAATTGAAGGGCTCGCGGGTGAGGATGACGAGCTGGGAGAGGATGAGGAGGTTGACGAGAATTTCTCAGACCTAGAAGATCAAGTAGACCAGGAACAAGAAGACCAAGAAATAACGAATGACGAAGACGATTCAGGAGAAGAGTAAGCAATGAGTAGAGTCCATAATTTTAGTGCGGGGCCGTCAGCCCTTCCTGAATCCGTGTTACGGCAAGCCCAAACTGAGATGTTGGAGTGGCGGGACAGCGGCATGTCGGTGATGGAGATGAGCCATCGCAGCAAATGTTTCTCTATGATTGCGGAAGAACTCGAAAGTGATTTGCGCGAATTGTTGGCTATTCCGGCTAATTATAAGGTGTTGTTTTTGCAAGGCGGCGCATCCGCCCAGTTTTCCCTAATCCCACAGAACATACTAAAGGGCAAAACCAAGGCTTGTTATGTGAATACCGGTGCGTGGTCGGAAAAAGCCATCCAGGATGCGAAAGCTTACTGTGAAGTGATTGTTAGTGCCAGTTCGGAAGCCAGCAAATTTACCCATATCCCTGATTTTACAAGCTGGGTTGTAGAGCAGGATGCAGCTTACCTGCACTACACGTCCAACGAAACCATCCACGGGGTCGAATTTCAGTCTATACCGGAAAGCAAAGGATTGGCGTTGGTGTCCGATATGTCCTCCAACATCCTGTCCCGTAAGCTTGATGTCAGCCAATTTGGCTTGATTTACGCCGGAACCCAGAAAAATATGGGCCCTGCCGGTGTTACCGTGGTCATCGTACGGGATGATTTGATTGGCCATGCAGCCAAAGGTACACCGCCAGTATTCGATTATGCCCAGCAAGCTAAAAACGGCTCGATGCTGAATACCCCAGCGACTTATAACTGGTATTTGGTTGGCCTTGTGCTGAAATGGCTGAAAGGGCAAGGCGGGGTGGCAGCGATAGAACAACGCAATATTAAAAAAGCAGCAAAATTGTACGATTTGATTGACCAGTCAACCTTATACAGCAATCCGGTGGAAAAAACCGTCCGTTCCATGATGAACGTGCCTTTTATCCTGGCTGATGAAGCGCTCGATAAGCCTTTCCTCGCCGCCGCCGAAGCCAATGGCTTGTTCGAACTGAAAGGCCATCGTTCCGTTGGCGGTATGCGTGCCAGTATTTACAATGCCATGCCCGAATCGGGGGTTGACGCGCTGTGTGAATTCATCAAAGAATTCGAACGCACGCACTAAGTAGCACTGCACTTAATAGAGCGTTTCATGTCATCAATCACGCCTCTTAGCGAGTTAAGAGAAAAAATTGATAGCTTAGACCGGCAAATTTTGGAGCTGATTAACCAACGCGCGACTTGTGCAATGGAAGTGGCAAAAACCAAGATTGCTTTGGGTGAGCAAGGGACATTTTATCGACCTGATAGGGAATCACTGGTATTAAGGCGCATACAAGAACTTAATCAAGGGCCATTACCCGACCAAACCGCTGTCCGGTTTTTCAGGGAATTGATGTCTTCCTGTCTGGCGCTGGAAAAACCTTTGGATGTTGCCTATTTGGGGCCGGAAGGCACGTTTACCCAGCAAGCGGTGCTTAAGCATTTCGGGAATGCGGTAAAGGCGATTCCTGAGGCGACTATCAACGATATTTTTACGACGGTTGAAAATGGCGGTTGTCAGTTTGGTGTGGTTCCGGTAGAAAATTCAACCGAAGGGGTCATCAACCATACCTTGGATCGGTTCCTGGGGTCGTCCCTGAACATTTGTGGTGAAGTCGAAATCAGGGTGCATCAAAACCTGATGGGCCTGGTTGAGGATAGGGCCCAAATCACCGAGATTTTTTCTCACCAGCAATCGCTGGCACAGTGCCGCCAGTGGCTGGAGAAAAATTTCCCGAATGTTAAGCTTACCGCAGTGAATAGCAATGCCGAGGCGGCGCGGTTGGCATCTGTCACCAAAAACTCCGCTGCCATAGCCGGACGGCCTGCCGCTGAATTGTATCATCTCGATATTTTTGTTAAAAATATTGAGGATGAACCGAACAACACCACCCGTTTTATCATCATTGGCAAACAAACGTCGTCGTCAACTGGGAAAGACAAGACTTCGGTAGTGGTTTCTACGGGCAACCAGCCAGGCGCGTTGCACAAAATTTTGGAACCTTTCGCCAGATTTGGGATTGGTATGCTGCATATTGAATCCAGGCCATCCCGCCAAGGCTTATGGGAGTATGTGTTTTTTATCGACATTGAAGGCCATCGCCAAGACGAGAAAGTCGCCCAGGCCTTGGATATACTGAAAGACAATGTCAGTATGATGAAATTGCTCGGTTCCTATCCGAAAGCGGTGCTCTGAAATTTACTTATTTAACTTACTATTTCGCTAGGCCAGCTTAACGCATGAATAACACCGATAATATTTATGAACTCACCGTAGCGGGTGTTCGCCAGCTTGTCCCTTATGTCGCTGGAAAACCGATTGAAGAGCTGGAGCGCGAACTGGGTTTGGCCAATATTATCAAATTGGCATCCAATGAAAACCCCTTGGGCCCTGGGAAGAAAGCACTGGCAGCGATACAAGCCGAGTTATCCAAGCTGGCTTTGTACCCTGACGGCAATGGCTTCAACTTAAAATCTGCGTTGGCAAAAAAATATGCCTTGAATACCAATCAGGTCACGCTTGGTAATGGCTCGAACGAACTGCTGGAGTTGGTGGCAAGGGCATTTTTGCAGCCTGGACTGGAAGCCATGTTTTCCGAACATGCGTTTGCGGTATATCCGATAGTTACGCAAGCTGTGGGTGCAACCGCTGTAGTCGTGCCTGCTTTACGATACGGCAACGATTTGGAAGCGATGGCGGCGCGGATAAGCGAAAAAACCCGTGTCATATTTATTGCCAATCCCAATAATCCGACGGGTACATTGCTTGGGGAGGTGGGTTTACAAGGTTTTATTTCCGCATTGCCGAAGCATTGTCTATGTGTACTCGATGAAGCCTATTTTGAGTTTGTTAATGGGCAGGATCGGGTTAACTCACTCGACTGGCTTAAAACCAATCCGAACTTAATCATCACGCGGACATTTTCAAAAGCCTATGGCTTGGCAGGCTTACGGGTCGGTTATGGTTTATCTAGCCCCGAGATTGCGGACATCCTTAATCGTGTGCGACAGCCCTTCAATAACAATGCCCTAGCTTTAGCTGCTGCGGAAGCGGCTTTGTCTGACGATGATTATTTGCAACAAACCATTGCGGTCAATGCACAAGGCATGTCGGATTTGACAGCGGGTTTTAAAGCCTTGGGCCTGGAGTGGATACCCTCAGCGGGGAACTTTGTTTCCGTTGACCTAAAGCGGCCTGGGCAGCCCGTTTATGAGGCCCTATTACGTAAAGGCGTGATTGTCAGACCTGTCGCTAATTACGGAATGCCAAATCATTTGCGAATAAGTATCAGCACGCCTGCCGAAAACCAGTTTTTCCTCAAGGCATTGGCAGAAACGCTGGCGAATGTTTAACAAGATTTGCATTATCGGGGTCGGCTTGATAGGCGGTTCAATTGCACGGGCCGCTAGACAGCAAGGCTTAAGCAAAACGATTGTAGGGTTTGGCCGTGAAGACGACCTGATGAATTTGCAAACTGCAAAAGAGCTAGGGGTCATTGACGACTATTATGTGGATATTGCTGATGCAGTAGCAAACGCTGACTTTATTGTAATAGCCACCCCAGTTGGCGCGATTGAACCGGTGTTTGGCTTGCTCAAGCCATTCTGGAATGAAAAAGCCATCTACACTGATGTGGGCAGCACTAAAACCAATGTGATTGCCGCTGCGGAACGGGTTTTCGGGTATGTTCCTGATAATCTTGTGCCTGCCCACCCGATAGCAGGCGCGGAGCAAAGCGGTGTGGCGGCCTCGGTCGATGGCCTGTTCACTAATAAGCGCTTGATTATTACCCCAGATAAGGCGACTCGGCCTGATGCTGTGGAAACAATGCGGGAGTTTTGGGGGCGGTTAGGCTCGCAAGTAGCGATTATGGATGCCGCCCACCATGATGCCATCCTTGCAGCAACCAGCCATTTGCCCCATATTGTGGCGTTTGCGCTAGTCGATATGCTGGGGCATAGGGATGAACAATCTGAAGTTTTTAAGTATGCGGCAGGTGGCTTTAGGGATTTTACCCGCATTGCGTCCAGTGACCCGACCATGTGGCGGGATATTTGTGTCGCCAATAAAAACGAGATAATCCCATTAATCCAGCAATTAAAAGGCGAGCTAGATAAAATACAGCACTTACTAACTAATAACGATACCGAACAGCTTTTTAATACTTTTACCTATGCCGGCAAGGCGCGGCAACGTTTTCTCGATATCTACGAAAATTAAACCATGTCAAAATCAATTACTTTTATCGTTCAACCTGGTGGACAATTGCGCGGTGAGGCGCGTGTGCCGGGCGACAAATCCATGTCGCACCGCTCTATTATGTTGGGTTCATTAGCGGAAGGCGTTACTCACGTTAAAGGCTTTTTGGAAGCCGAAGATGCCTTGGCGACTTTGCAAGCCTTCCGCGACATGGGTGTACACATCGAAGGCCCGGTTGATGGTTGTGTGACGATTCATGGTGTGGGCAAGCATGGGCTGAAAGCACCGAAAAATGAGTTATATCTAGGTAATTCAGGCACATCCATGCGGCTGTTGAGCGGCCTGTTGGCAGGGCAGCCATTCAATACCGTGTTGACAGGGGATAAATCCTTATCAGGCCGTCCCATGAAACGGGTGACTGAACCGTTGGCATTGATGGGTGCCAAAATCAGAACTACAGAAAAAGGCACTGCGCCTTTGGAAATAATCGGACGGGCAGGGCAGTTGCAGGCCATTGATTACATTATGCCGATGGCAAGCGCCCAAGTTAAATCATGTTTATTGCTGGCGGGTATGTATGCCCAAGGCGAAACCAGCGTTACCGAACCTGCGCCTACTCGCGACCATACGGAGCGGATGTTGTCGGGATTTTCTTATCCTGTTAAAAAGCAGGGCAGTAAAGTCAACATTACCGCTGAAGGCAAGTTGACCGCAACCGATATTGACGTACCCAGTGACATCTCATCGGCAGCATTTTTCCTGGTGGGTGCGTCAATTGCGCCGGGTTCGGACATTACCTTAAAGCATGTGGGCATTAATCCTACCCGTACCGGAGTCATTTCGATCTTAAGATTGATGGGTGCAAGCATCGAAATCTTGAATGAGCGCGTGGTCGGTGGCGAGCCCGTGGCAGATTTGCATGTGGTTTCTAAGCCGCTAAAAGGCATAGACATTCCAGAGGAATTGGTACCGCTGGCGATTGATGAATTCCCTGTCTTGTTTGTTGCCGCGGCCTGTGCCGAAGGCCAAACTCGGCTAAGTGGCGCAGAAGAATTACGGGTTAAGGAGTCAGACCGTATACAAGTTATGGCAGATGGCCTGCATATAATAGGTGTTGATGCCAAACCTACGCCGGATGGCATGGTTATCCAAGGTGGCGGTAAAATTGGTGGCGGCATCGTGACATCACATGGCGATCACCGTATCGCAATGGCTTTTGCCATAGCCGGGCTTCGCGCCAATGCGCCGATTACCATTTTAGATTGCGCCAACGTCAACACCTCGTTCCCTGAATTCAAAGATCTGGCAAAAAACTTAGGGTTAGCTTTAGCTTGTGAAGAAGGCTCAGGCACTTAGCAATGGTAATGCACATCCCCGTTTTGACGATTGATGGCCCCAGCGGTGCGGGTAAAGGTACCGTTAGTCGAATCGTGGCGAAAAAACTGGGCTGGAATTACCTGGATAGCGGTTCAATTTACCGTTCATTAGCTATCGCCTTGTTACAAAGGAATGTTGACCTGACTAACGAGAATGAAATTCTGGGTGTAGCCCACGCACTGGATTTGGCATTTGAATGCAATGATGAGCTGATTGTTAAATTGAATGGGGAGGATATAACCCCTCAATTGGGCACTGAAGCCACTGGAAATGCTGCCTCCATAGTTGCAGCGATACCTGAAGTAAGGCAGGTATTGCTGCAAAAACAAAAGGATTTTAAAAAGCCGCCCGGTTTGGTGGCAGATGGCCGGGATATGGGGACCGTCGTCTTTCCAGATGCCGACATCAAGGTTTTTTTAACGGCAAGTGTCGCAGAAAGAGCCGACAGAAGATATAAACAGTTGATAGAAAAAGGAATTGATGTTAACATTTTACAGATAACCAGAGAGATAGAAGAGCGTGACTGCCGCGATAAGGGACGAAAAACCGCCCCTTTAGCCCAGGCAGAAGATGCCCTTTTTATTGATTCATCTGCCATGACCATAGACGCTGTCATAGCACAGGTGCTGAGTTTAGTTCCGCGACGATAGTAATGTAAATACTAGCCATCGTTTTTTTGCGGTTTTTTAACCTTAACGATACAGATAAAGACCGGTTTTTTAACGGGTCTGGGAATTATAAGATGAGCGAAAGCTTTGCTGAATTACTTGAAGAAAGTTTGAAAAAGACTCAAATGAGTCCGGGTGCTATGTTGATTGGTACGGTTATTGATATCGAAAACGATATGGTCATCGTCAGTACGCAATCCAAATCAGAAGGTGTCATTCCAAAATGGCAGTTCCTGAACAACAATGGCGAATTGGAAGTCAAGATAGGCGACGAAATTGAAGTTGCCCTTGATTTATTCGAAGACGGTTTGGGTGCTACCCTACTTTCAAGGGATAAAGCAAAGAAAAACAAAGCCTGGTTCGAACTTGAAAGTGCGTTTGAAAATCAAGCCACTATCATCGGTCAAATTAACGGTAAAGTACGTGGCGGGTTTACCGTTGCAGTCGGCGCATTACGTGCGTTTTTGCCAGGATCGTTGGTTGATGTTCGCCCCATTAGAGACACCACATTCCTAGAAAATCGTGATCTAGAATTTAAGGTTATAAAAATTGACCAAAAGCGCAATAACGTTGTGCTTTCTCGCCGTGCAGTGGTTGAAAAAGAATACAGCGCAGAACGTGAAGAATTGCTGAAAACACTGGAAGAAGGCGCAATTGTCACCGGTGTTGTCAAAAACCTGACCGATTACGGTGCATTTATAGACCTCGGCGGTATCGACGGTCTGTTGCATATTACCGATATGGCGTGGCGCAGGGTAAGGCATCCATCCGAATGTGTTGAAATCGGCCAAGAAATAAAAGTTAAAGTCATGAAATACGATAAGGAAAAAAATCGTGTTTCATTAGGCATGAAGCAAATGGGCGAAGACCCGTGGCAAAACATTGCCCGCCGTTACCCTGCTGGCTCACGCGCATTTGGTAAGGTCAACAACCTGACCGACTACGGCTGTTTTGTTGAAATTGAAGAAGGCGTAGAAGGCTTGGTTCACGTATCAGAAATGGACTGGACCAACAAAAACGTCAATCCGTCTAAACTCGTGCAATTGGGCGAAGAGGTCGAAATCATGATCTTGGAAATTGACGAAGAACGCCGTCGTATCTCTTTAGGCATGAAACAGTGCAAAACCAATCCTTGGGATGAATTTGCAGCAACGCACAACAAAGGGGATAAAATTACCGGCAAAATCAAGTCGATTACTGACTTCGGTATATTTATTGGCTTGGATGGCGGTATCGACGGCCTAGTGCACATGTCTGATATTTCCTGGGCGGAAGATGGCGGTGAAGCATCGGCGCGTGAGTTCAAGAAAGGTGATGAACTTGAAACCGTTATTTTGGCGGTTGATTCTGAACGTGAACGTATCTCATTGGGTGTTAAGCAGCTAGAGCAAGATCCATTCCAAAACTTCCTGGCCACTACTGAAAAAGGCAGCTTAGTAAAAGGTGTCATTAAAGAAGTCGATGCAAAAGGTGCCGTGGTTACCTTGGCCGACAATGTGGAAGGCTACATTCGCGCTTCTGAAATTCAACGGGACCGCGTTGAGGACGCCCGTACCCTGTTAAAAGAGGGCGATACGGTTGAAGCCAAGTTTATTGGCATAGACAAGAAGAGCAAATCAATCTCGTTGTCTATAAAAGCGAAGGATAGTGAAGAAGAAACTACCATTATCAAGGACCATACCCAGCAACCGACAGGGTCGCCTACATTTGCTGATATTTTCAAACAAATAGAAAAATAAGCTATTATTTAGGGGCTATTCGAGAAATAGCCCCTATTTTCTTTCGTTTTTGCAGGATAGAATGTGACAAAGTCTGAATTAATTGAAGCGCTAGCTAAACGTCAACCACATCTCGAACTTAAAGATGTTGAATTGGCAGTCAAATGTATCATAGAAAAAATGAACCAAGCCTTATCCACGGGTGAAAGGATCGAAATCAGGGGATTTGGCAGTTTCTCGTTACATATGCGCCCACCGCGCATAGGGCGAAACCCGAAAACCGGTGAGTCTGTCCAGTTAACCAAGAAATACGTCCCGCATTTTAAACCTGGCAAAGAACTCCGGGATCGGGTTGATGCTTCTAGTAGCAGTTTTAAAATTATTGATTGATTACATAATTTACTTTTTACTTTATTGGTAAGGTGGCATTTCTGGTGATGCCCCCTTATTGTCAATGATTTTAGAAACCCCCTCAAGCCTACAGTATTTGGCTACTGTATCCGGTTTCACATAACCCTCTAAACCCAGTCCTAATAAGCCCCTTCCCATTCCTGGAGTATCCAAAGCCTAGGTTTCTAGGTATGCCGTACCCTTTTTACTCATTGTTTTCTAAAAACAATTTCTTAAGAATTCAAAACCCAGCCTGATTTACAGCTAACACGATATATCTCGATTTGATTAGTTGGAGTTATATGGTATAGTTGATATTAATGAGAATGATTATTGATTCCTATTGGTATTTTTAATAATCCTTTCTATCAATTATTAGGTGAAAACATGGTCATGGGCTTGAAAAATCTTATTATTGGCGATTTGGCTAAAATCGTTGGTTTTGAACCGACGGGCAAGGCTTATCGCAAGAAATTGCTGGCGATGGGATTGACCCCTGGGACAGAATTCAGCGTTACCCGGTTCGCACCGATGGGCGATCCGGTCGAAATTAAATTGCGGGGATTTGCCCTCACGCTACGTAAGGATGAAGCCTCGGTCTTGCAAATCGAGAAACTTTAATGGCCAACCGCTTTACGGTAGGCGTGGTCGGTAACCCTAATTGCGGAAAGTCCACGCTGTTCAACGCACTCACTGGAGCCAGCCAGCAAGTCGGCAATTGGCCGGGTGTTACTGTCGAAAAAAAGACCGGCGAATACCGGTTTAAAGACCAACTCATCCAAGTTGTTGACCTGCCAGGGACTTACTCGCTGGAATCATCCGACGACCAAGTTTCCCTTGATGAAAAAGTTGCCAGGGATTACGTCGCTTCAGGCAATGCCGATCTGATTGTCAATATTGTCGATGCCTCTAACATCGAGCGCAATCTCTATCTAACTTCCCAACTTATTGAAATGAAAGTACCGATGGTTTTGGTGCTTAACATGATGGATGTCGTTAAGCGGCGGAACATCAAGATAGACTTGGAATTTATGTCACAACAACTGGGATGCCCAGTCGTAGCCATTTCAGCGGCAAGCAAAAAAGGCATCACAAACTTGAAAGAGGTCATCAACCTTGCCGTATTAAATGAACCGATTCCCACCGCCATTATTCACTATCCATCGGCTTTGGAACAAGCGATTGGCGAACTTGCGTCAGCGCTGAATTTAACTTCCAACCCCAAGCCATGTAATTTACGTTGGCTTGCGATTCGCTTATTAGAAGACGATACTTTAGCCAAACAAATGGCTAATCCTGAAATACTACCCTTGGTTTCGGAATTACAAAACAGGGTTGAAGTAGAGGCTGATGATGAAATTGACATACTGGCTGCCGATGCCCGTTATGGCTTTGTCAACCAGCTAACGCAATCCGCAGTATGTAAGCTAACTGATATAGGAAGGCGAACAACCGACAAAATTGACCGTATCGTGCTTAACCGATTCTTGGGAATTCCCGTGTTTTTGATGGTCATGTATGCCATGTTTATGTTTACCATTAATATGGGCAGCGCGTTTATTGATTTTTTCGACCAAATCGTAGGTGCTTTCTTAGTCGATGGCTTGGGCGAACAGCTCGCCAAACTAAATTTGCCAGAATGGTTGATTGTTTTAATAGCCAATGGCGCGGGTGGCGGGGTGCAGGTGGTCGCCACGTTTATCCCCATCGTCGGCTTCTTGTTCCTGTTCTTGTCAGCACTAGAAGATTCCGGTTATATGGCCAGGGCGGCATTCGTGATGGACCGGTTCATGCGGATGATAGGCTTGCCCGGCAAGTCATTTGTACCCATGATTGTCGGTTTTGGCTGTAACGTACCCGCCATCATGGCGACGCGTACGCTTGAAAGCCGACGGGACAGGATACTTACCAATCTAATGAACCCATTCATGTCCTGTGGCGCACGGTTGCCAGTGTACGCATTGTTTGCCGCCGCTTTTTTCCCAACGGGTGGGCAGAATATGGTGTTTGGCTTATATCTTTTAGGTATTGCGGTCGCCGTCCTGACTGGTTTGATTATGCGCCATACCCTGTTCAAGGGCGAGTCGATGCCGTTTATAATGGAGCTCCCCACCTATCATTTGCCCACCATAAGGGGCGTATTGACGCGGACCTGGGATCGGCTGCGGTCATTCTTGTTCAATGCCGGTAAAGTGATCGTGCCGATGGTGTTGGTGCTGAATTTCCTGAATGCCCTAGGGACTGATGGCACATTGGGGCATGAAAACAGCAATAAATCAGTGTTGAGCGCCATTGGAAAAAGCCTTACTCCCCTATTTGAGCCGATGGGCATAAGCAATGACAACTGGCCCGCTACCGTGGGCATTTTCACTGGGGTCTTGGCTAAGGAAGCCGTCGTCGGCACGCTCGATGCCTTATATGGCCAGATGGGTGCCGTGGGGAGCGGATCTTCCGAAAAGCCGCCATTTGATCTCGGCGCGGCCTTGGTTGATGCTTGCAAGACGATCCCCGAAAACTTCAAACAAGTTGCCAACAATATCCTGGATCCATTGGGATTGAATTTAGACAATGTGAAAGACATAAAGGAAGTCCAAACTGCCACTTTTGCTGCCATGCAGCAAAGTTTTGATGGCAAAGCAGGTGCGTTTGCCTATTTGCTGTTTATCCTGCTTTATGCGCCTTGCGTCACCGCGACGGCAGCCATTTTCAGGGAAACCAACCTCAACTGGACGGTATTTGTCGTGATCTGGACAACCGGAATCGCCTACATGACGGCGGCGGTTTTTTATCAAGTGATGACCTATAGCCAACATCCAGAATATTCCTTGGCCTGGATAATGGGCTTATTGCTGATGTTTTTTTCCGTGCTGTTTGGTCTTTGGTTGCTGGGCAGGAATACCCGAACGGCACATATTCAAGGGGCAATGCAATGATCTTATCGGATTTGCGGAGCTATCTAAAAGAGCAAAAACGCGTGGCGTTAAAAGATGTGGAAATGCGCTTCAATATTGATGCCGATGCCTTGCGAGGCATGTTAAGCAAATGGATCACTAAAGGTTACGTCAGAAGGCTGCCTTCGGGGACATCATGTTCCTCGGGTTGCTGTAAATGCGACCCTGCGTTGACCGAGCTTTATGAGTGGGTAGAAAGATAAGTCGGCCAGCTTTTTTTATTGCCGCCTAACTGTACGATTGTTGAAAAGACAGCCTAAATTTCCCTTCCATAAAAATATTTTGGGCTGGAGTGTTTGTATCAAATAGCCTGGTGATTGAAAGGCTGCAATACCATTTCACTGACTACGCCACTGTTGGGTTGTTGGCATAAAAACCAAATGGCTTTAGCGGCTTCTTCGGCCTGGAGCATTTTTTCCCGTTGCACTTTCAGGTCAATGGTATCCCAAAAAGGCGAGTCCACGCCGCCAAGGAATAAGTTGGTGATACGGATGTCGGTGCGTTTCAATTCTTCCCGTATGCTTTGCATCATGCCAACGAGCCCATATTTGCTCGCGCTATATGCCGCTGCACCCGCCATAGGGACTTTGCCCAATACACCCGGAATATTAATGACAAGACCTTTTTTGGCCTCTTTCATTGCGGGCAGAAATGCTTTCATCAGCAAGAAAGGCGCAACCAAGTTAGCATTTAACGTTTGCAAAAAGTCGGCTTCGCCTAGCGTATCCATTGGTTTGATGATGCCGATGCCAGCCGCATTTATCAGAATATCAATGGACGTGAATCGCTGGAAATACGCACCTTTCAGCTCGTTAATAGAGCTGGGTTGGGATAGATCTAAAGCAAAAAAACGCTCAGATGGTACATTACAGGATGCAGCAATAGCCTGCAATTTTGCACTATCTCTACCGGCTAAAAATAGCTTGGCACCACTATTAGCCAATAATTTGGCAGTTTGGCTGCCGATGCCCCAGTTGCGCCAACTACAAGGATGTTTTTGTCTTTTAATGTTTGCATAAATAAAATGTTTGTTTCCAACCAACAATCAATATACTGGGTGTTTTCATTTAAGAAAATAAAATTGCATGGCGACTGGGCAGGAAAGCAGCAAACAACCTGAGATTTCTTACAAATAAGCCTATCGACATTGCAGGAAGCTATCTTTAGTAAGATAGATGGAAAATAAAAATAGCCGTTAAAAATTAAGCTAATAATAAATATCCAGGTAAAATGACGGCCAAATAAACAGCGATAAACCCAGTTTAAAAAGTTTGGCAACTATGCCCGAGTAAGAAAACATCGGCAGAAATGGTTTTGCAATCAAAAATAGATAGCCAGCTATTTATACAAATTGTCGTTAAGTCAAAATTCCTCCCAAAACTGGTCTAAGCTTATCGTACTTTACAAGCATTAGGTCAGGGTATGTCAGCACAACAATCGAGCATTCTTATTGGTTATTTAACTCAAGTCCGTGGCGATGGCATGGAAGCGCGCATCGCTGAGGAGCATGCGGGTGATTTGCCTGTTATCACCATAGATGGCGAAGAAATGTTAGCCGGCCAGATTGGCTCTTATGTTGTTATAAAACAGAAGACTATCAATGTATTGGCGCTGGTTTTTAAGACTTGGGGTAAAGATCGTTTCGACCCGACGGATAGGCGCAAGACGGATCGCTTTATTTCGCTAATACCCGTGGGTGAAATCCAGGATAATGGTGCATTCGTGCGTGGGGTGCGGCATTATCCCACCCCGGGCGCTAAGGTCTATGCGGTAGGTCTCGAAGAAATCAATGCGATTTTCTCAAAATTTCGGGATTATAAATTTTTTATTGGCCAGCTGGCATCGCATAAGGATTACCACTTGAGTCTTGACCCCCGGGCGCTCTTTGGCCGCCACTTTGCGATCATTGGGCAATCCGGCTCGGGTAAATCTTGGGCAGTGACCAGCCTCATCCAAAACACCATCAAGGCCATGCCAAAAACCCATATCATTATGTTGGATTTACATGGCGAGTATTGCTGGAAGGATGACCAAGGTGTCGTCCAGTCAGCTTTTCCTGATGATATGGTGCAATATGTCGATGCCATGGAAATGGAAATGCCCTATTGGATGATGACGTATGCCGAATTGGTGGATTTGTTTATCGACCGGGAAGACAAGGGCGCGACCTTGCAAATGTCTTTTATGCGGGAAATACTACAACAACTTAAGCGTAAGGAAGCCAAAGAGATCGGCATGGCGACGGTCTCGATTGACACCCCCATTTACTTTTCCCTGGCGGAACTGTACATGCAGTTTAAGACGGCCAATGAAGAAAGGAAAGACTTTGGCAAAGTGCAAGGTGCATTGTTTGGGCAGTTCGATGAATTTTTGATCAGGATGCAAAGCCGGTTTAACGATGTCCGTTACGATTTTTTGCTTAAACCCAAAATCCGCAATACGTCAGAAAGTATGGTTGATTTGTTGCGGCAATTCGTGGGCCTTGGTGCAAAAAAAGCGAATATCACGGTGATAGACTTAAGCTCCGTGCCCACCGATGTCAGGCCTGCCATATCAGCGCAGGTAGGGCGGTTGGCTTACGAATTTAATTACTGGAACCCAAAGCGGCGTGAATTCCCCATCACCTTGATTTGTGAGGAAGCCCATGCTTACATTCCCAGGGAAAAAGGTGGCCAGTTTGAAGGCACCAAAAAGATGATGGAGCGTATTGCTAAAGAAGGCCGTAAATACGGGGTATCTATCGGCGTGGTCAGCCAACGGCCTACCGAGTTGTCGGAAACCATGCTTGCGCAGTGCAGTTCCTTTATCTGCTTACGCACCACCAACCCCGAAGATCAGGCGTACATCAAAGGTCTAGTGCCAGAAGCGGAGGGCGATCTCACAGATATTTTGACTTCATTGGGACGTGGCGAGGCGCTGATATTGGGAGAAGCGGCACCGCTACCTACTCGCGTGCAGATTTACCGCCCCAATCCAGAGCCAAAAAGCAATGATGTCGATTATTTCACCAGTTGGAGGGAAGGCCCAGATGACCTCGACGTGGAGGAGATAGTTAACTTATGGCGGACGCAGACGAGGAAGTAATAGATCATATCGAATATGACATGGATTGCATTTCTGGTTATCTGTTTTATATGGCTATTCTATATTTTTTGGCGATTGTCATTTCGATTGACGTTGGATTCCGATGAATTTAATCAAAGCAATTCGTTATACTTAGCTTTCATACAATTCAATTCATGTTAATGGGACGTTTTGAGCCGCTTATGAACGAGCAAAAGCAAACTAATGAAAAGCTTGATATTAATCAGGTTATTTTATGGTTACAGGCCGACGGTATTCTGTCGGATACTGATATAGAGAAATGCAGGCAACTCGCAGCCGGAAATATCAGCAGGGGTAAACACCCGCTGAAAGTGATTGCCGAAGCGGGAGTTCAGGATAAAACCCAGTTGGGTAAACTACTGACATTGGAAAACTTAACAGCATGGCTGGCTGACAAGGTGGGGATGCCTTATTACTATATCGACCCCTTAAAAATCGACATCCCCACGGTGACATCGCTATATAGCAAAAATTACGCCTTTAATTACAATATCTTGCCGATCATGTTTCATGAAAAAGAGATAGTGATTGCAACTGCCGAACCTAATGTGCGTACTTGGGAGGCTGATCTGGTTCGTATGCACAACCGCACTATCAAGCGCGTACTGTCGAATCCAGATGAAATTTCTCGTTACTTAGGTGAGTTTTATTCGTTCGCCAAATCGTTAAAAGGTGCAACCTTGGCGCGGGCTGAAGACAAGGGGGCTGGGAATGTCCAAAACTTTGAACAGCTTTTAGAACTGAGCAAATCAACCGACCTTGATGCTAACAACCAGCATATCGTCAATCTGGTCAACTGGTTGTTGCAGTTTGCCTTTGACCAACGCGCCAGCGACATCCACATCGAACCACGCCGCAGCAATGGCAATGTGCGCTTTCGCATAGATGGCATTTTGCATACGGTTTATAAGCTGCCGCCCCAGATTATGAATGCGGTACTCAGCCGGTTAAAAATTCTGGGACGCATGAATATCGCCGAAAAACGCCTGCCCCAGGACGGGCGTATCAAGACCCAAAATAGCTTGCAAAAAGAAATCGAACTGCGGTTATCCACCATGCCGACGGCATTCGGCGAAAAGTTGGTGATGCGTATTTTCGACCCAGAAGTATTGATGCGTAATTATGAACAGCTAGGATTCAACAAGCGTGAACTGGAATTGTGGAACAAAATGACGGCCATGTCCCACGGCATCATCTTGGTCACCGGCCCTACCGGGTCGGGCAAAACCACCACGCTGTATTCCACATTGAAAAATCTGGCGACATCGGAAGTCAATTTATGTACCGTTGAGGATCCCATCGAACAGATAGAACCCAGTTTTAACCAAATGCAGGTGCAACATAACATAGGCTTGGATTTTGCCAGTGGAATACGCACGTTGATGCGGCAAGACCCAGACATTATTATGGTGGGTGAGATTCGTGATTTACAGACCGCAGAAATGGCCGTGCAGGCATCATTGACCGGACATTTGGTGTTTTCTACCTTGCATACCAATAATGCACCGGCGGCCATTACGCGGTTGATTAATATTGGCCTGCCCGCTTATTTGATCCAGCAAACCATTGTGGGTGTTATGGCGCAACGCTTGATACGCACTTTGTGCAAGCATTGTAAAAAACCTAGCGAGATTAGCAATGCCGAATGGCAGTCCCTGGTCGCGCCATTTAAAGTCGCGAAACCAGAGCAAGTGAACCATGCGGTAGGCTGCTTAGAATGCCGCAATACCGGCTATTCAGGACGTATCGGCATCTATGAAATCTTTGAAACTACGGCAGCATTACAAAAATTGATTGTTGAAGGCTACGATACTGAGTTATTGCAGAAGCAAGCGTACCTAGAAGGAATGCGGCCTTTACGCTTGAGCGGCGCGGAAAAAGTGGCGAAGGGATTGACGACTATTGAAGAAGTGCTAAGGGTTGCGCCGGAAGGGTTGTCTTCATAGGCTTAATGAAAATAATCCCAGGGATACTCTGGCGTTAAGATGGGGCGAAAACCTGATGGCGCAGGAAAAGGCGCGGAAACAAACTCATAAACGCCGACCAGTTCACGAGTTACCGTCATTCCCACGCCCTTGGCCAAACCTAGAGGAAGGCCTACCGCCCCTCTAGCCTGTGTTTCCCTAACAATATTGCCCGGTATTTCAAGAGCGCCCAAGGCCATTCCCGCTAAGCCCCCAATAAAAAATACGAAACTTTTTCATGTGCCGTCCTTTAGTGTTGTTTTGAGAAAAGCAGAGTATTAACCGATTGTAAAATCATTCCGACCTGAACGTTGGGGTGCGAGTA
>JAYVGW010000202.1:0-9826 GCA_043771735.1 Methyloglobulus sp.
AAATGCCGCAGGTCGAATTGGCGCATGGCCAGATAATGGGCAAGGTTATAGGCGCTTTTGGAAAAAGAACCGGAAGGGAAATGTTGCTGATATTTTTGCAAACGCTGGTTGGCGTGGGTTTCAATCTCTTGGCGCAAATCAGTGACTTCAGCAAGGATTTGTTTTAAGACATCTTCAAAAGGGTCGTTAGTGATCTTATTGGTTGCTGTCATGGCTTCCGGAAATAACTTCATTTTAGATTACTTAAGAAATGTGGCAGCCTTATGAAACAACTTAGAATGCCTTGGTTGAGATGGGAGCAGGAAGGTTTGGACGACAGGAGGTGCTAAGTGGAAAAGCAACTATCAACACAATAATCTCGAATTATCTGATTATTGACCGGATGGCTGTTCAGTTGGTTCGTATTTCACTAAAAAATTGATAGGCTTGACAATTTTCAAGGCGAATAGTGGCCATCTTGGCATGGTGCATAAAACTGCTGGCGTTCGTCAGGATAAAATCTTTTTGATATTCACTTATTATGACAAACCGACGTAACAGCCGAGTCCCGTCATATACTAAACAGCGCCCTGAGCAATAATTCAACGCCCCAGGATACCAGTAAGCACAAAACCGTCATTTCGATTACAAAACTAAATAGATTTTGGTGCTTAAACAGGTGTTTGTTTAACATTGGGTTGTTCATGGCAGTTGCCCTCTCTTAAGTCATGATAAGGGTTTATATTGATGCAAACAGATTAAAATATGATGACAGTTAGATGAACCTTTTGTGACAAGCGTCCCCTGAGGTGGCGGCACTAACCATATTCACTCAATAACTTCATGCCATGGAGTATAAAAAGCGCAAGTAAGCACAGAAGCGCCATCGCGAGTGCATAATCCATTAAGCCACGGTATTTGAACGGGTGATTGTTCGGCGTTAGTTTGCTCATGACATAGCCCACCTTATAAATTATCGTACAGAACTACTCTGCCGGAATCACATTAAAATAAGATGACATTCTGATGAAATTTTTATGACAGGAGCTAGTTTTGTAATTCGATCCGATACGCCTCTACCAAAGCCTTATTGCTTCCAGGCATGATGGAGGCAAGATATAGGGTGTCGCCATGAATTAACGGCGCAGAAAGCTGCCGTCCCACCCCCAGCAAGGATTGTTTGACCATTAAAGCGCCATCTTTTACCCTGATACCGTATAGCGTTCCGGGATTGCCAATATCGACAACCCAGGCAACCGCACCCTTACCCAGTGTTGAAATCACGGGTAGAGAAGGATGGCTTCTAAATGACTGCACCGCTTTACTGTTGATTGGGTCAGGGTAGTGCCAAAGCTTTTTCAATTTGGGCTTACCTTCTTCCAACACGATTTTCAGGGCAACTACACCCGCAGGATGGGTGTTGTCAGGAACAAACGTGGGGACTACCACCACAGGTTCATCATTAATATAAGTAAGCGCAGGTTGGGTGACAATCATGCCCATCCAGCCCGCTTTACAGGGATCAGTCGGCGTGCCGCACACATCGACAATTTGTAGGCGATCATACTGCGTACCCAGATGATTGGCATCAATCAAATAAACAGCACCTTCCTTACCTGCCTGTAAGAGAACGGAATGACCATTTTTCAGTTTGGCCTTAACAGGCGAACTGGCACCCAAGTCATAATCCATCCAGGCCAGACATTCCCAGAAGGTTTTATTGTCGCATTCATGATTAGATGGCTTTAAGGGCGTATTACCCGCTGCCGGTCTCGGGATGAACAGATTTTTGCAAGAAGCCATGCAGGCGCTGTCGGGTTGGCTCGCATTAAAGTTCTTGCACAACTGTGCATCACATTCAGGATTAAATTGTAAGCCCGGCCGCACCCGCATAATGGTGTTGGCATAATCATGCCGGGCTAGATCGACTTGTCCATTGCCCACAGGCACAAATAATTCAAGACCATCACCTGTTGGGTAAAGCTGCGGCCCTCCTGGTGTCCAAATGCCGCCGCCGCAAATCATTTCCTGGGTGCCGGATTCGATGGTAACGGGGCATTCCGCTTCCGGTGTCGTCAACAGCACGTTACTTATCGCCTGCTTTTCCCCTTGTTCCTGCCAGGCATCCATGTCAATTTCGAACAGCCAACCGTGGAATGGTTGGGTATCACCCGCATTGCCAAATGCTGCGTACACGTTGCCCCATCTTGAACTGGGCTTCATCCAATGTTTGACCGCCGCATGAGAAAAAGCCGTCGGCGGATTAAATTTGACGGTTGAAAGCCCATCAGCAGAGGGTTTTTCAGCCGATAACACCAGGATAGGGAAGGTGGTATCGTCCAACTTTTGTTGAGTCAGGTCAATCACCGCTAAACGATGGCTGGTACGCACCCCTTTTTCCAGGCACTGATAAAGGATGACCAGCTTATCGCCTATGATCACAGGGGTCGAAATAAGCTGGGCTTCCTGGCCTTCTGGCGTTGGTGCATTGATTTGCCATTCCAGCGCACCTGTCCTACCATCCAATGCGGCAATTACACCATTCGAGACTGGGACAATAATGCGTGGATGTCCCTGGGATAAATCAAGTACTGATGTGGCTATAATGCTGTCATCAAACGTTACGGATGATTGGGCATCCGCAGGGAAAATCCTGGTCAGCTTATAAGCTTCCGGCTTTGTGGGTTCGGCGAGACAAGCAATGGTGAAATAACTTACCGAAACCAAACTCGCAACGATAGCAATGGCGGTAGCTAAATAACGAACTGTAGTTTTCATAAAAGAAGCGTCCGAGTATTTAATTCCAAAGCTGGAATTCTATAACCTGACCATGACGAAATTATGACAAACGGGCTAATCAGCTTTCTTTCTGGTTTATAAGCAAGCTGTTTGAAGTAAAAAAAGGCCGCTTCAGAGCTATTAATTAGCGGCCTGCGAGTACACCAGAGATGAGTTGGAACGATTCCTTATTACCAGCAAAATTGCATTGTTGTTGAGAGATTAGGCATTGCTCCCCACAATCTTGCTGGCAGTAATAATATAAAGGTTCCCTATTAACAATAGATGACAGTTTGGTGAAAATTTTGTGACTGCGAGAAAGGGTTGGATATTGAGGAGACCCTGGACAAGTCCTTCAACGACCATAGGAAGTGCCAGTGGTGCAAGCTCAGGCGAACAGTAAGTGGTTGGCTTGTCGAACCACGGGCGGGATCAATTTATTCAGGATCCCTTGATTCAAAATATGGTTATCTACTTGGCTAATGCCCGTGATGCCCCTCTTCTGCCAGCACTTTTTTGACGAATGGATCGTTTTCCATATCGCCGAAATCGGCGGCGTCTATCTGCCTATAATTGGCAATGTCTTCAACAGCGATAGGTTTCCGGTGGACGTCTGACAGTGGGCCAACCTCAACAAGACGAAGTTCTACGATGCCCTTTTTATCCTTTCTTATGATACTTGCAGGCAAGTTTTCATTCGTCAACCAAAGTACCATCACAGATTCGCCTTCTGTTTTTCCTTCGCGCAGTTCTGCGCTGCGACCCAGCACCGTTGTTTTCATAACGGGTTTCAGTACGGAAAGTTCTTGCTGACTGAGCATACTTGAAAGCTTTGCCCAATCAAAGTGCACATTATTAGTTGCATTATCGGCAGGCATGAATTCGACGGCGGTTTTGTCGGCATGGTAAAGCTTACGGTATTGAATGCTGCCATTGGCTGTTTGCTCCCATATCTCACCATGATCGCCGTCGGCATCCAGCGTTTGGATCATGCCTGGGCTTCGCCAGAAAAACCAGGCTGTGTTTAAAGGGGGGGTGGACTGGTCGTGAGGAGTTACCTTCAACTCATAGCGACAAGCCACTTCCATTAGTTTTTGGTCGATCTTGGGTGCGTTATTGGGAAAGGCCGCCGAAGAAAAAATCAAAAAAATTAAGCCGAATATGAATTGCAAAAAATTAGATATTTTCATAAACCTATTGAAATCTGGATTAAACAGGAAAAGGGATACGAATATCCCTTTTCATAGTGCTGCCAATCGCCCTGTTTTACAGGGCGCTACGGGTCAGCCTACTTGCCTTTATGACGCCCACGCACCTGTTCAGCAAATCCCAACGCTTCGGCCATCACATGGTAAATCACGTTTTGTTCTACAACGCCATGAAACAAATGGGCTTTAGGACCACCCGCAAAAATGGCGACATCTTCGGCGGCATGGGTTTCAGAGCTAAGGGGAATGATCGCTTCCTGGAGGTAGTCAGGCGCTTTTGCCTTATCATTGCTTATCGTAGGACGACCGATTGCAGGTGAGTAAGATGTCGGCGTATGGCCTTCACTGCCGGATGCCCACCCTGCCGTCGCTGGGGTTGTGAATGTTTTGGAACCGGCAAGCTGTAGATTTGATGCGCCGGTGTAGCCTGGGCCATTGGCATAGTTCAACGTGGTATAAGGCAATCCCAGCAAGTCAAGCGATGGGCTGCTTTCACCCACGCCTTGTGTTAACCCCAGAATTGGGTTGCCCCGTTGAGGATAACCGCCAATGGTAAAGACATGGCTATGGTCTGCGGTAACGATAATCAAAGTATCTTCTGGATTGGTCTTTTTCATCGCGGCTTGCACTGCGACAGCCAATTGCTGGGTATCGGTCAGCGCCCGATAGGCATTGCTTGCATGGTGGGCATGGTCGATACGTCCGCCTTCAACCATGAGGAAAAAACCATTGTGGTTCTTTTTTAAAATGTCGATGGCTTTAGTGGTCATTTCGGTCAACGAAGGTTCACCCGCCTTGTCATGGGCAACGCGGTCGGCTTCGTAATGGACATGTGAAGGCTCGAACAAACCTAGTAGGTGATCGGTTGTGTTAGGGTTTATCGCATCGAACTGCGCTTTATTCCAAACATACTTGGCATTGTTATGTTTGCTTACCCAGTCGGCAGTGAGGTCGCGCCCGTCTTTACGTTTACCGGCTACGCCATACTCAGGATCAGTACCCGTCTTAGGGATAAAACGCGTGCGTCCACCACCCAATGCAACATCTATGCCGCCGTTGATATTGAAATCAACCAATTGAGCGGCAATATCTGGAACGGTAGCGCCAGCAGGAAGGTCAGAATCGCTTTCCCAATCGCGATCCGCCGTATGGGCATAAGTCGCGGCGGGCGTGGCGTGGGTGATACGTGCGGTGGACACAACACCTACGGACATGCCATCTTCCTTGGCTTGTTCCAAGATAGTCGTCAACTTGTTGGCATCAATTGCGTTGGCATTGGGTTCACCGCGACTAAGTGTGTGATTAACTGAAATAAAACCATCATTCGATTTTACCCCAGTGACCATGGCAGTCATGGTCGGTGCAGAATCTGGGGTTTGCTGATTGACACTGTAGGTTTTCGATAACGCCAAGTACGGCAGCTTTTCAAAACTCAGCGAATTTTCTTCACCATGGCCGCCTTTTTGTTGGCCGTCATAAATCCGTGACGCAGTGATGGTGGAAATGCCCATGCCGTCGCCAACAAACAAAATTACATTTTTAGCGTGTCTTTTGTTCGGTTTGAGATGCTTGGCATCAATAACGGTCTGATGCCCGGCATTAAACCAATCTTCTGGAGTCGGTTCGGTTGCCTGTACGACACCGGCGGTAAGCATTGAGCTTACCGCTATAACACTGAGTTTTTTTTGAAATTGCATGATGGGTTCTCCTTGACGGTAGCTTTGTAACTGGGGAAGCCAAAGAGTACTTAAAAGTTGTGACAAGATGATGACGGATAGTCTTTATGGAGCAGATTTATGTGAGAACTTGCTAAAAAATAGGATACTAGGGTCAAAGCAAAAGGCTTATGTTACGCATGCGATTCAAAGAGCACTTGCCAGCTTGTCCGTTTGGTTTCAGTGGCCGTGTTTTAACATTGAAATGACCATTTTTTCGTGTTCCCCAATGGTACTTTCCATAATCATTGCCCTCGCTTCGTTGCTGACTGAATGCCGGTTTTTTCCTGATGTGTTGATGCAGGGCAGAAAAACCACCCGCACGGCAATCTTCTCCAAAGACAGCATTTTGATTAGATGCGGGACAAAAGCATCCTCGCCAATAAATGGGGCCTGTTTTTTTGCGTCGCCCTCATATTGAATGGCGACTGGCTGGATGTTCGACTTGGTCAACAACGCTGGTTGAAACAGCGAGGCATGGAAAGGCAAAACCACATCGCCCTGGGTCGTAGTCCCTTCCGGAAATGCGATAACCGTGCTGTTTTGTCTTAACAGCCAAACCATTTCTTCCGCAGTCGCTTGCACTTGCCGTTTATCGCCGCGACGAACAAAAATGGTGCCGGCCTGTTTGGCCAGATAACCGATGACCGGCCAACTTAAAATGTCGTTCTTGGCAACAAAATAGGCTGGCAAAAATTGGCCTAGAACAATAATGTCGAGCCAGGAAATATGATTGCTGACCAACAGGCCAGTGTTATCGAGTGGTTCGCCTTCTTTGATGACATGCAAACGGACAATGGCACTAAACCATCGTAACCACGCCATTTTCAGCGCATCGCGCCTGTGTTTGGCTCGGGAGGGTTTGGATATAACACCAAGTGCCGGAAAAATAATGGCGGCTATGATGAGGCCGCTGATAAACAGAAGGGTAATAAGAAAAACTTTACAGTACAACCGTAGCCGCAACTTCATTGCCCTGATGGCTCCTCATATAGTGTTTGCTGTAGCGATCTTGGACTTGATCCAGCGGCAACAGGATGAACAGATCCATGCAGTTGAAATCTTCATCCCAATAGGGTTCGCCACAAACCAGCGCACCAAAACGCAGATAAGCCTTGAGTAAAGGCGGTATGCCCGATTCATCACGCTGGCATCGCAATACACTAGGCACTGGAACCAAGGGTTTAACTTGCAACTCAGTCGAAGCAATATTTTGAGGGTCAATATTCCGATAAACTGCATCGATAGCAAATCCGCTAGGGCCAGGTGTAATACTGGCGCAGCCCAGCAGATAGTTGAACTGGCCTTCCAGGGCATATTGCACCAACGCCGACCACAGCGTGGTCAACACCGCGCCACCACGGTAATCAGGGTCAACGCACGTCCTGCCAACTTCTAAAAATCGTCCGGGCAGCGCCAAGACCTGATCCAGGACGAATTCATTTTGAGAGTAAAACCGTCCCAATTGCTTTGCCTGGGATTGTTTGAGCAACCGTGTATACCCGACAATTTTTGCGTTTACATTATCGTAGACCAGCAAATGGTCGCAGTATTTATCGAACTCGTCAAAATCCAAGCCTTCCTGGCCGGACTTCAGTGTGCCCCCCATTTCCTGGGAAAAGACACGATAACGTAATGCCTGGGCTTCTTTTATCAGTGCCTCTGTGTCAGCAATAAAGCACACCAATCTTTTTTCCGACCTGGCTTGTAGTTCGTCATTTTGAATTTTCATGGCTATCCTGATACCGAAAAATAAACCCATACCTTACTTAGTAGAAGTGTCAGTTTTATGTCGATTCCATGAAAATTAAGTGACAGGGAAGCGCTGCCGAAACCAAATAAGTTGACCTCGGCAGCTAAAGATCAATCCCTGTTAGATTCTGCGGGAAGCGTTTTGCTGAAAACAGTTGCGCCGTCAATATCCTTAAGATCGACCGTCAACGCTCGGCTCTTTCTATCAATATTGACTTCACCAAAAAATTGCAAGCCTGCATAAGGCGACAGATTGGCTTGTCCGGCAAACGGAGCTTTGCTGAACACCACTTGTGGGCCGAAGGTACTGTCCGTTGTGTTAGGGCCAAAAGAACCTGCATTGAGCGGTCCCGCGACAAATTCCCAAAACGGTGAAAAATCCTTGGTTTGAGCTTTACTAGGGTCATAGAAATGGGCGGCCGCATAATGCACGTCTGCGGCCAGCCAAACGATATTCTTGATATGCTCATGCTTGATGAAACTCAATAATCGGGCGGTCTCCAGTTCACGTCCGAGTGCTTTTCCATTGTCGCCATTAGCAATAGCTTCCCAACGAGGCTTGCCATTAGGAATATTATCGACAGTGCCATCCGCTATATTGAGGCCAATAGGCATATCAGCCGAGATAACTTTCCAAGTGGCTTTAGAGTTTTTCATATCGGCTTTTAGCCAAGCAAGCTGCGTTTCGCCAAGAAAGGTCGTTTCAGTGCTTTCTCGCGCTTGCAGATTGCTGGTGTTTGGACCGCGGTAGCTACGCATATCTAGGACAAACACATCCAACAATTTACCATAGGAGAGCTTTCGGTAAACACGCTCGGATTCTTCAGCATCATGCGGACGCAGCGGGGCGTATTCATGGAATGCTTTTGTGGCACGGGCGATTAATAGCGGAATATCTTTAACGGCGTAGCGGGGGTCTGCACTCAAATCTTTGGCGCTAGACCAGTTGTTGACCACTTCGTGATCATCCCATTGCCAGATTTGCGGCACTTCAGCATTAAAACGGCGCAAATTGTCGTCAAGCAGATTGTATTTATAGCGGCCACGGAACTCATCCAGCGTTTCGGCAACCTTGCTCACTTCCGGTGTCACTAGATTAGTCCATATCCGGCCATCCTCTGCCGTTTTGCTCTCTGGGATGGGGCCGTCAGAATAAACATTGTCCCCGCTTTGTATAAAGAATTGCGGCTCGACTTTTCGCATGGCTTCATAAATTTTCATGCCGCCGAATGCTTCATTAATGCCCCAGCCTTGACCAGCGGTATCACCGCCCCAAACAAAACGGATATTTTCGTTTCTGCCGATGGTGTGAAAATGACCAGCCACTGGTTCACTTTTGCTACGGGCATTGGTCAAATCTTCAAACCAGACTTTGACGTAAACATCCTTGCCATTAGGAAGTCCGGTTAAATCTTGACGAACGGTAAAATCGCTGGCTTCAAACGCATAAGGCCCATGGATAGTCTTGGCATTATCAAACTGCTCATTGAAAGCATATTCCACCATCATACGGGACGCACGGTCAGCCCGACTCCACACGATCGCACGTCCTGGTGCCAAATCACCGAACTGAATGCCTTGCTCCATTAATGGTGTATCAGCTACTGCGGCATTTGAAACAGCCAAGGTCAAAAGCAGTGGCAGAGCAATCGCACTTACTGCCAAGCCCAAACCCCCTGGGATATTGCGGGAATTTTTGTCGAACCTCTTCATGGGGATTGCTCCTTAAATACTGTTGATGAGGTACAGATTATAGGCAGACCAAGATGACAAGGTTATTAAGCTGCAATAGGATTACCGCTTAATGGCATAGTTTTCCAGTTTCCTGAAATATTCTGTAGTCGGCGATTTAAGGGGTAACTGGCTTGGGTACCTCCGAAATGACAGATACACTTGACGGTTTTGATTCAGAAAAAAAGCAGCCTACCCATCCTGGTCATGACTGTGTATTTTGGTTAATAAAGCCATTGTTAGCGATACGAACAATCCGAACACAATCACGATGGTTTTTACTGGCAGTTCAACCTCTATCATTATCGCGTAAGCGCCTAGCATCAATAATATGCTGGCGTTTTCGTTGAAGTTTTGCAGGGCGATAGAATGCCCCGAACCCATCAGCAAGTGGCCTCGGTATTGCAGCAACGCGTTCATGGGTATTAGAAAACTGCCTGCCAGGATGCCGATGAGCATCAATATCAAGATCGCCAGCCGAGAATCAGTAATCCACGCCATTATTACAATAGCCAGTCCCATCGCAATCCCTAGTGGCAATACGTTTACTGCATGTTCCAACGGCACTAGCTTGGCCGCCACTATGGAACCGATAGCTAATCCTACAGCGACTACCGCAGTCAGTTGTGTGGCCTGTTCCAGATCAAGCCTTAGCGCTGAAGC
>JAYVGW010000203.1:0-2960 GCA_043771735.1 Methyloglobulus sp.
ACTGACCTAAAGTGGAGTTACCCACTCAAAAATTCGGCCTATCAGGTGTCTTTATTAACTTACGCCGCTTGCTGACTGATAATTTTGCAAGTGGCTCAACCGATTACCGTGAGCAGAACCCAGAAATTGAAACCGACCGCTTCGTTGACCGCCCCCGTGTAATAAGCGGCATAAGCGACCCCAGCATATTTGTCCAATGCCCCTGCCACAAACGAACTGACGAAGCCGACGCTAAACCACGTCAGATAGGTTTCGATAAAATGGCCGATCCCCGCTTTTGGGATGCTCAAGGCAAGGTAATCTCTAATAGATTTCATTGGCATTACTTTTGCCATGTGAGGTACGGATGCGCTAGGGTTGTCATTCATAGTCAAGGCGCGGCAATCTGGTTTAGGATACCGCTGACCAGTTGCGGTAATAATTCATCTTTACGATAAGCATAACTGGGGTTTAAAAACAGCCGGTGCATCATGATGACGGGGAATACGGCTTGCAAATCTTCCGGAAATAACGCCGTACGATTTTGCAGCCAGGCACGGACTTTGGCGGCACGGATCAGGTAACTCATTCCTCTAGGGCTTACGCCTGCATGAAGCAACTGTGACATTTCAACATCAGCCAGATTAATGCCAAATTGTTGTGGATTTGACGTGGCTTTCCACAACGCCAACGCATATTTTCGCAAAGCAGGGCTAGCGATGACTGCCTGTTGAATGAGTTGAGCGATGTCGTTCAGTTGATAATGGGCGATCAGCCCTGGTTCGACGTTTTCAATCAGCTTATCAACATCGTGGTAGCGAGAGTCGAACATCAGTTGATCTAGCAATGCGTCATCATTGGGTGGATCAATCTTGATTTCCATCAGAAACCGGTCACGGGCGGCGGCAGGGAGTTCAAAGGTTTCTTCGCGTTCGACCCGGTTGCGGTCTGCAAAAACCTGGACATAAGGCAGTTGAAATTCTGTGTTGAAGGCCGATACGCTCCGCTCTGCCATGACCCGTAATAATAACGAATGCACTTGCGGACGGGCACGGTTGATTTCGTTAAAAAAGAATGTCGAAAGTTGGTCGCCGTGAGCCAATAAAGGCCCCGGATCGACACAAGGCTTGGCATTCCTGTCCAAATAGGTGTAATAAATGAGGTCAGATGGCATCAGGTCGATGGTGCCTTCAATGCGCTGATATTTGCCACCCAATCCCCGCGCAAGCGCACGGAGCAGCGTGGTCTTGCCCACACCGACATTGCCTTCCAGCAAGATATGGCCACGGGCAAAGACCGCCGTAATAAGATGCCGGACTAAGGGATTTAATCCGATAACCGTTTGGTTAACTTGGGTTTCAAGCGTAAGCGCCTGGTTGCGCCAATCGGCGAGCTGATGTTCAACGGTCATAGTTTTCACAAAAAAACTCCGGCGCATGGCGGATTGCCGGAGTTAAATGGGTTTAGTCTTAAAAAATACAACAAGATAGGAATTTGTTGGGAGTTACCTCGCCGCAAATTCCAAGGAGAAACATGGGCAGTACCCGTGCCCATATCAAAAGGGAAGTAACTAATTTCCCTCTACTTCATAAACAAACTTGCCGGTCTGGGAGAGGTTTTTCCAGCGTTTTTCGTTACGCGCCTCCATCTCTTTGATCGACTGCGATTGCTTATTAAGTTCGTTAGGATCATGCTTGGGATCGTATTTGCTCCCAGCCACCTGTTCTGGATAACCTGGCTTGGCTTCCCAGCAAACCCCTGGTTCCTTACAATTAGTGCCGTCATAAGCAAGCGTTTGGAAGCTCAGGCTTAATGCGATTGCAGTTAATGTGCTAGTCAGTAAAGTTTTCATTCTTATTTCCTCATTATTGTTTTAACCATTCGGCTTTACTTTTATCGCCGGTATAAATCGAGCGGAGAAATGACATGATTTGCAACATTTCATCGGTATTAAAATTGACGTACTGCGGCCCCATCATGCCGTTCGCACCGCCGAACAAGGTTTCAAACAGCCCTTGGTCGGTGGCGTTACGCGGATAAGTCCAGTAATCATCAGCCAAGCCCGGCCCCAATTTGCCTTCGGCTTCATGGCCGTGGCAACCCGAGCAACCCGTCATGTATAGGCTTTTGCCTTTTTCGATGATGTCTTTATTCCCGTTATAGGGATTTTTACCGTCCTTCATAAATTGCTTGAAAGCATCGGTATCGCCGCCTTTTTTGGCAAAACTCATATCCAGCGCTTCGCCTGTTATGGCATTACGAAGCGTAATATCGGCAGTCGCTATAGGACTTGCCAAAGCCAAGCCAATGCTGATGCCGGTGATTAATTTTGAAATTTTCATCATTTATTTTTTCCTTAATTATTTTTAGCCAAAGCTTTATTGAGTTTCCGGCACTAAAGGGATGTTTTCCGCTCCTAAAATATCGTCGATCTCATCCTGCTTTGATTTAATGAGCGTATTTAAGTCGGCCAACAAATCGCGGTCATCCTTTCTTACGCCCATTGAGGTACTGAAATGATGCGGTACTTTCTGGCCATCGGCACGGACGTTGTTGTCGGGAATCACCGTCATGGCCAAAGGCACTGAAGATTCCTTGACATAACGCGCCGCCGCCGGACCCCAGAGCACGGCGACTTCGGCTTTACCAGAAGCGACTTCCGAAACTAACTTGGAATTTTCGTATTTCACATACTGGTTGCGCGGGGATTTAAAACCGACCAACTCGTGCTGGTAATTGAACATATCGTTATAGCGTCCAATCGCCCGTAACATGGTTTCTGCCGGTGTACCTGGCATGAAAGCAATATTTTTGGCTTTCTTGATTAACTCGCCATCCCAGTTTTGTGCCGCATCAGAATCTTGCTCTTTGGTGATAAACACATAGCCTGAGCGGTAATATGGCTCGGTGGTCGCAACGCGAGGATCACCGGTATCCAAACCCATCACCAGATCGCATTGTTTTTTATCCAGCAAGTCCCG
>JAYVGW010000204.1:0-6047 GCA_043771735.1 Methyloglobulus sp.
CGCGTTCGGAGAGCTGTATCCGGGCATGCACCTTTTGCCTTCCGGTGAAATTTTCAATTCCCGTACCGGCTGGGGTGAAGCTTCAGGCACGCAAACTGCATATTTGACCCTCACCGGAGCAATGGCCGGTAACTGGACAAATCATGGGCAACAACAATTCTACGACCGTCAAGAAGGCATGAGCCTGCTGATGATTGATACGACGGCTTCACCTCCTCGCACCCGCCTTTTCGTGTTTGGCGGTGGGGTTAGTGGCATTGCGATAGCTAAAAACAACCAAAGTGCCGAGGTGATAGAATTTAATGGTGGTATAGCAGGTTCCAGTTGGAAACGGCTTAAAGACATGAATTTTGCCCGTACCAATATTAATGCAGTAGTATTGCCCAATGGCAAGATACTGATTATTGGTGGACACAGTAACGGTCAAAAATGGTCCCCAACACCGACCTTGGCCACTGAAATCTATGATCCAGAGACCGATACCTATACGACTACTGCCATGCTCAATTTTCCACGGCAATATCATTCTGTCTGTATTTTGCTGCCTGATGGTCGGGTATTTTCTGCTGGCGGTGTCGCTCCAGGAACTGATGATCCCGATCAGCATACGATGGAACTCTATACACCGGGCTATCTGACGGGAGCGGCTCAACCAATCATTACAAATATTCCAGCCACGTTGACATTCGGAAATCCTTTTACAATTGACACACTACAAGCACCTGAAATTGAATCGGTTGTATTACTCGCTCCTGTTTCAGTGACCCACCATACCGATTCGGGACAACGATATATCAAATTGCCTATCCAAAGCCGTACAGGTAATACACTAATAAGCCAAGCACCGGCCAATGGAAATATTGCACCACCAGGATACTACCTACTGTTTATCCTCACTGGCGGTAGGCTACCTTCCGTTGGGCATTGGATTCGACTGTCCTGAGTAACGGACGGCGCAAAACAATACGGTAATGCGCCTAAACTGCCTATGTTTGCGATGTTGGAAATTTTGACTGTTAGAGCTTACAACCCAAAAATAATTTATCATTGGAGTCAACCATGGGAATTAGAAAAAATGCCAAATTTTTAACGGCAACAGAAAGAGAAAATTTTGTAAAGGCTTGTGTCTTAATGAAGGCAGACATTGTGAACCCTGGCGCACCTTTAGGTAGCCAATACAGCGTATGGGACGAGTACAATGCCATTCATAGAATGATACAAAGTGCATTTGCACCAGGTTCACCTAGTGTAAATTTTGGGCATGGCGGTAGTGGCTCATTTAGTTTTTTGAGTTGGCATCGATATTTTCTTTATCAATTTGAACAACATTTACAGACTTATGTACCAAATATAATGCTCCCTTATTGGGATTGGACCGACCCAAGTACCATTATGACGGATAGCTTTTTAGGGCCAAACGGTAATGAAGTCCAAATGGGCTATTTTGCCTTTGACAAACCGGGTGTTGGTGCCAATACGACACCGCTACCAATCTGGTGGCCTGCTAGTTTGGATGGTTGGCGGTTACCTAGTATGTTTCCATCATCATTTACAGGTGGACTCAAACGCAGTACGGGAAATGTGGCTTCTTTACCCTCTGTTAACGACATTCGTGAATCTCTGGCTAAAGCAACTTATTCACCATTCCAAAATGCACTTGAATCGGGTAGTGGGCTAAGCTCCGGCAACCAAATGCACAATGGAATGCACGGTTGGATCGGTGGCGCAGGTGGGCATATGTCATCACCTTCTGTTTCACCATTTGACCCGTTTTTTTATTTGCACCATTGTAATATTGATAGATTGTGGGCTATGTGGCAAATGGATGGACACCAAACTGAATACCCAACTACAGGTGGAAATGCACATCATCATCGAAATGATATTATGTATCCTTGGACGGGTGGCGCGGCTGGTTATGGTACAAATGCCGCAATTGCCAGCTCAATTCCAATGCCTGATTATAGTGCAATTGGTGCCAAACGTAATCTGGACACTCTTGATTTTAGAAATGCGTATGGCTATACCTATGACACGATTGCGATAATAGGGATAGGTTTGGATAGAACAGGAAGTATGAATGGCCTTACTCCAGACCCAATGGTAAGTACTTTGCCTGATGTGACAAAATGGGAGGCCGCAAAACGAGGCGTTTCAGCATTTTTACAAGATTGTGAAACTGTTCAGAATAGCGGCGCAATTTACGTAATGGCAGGCATCAAAACATTCAGAAGCTTAGGTGCCAATGAATTTAATTCGGTTTTTAGCGCTCCAAATTATGGTTTGATAAAAGCGGGGTCTAGCTTTAGTAGATCAGTTTTCGATTCAAATATTTCCGCCATGACACCAGGAGGAGGAACCCCGCTGGCTGATGCCTTGAATGACATACAAACCACATTGGTAGAACCACCTTTTGGAGGTACACCAGCTGATGAACAACGCTATATGGCCTTTCTTACTGATGGTATGCTCACAACTGGTGCGCCTATGAGTTCGATTCCTAATGGTAGTTTTAGTCGAACTGCCATATTCGCAATGGGTTTTGGCACGGGGGCCGATGTTGACTACACTACTTTAGGCGCAATGGTGGCAAAGGGTAAAACCCTTTCAACGGCTCAGATTTTTCATGGTGAAAATGCTGGTACAATCGACAAATTCTATTCTAATGCCTTGGCGACTGCCATTGGGTTTACCAATATTTTTGATCCTGTCATTGAGCTTTTTGCGGGCGAACATACCCACCTTAATTTTACTGCTACTTCAGCCGATGATGCCTTTTTCATAACTGCTCAAGGCATGGATTTTCAAGACAAAAACTGGTCATTTATGCTTCTCGGCCCCAATGATCAAGTATTATACGGCAATGAGAATGGTCATCATGGTAACAGTTGTCACCATTGCTGTACTGCTCCCGACATCACAAGTAGCCGTTCCAACGGACGTTTGTCATTAGTTATACAAAAAGGAAACACAGAAAAAGCTTGTTGGGTAGGAAAATGGCAATTGATGATTTCTTACAAAGCCAAGCAAATGGATAAAATGATGATACCTGAGCTGGGCGAATTGCTTTTTCCAGTTGCAGCGGGACCAATTAGGGGGGCAAGGTACTCCCGTTTGATCACTGATCAAAAAAGGAGGATTGCAACCCGTAATATTTTCAAAAAGAGCCGGCATGGGTTAGATGTAATGGCAGTTAGCACAAACAGCAACAGCAATGAAGCTTGTAATGTTGTTGTTAACATTTATGGACGCACTAATTTGAAGATGGATCTACACCTTGAAGAGGTGATGATAAAACAAGGTGAAGAATTCAAAGTTAGTATAAAAACAAATATCAATTTTGGAAGTATAAAAAATCAAAGAGGTTTTGCGCGAATAATTTCACCCGCTTTTGATATCGCTGATATTTTACCTAAAGACAAAGTGGCCGAATTAATTAAGCAGATCGAAACATCTAAGAGGTATTCTAATAAGATGGATATTGCCTTATTACTTGCCAATTATGAAGAAGAAAAGAAGAGTTTAGAATTTATAAAAGATTCTGAAGGCAAGGTAGTAAGTCATAAGGGTGGTTCTTTGCACATGTATATTGATGACACAAATGTACCGGGTTTATATCATTTAGGTGTGTATGTAGAAGGTTTGTACTTTCCAAATACAGAATCAAAAAATAATGATCATGGTACACATGACGGTACATGTATTAACGTAGTCAAAAATGAAGTAGGTGAAGAATTCACAAGATTATTAAATATTACTGGAGTAGTAATAAAATAAGAAGGATCATATTGGCTATTTTTGCCCACTCCCCCGATTAGCTTATTTTGGGGAGTTTTAACAGCGTGTTTTTACAGTGTGGCGCTCGGATCAAACAGTATTTTTTCGGCGGTAGCCAAAGGCAAAAACAAGATGTTTGGCGACCCTATAAGCGGCCTAAAACCATGATGCCGGTAAAAATCCACCGCCCGGTCGTTTTTGGCATCCACCAAAAGCGCAAAGGAAGCGGGCGCGGCAGCCATCGTTTTCAGGGCGGCATCGGCTAACAAAGCTTTCCCCAAGCCACAGCCGCGAAAGCGCATATCCACGGCCAGCCGTCCGATACGCACAGCGGGAATCGTCGGATAACGCGGTAGACGCTTGGCATCCTCAACGGGCAAATCAGGGGTGGGAATACTGGTTGCTGCAATCGTGTAATACGCGGCCACTTGACCTGTGGCCACCTCAACGGCTACAAAGCAATTGGCAACGCGGCGGCGGACATCCTGGCTGGCCTGTGTTTGGAAATACCGGTCAAGCACCGCTTCACCACACGCGAACGCCAAACGGTCGTGACGCCCTTCCAGGGCTTCGAGACGAAAAGGCGCACTCACTCGGTTCCGAACAGTTCCCGATGTTTTTCAAAAGCCCGGCGCAGTGCGGGGCTAGGTTCAGGTGGGTTGAGGATACTGTCGGCGAAAAGGCGCTGGTCTTCCACCGAAAGACGTATGATTTCAGAGTTCTCGATGGTTTGACGGGCGGCTTCACTGGACACGGCAACGACAAAATCCGTCAATGTCCGGCCTTGTATTTCAGCGGCGCGTTTCAGCATCGCATGGACATGCGTTGGCAAACGGGCTTCAAGACGTGCTGTGGGTGATTTTGATTGTTCCATGCCAAAATTATACGGCAATATGCCGTATAATATCAATAAAAATATCTAAAAACGCACTTCAAATATCCGCCACCAACTTGGACAGCCGCTCCTGCCCCGCATGGGTGTAAATCTGCGTGGTGGCGATGCTCTCATGCCCCAGCAGCGCCTGGATGTCCACCAACTGCACGTCCTTTTCCAATAGCCGCGTGGCGTAGGTGTGGCGCAGCTTGTGCGGGGTGACCTTCTTGTCTATCCCGGCCTTGTCGATCAGTTTCTTTAAATACGCCCGCACCGCATGTGCCCCTGGGGCTTTGGCACCGGCCTTCTTGGCGAACACATAATCCTCGCCGCCCTTCCCCGCCAGCGACAGCGCCAGCACACGGCCAAAACTGTCCGGCAACGGCACCTGCCGCTCCTTGTCGCCCTTGCCGATCACCCGCACATGCTTGGCCACGCCATCGACCACGCGGACATGGCCAACCCTCAAGCCCAATGCCTCGCTGATCCGCAAGCCGGATTTCTGGATCAGCTCAAACAGCAGGTCATAGCGCTGGCGTATCTTCAACGACGAGGCGCGGCTGCGGCCAAAAATATTGTCGGGGATGTCGTCGTAATTGCGGGTGGCCTTCAGCAGTGCGGCCTGTTCCTCGATCTCCAGCCACACGGGGATGCGCCGTGGCCGCTTGGGCTTTTCGATCTGGTAAATCGGGTCTTCCTGTACCTTGTGGTTGCGCTTCGCCCATTTGTAAAAGGTGGCCAGGCAGGAAATCTTCCGCGCCACCGCATGTGCGCCCACGCCGTCACGCGACAAATACGAGACAAAATGCTCCACATCGTTCGGGCTGCATTGTTGCCAGTCCAGCTGTTCGGACAGCAGCCACTTTTGCCAGCGGTTCAAATCCGAGTTGTAGTTGTAGCAGGTGGCATCCGAATGCCCCTTGGAGTATTTCAAAAACCCCAGGAACTCTTTCCGCACCGGGGAAAATCCGGTTTCGTTTGAATCGGCCATGACTGCTCCACCCCGCGTTTGCAAACCTGAAAAAATATTTTGGGCACCATGCCAGCCTGCACTATACACTAAAATTACTATTTTAATTTATTTTATTGGGAATGCTAAAACGTAAAAATTTAGAACCCGTGCAAATTAAAGCCTATTAAGGATGATAAAAACACACACGGGCAAACGATGCGGCGACTAAAAACACTAAAGCATTTGTTTTAGTAAAAATATATCCAAAAACACGGTTTTTTGACGGTACGGAACTTGCTGCATATAAAAACGAGATTGATGTTTTGTGGGCGCAAACCCGTCCCAAAAAGAATGACAAGCCATTGATTAACGATATTAATTTTATGAGACAGCGCTGATTTTTGCCACCGAAAACGGGAAAACCCCCGTGTGACAAAAATGAGT
>JAYVGW010000205.1:0-4354 GCA_043771735.1 Methyloglobulus sp.
TGTTCAATGGGGTCATCGCCGCCTTTGTCGGCACGTTCATGCCGACCATGGCTCATTTGAACCCAGAATTTAGGCCTGTCGTCAATGCGTAACTTCTAACATCATACACGGTTGCATATATAGTCAGCGCGATACCTCGTACCTCGGCGGGGCATCCTATGGATAGCGCACCTTATCGCGTTAATTAAAAGAAATAACGGTTAGCTAAGTTTGCAGAATATTGTAACTCAGCCTAAAATCCAGGTACAAAATCAATCGGAGGCTAGACATGGGTCGAACAATAATATTTCTTCTTATCGGCTTTTTTACCGTTTTTGCCCATGCCAAGCCATTAATCCCTGAACAAGTCCCAGAACCCTTAAAACCCTGGGTCAACTGGGTATTGCAAGACCAACCCGAACTCGGTTGCCCTTTCATCTACAACAGTTTTGAGCAAAAGCGTTGTAGCTGGCCTAGCCAGTTAGACTTGGATTTTACTGCCACGAAAGGCGCGTTTACGATTAGCTGGGATGTCTATCAGGAAAGCTGGGTTACTTTGCCGGGCGACCAAAAACACTGGCCGCAAAATGTCACTGCCAATAACAAAACCGCGTCCGTGCTGGACAGGAATGGACTTCCCGCCATTAAACTTGCGGCTGGCACTTATCAGGTCAAGGGTGATTTCTTCTGGACTGCAATTCCCGAAAGCCTCAGCATACCTGCTGATACGGGGCTGATCGGCTTACGCATTAACGGTGCGACGATACCCTTGCCTAGCATCAGGGACGGGCAACTCGGGCTGACGGAAAATGATATTGGGCAAAAAAAGCCTGAGAATGTCCAAAATAGCCTGGATATACAGGTGTTCAGGAAAATCACCGATGATGTACCCATGCAGGTGACGACTCGGCTGGTGCTGGAAGTGTCGGGTGAGCAGCGTGAGGTGAAGCTGCCAAAACCCTTACTTGATGGCTTTATTCCGCTTAGTTTAACCAGTTTGCTACCCGCAAAAATTGAAGCCGACGGTCAATTATTGGTTCAAATCCGACCAGGACAATGGCAAATCGATATTACATCCAGAAGCCCTAAAGAGACGAATACGCTTTCCTTATATATCAACCTGGATGATTGGGATTGGCCGACATCGGAAATTTGGGTATTCGAAGCCCGCCCCGATTTACGTGTGGTTGAGGTGGATAAACTTGTGCCTATCGATGCCAGCCAAACCAATTCGCCCGAAGAATGGCGGCATTTGCCGACTTATAAGGTCAATCAGGGCGAAAGCATGGGATTGAAAGTTATCCGCAGGGGTGACCCGGAGCCGGAGCCTAACCAACTGGCGATCAACCGGAAGCTATGGCTGGATTTTGACGGTGTGGGTTACACCATCAACGACACGATCAGCGGCAAGATGACCAAAGGCTGGCGGCTGGATGCCCTGCCGGAAATGCAGTTGGGTAAGGTCACCCTGGATGGCAAAAGCCAGTTGATTACCTTGGCGGGAACAGGCAAGCAGGGCGTGGAAGTCAGGAAAGGCGCGATTGCGCTGGATGCCGATAGCCGCAGCGTCGGTAATATAAGGTCGATCAGCGCGGTGGGCTGGGAGCAAAGTTTCAACCAAGTCAATGCGGAGTTGAATCTGCCGCCAGGCTGGCGTTTGCTCGCAGCCAGCGGTGTCGATAATGTGCCGGATACCTGGATAGCACGCTGGACTTTACTGGATTTGTTCCTGGTTTTGATCGCCGCACTGGCAACCAGCCGCTTATTTGGTCGGTTGTGGGGGGTGTTTGCCTTGTTGACACTGGTTTTGATTTGGCATGAAGCGGGTTCGCCTCAGTATGTCTGGCTCAATATCCTGGCAGCCACAGCATTATTAAAAGTGCTACCGCAAGGCAAGTTTTTGACCGCCATCACATGGTATCGCAATGCATTTTGGCTGGCGTTAGTTCTTATCGTCGTCCCGTTTATGGTCAACCAAGTGCGCACGGGGCTTTATCCGCAATTGGAATACCCTTGGCAAAGCGCAGTTTTCCCGGCAACTGTGTCCAGCCCTGCGCCGCCTGTTGTGATGAATCAAGCCACATCGGCAATGGATGCTGCTGCTCCCGAAGCCGTGCAAGAACAGGAAATGGCGAAATCCATCATGCCAGAACGGAAAAGGAAATATGATTCCGGTGGTTTGGCCAGTCCATCTTACGACTTAAGTACCGATTTTAGCCGCTACGATCCCGATGCCAAAGTCCAAACCGGGCCAGGCTTACCGCAGTGGCAATGGCATAAGGTGCATCTGTCCTGGAACGGTTCGGTGGATGCCGGGCAGCAGCTACGGTTGTGGTATCTCTCGCCTACCGTGGTCATGTTGCTAAATTTCATTCGGGTTGCCTTGGTAACTGTGCTGACATTGCTGATGTTTGGATTGGCTGAAAAGATCAAGTTCAACATGAAAACCGCAGCACCCGCATTGTTGTGGTTGTTGATAGTGCCACTGTTGGCAACGCCTACGCAAAAAGCCTATGCGGATTTCCCCAGCAAAGAAGTGTTGGAGGAACTTAAAAACCGACTGCTGGAAGCGCCGGATTGCCTGCCCAACTGCGCCCAAATCCCGCAGATGAAAGTGGCGATTAACGAGAACGCCATCGAAATCACCCTGCAAATCCATGCCCAACAAGCGGTTAACGTGCCATTACCTGCTGCTTATGAACAATGGTTTCCCAATCAGGTCACTGTTGATGGCAAAGCTGCGCCTGGGCTTTATCGTAACGGCAATGGCTTATGGCTGTATGTGCCTGGAGGTGAACATCAGGTTGTACTGCTAGGTGCAGTGCCATTATTGGCGACGTTTACCTTACCTTTGCCCTTAAAGCCGAATCGCGTGACGGTTGAAACCGGACAGCAAAGCGGCTGGCAAGTGAGCGGACTCCAGGAAAACGGGCAGGTTGACAATCAATTGCAATTCAACCGCACCAGCAAGGCAGCAGAAAACGCCAAAAATACAAATCTTGCGCCCGGCATTCTGCCGCCGTTTGTCAAAGTTGAACGTACTTTGCAACTCGGCCTGGACTGGCGTGTGCTTACCCAAGTCATCAGGCTATCGCCAGTCGATTCTGCCATTGTGCTGGAGATTCCCTTATTGGCTGGAGAATTGGTGACGACTCCGGGCATCCATGTTAAAAATGGCAAGGTTGAAGTCAATATGCCCGCGCAACAAACGGTTATGCAATGGGATTCGACGATTGAAAAGGCCGAAAAGATTACGTTTGCCGCCGCAGAAACTAATCAATGGATTGAAGTCTGGAAAGCCGATGTCAGCCCTGTATGGCATATCGAAACCAGCGGTATCACCGTCATCCACATGAACCATGAAGGGCAATGGCTACCGGAATGGCATCCCTGGCCGGGCGAAACCTTAGCCCTGCAAATAACCCGTCCCAAGACACTGGAAGGACAAACCTTAACGATAGACAGCAGCCAGTTAGCCATCAGGCCGGGCAAACGCTCGCTGGATGCTGACTTAAAAATGAGTCTCAGAAGTTCCCAGGGCACTCAACATACACTGACATTGCCGGAAAACGCTGTGCTGCAAACCGTGGCGATTAACGGGCAAACGCTACCGCTACGCCAAGAAGGCAGAAAGCTCACGTTGCCCATTAATCCCGGCAAACAGGATGTGGCTTTAAGCTGGCAAGAGCAAACGGCTATCTCCAGCATAACCAAAACACCCCAACTTGATGTGGGACTGGCTAGCGTCAATATCCGGCTCAATATCAGTCTGGGACAAGACCGCTGGGTGCTGTTTGTCTGGGGGCCAAAATTGGGCCCCGCCGTCTTATTCTGGGGTGTGTTGGTCGTTATTGTGATCTTGTCGGTAGGTCTAGGGAAGGTTTCGCTGACACCCTTGAAACACTGGCAATGGTTCTTATTGCTACTTGGACTAAGCCAAGTGCCGATGGAATCTGCCTGTTTAGTGGTCGCCTGGTTGATGATCTTAGGTTGGCGCGGGTTGCGATCCAATAACAACTTCAAATATTTCAACCTATTGCAGGTAATAATCGGTATGTTCACTGTATTCTCCCTGGCAATACTGGTTTTTGCTGTGGAACAAGGCTTATTGGGAGGATCACCCAATATGCAGATTACCGGAAACCAATCCTCGGCTTTTGATTTAAATTGGTATCAAGACCGCAGCCCATCCACCTTACCGCAAGCAACCGTCGTATCTGTACCCCTGATGGCGTATCGCTTGCTGATGTTACTGTGGTCGTTCTGGCTGGCAGCATCGCTGCTTAACTGGCTGAAATGGGGTTGGAATTGTTTCTCAGCCAACGGATTATGGAATAAGAAAGTGGAGAAGGCGAAAGGCGCAACGTAAAGCTCA
>JAYVGW010000206.1:0-3102 GCA_043771735.1 Methyloglobulus sp.
GTTCAATGGGGTCATCGCCGCCTTTGTCGGCACGTTCATGCCGACCATGGCTCATTTGAACCCAGAATTTAGGCCTGTCGTCAATGCGTAACTTCTAAACTTGTTGGCCAAGGCTATTAGGCTACTAAAGAAAAGGGAGATGGAGGCCCACAATATAAGCCATGCCGCAAGCAGTCTTGCAAAGCTATCTAGCCAAAAAAACACCTTTTGTTGTAAGAGAATTGCTTATGGCAACTTTAACAACGTGCATCTTTAAAAAACGGCAATAGCCTGGCAGTGCCTATTCCGCAAGGATTCCGCGTTGATGCTACGCAGGTTGAAATGTGACCATTAGCTTTATTAGCTTCTCAAGTAACTCATTTCTTGCGCTGGTTTTGCGCCAAACCAACCCGATGGTGCGTTTAGGCGCGGGTTCTACAAAAGGAATATAGCGAATACCCTCTTCAGGTTCATGAATGGCGATTTTGGGCATAAAAGTGATGCCAGTTCCCGCCCTGACCATTTGCCTCAAGGTTTCAAGCCCTGTCGCCCTGACATCTTGTTGTTCTTCGGCATGGTTTAACTTACAAATTTGCAGGGCCTGTCCACGCAAACAATGGCCTTCATCCAACAGCAATAACTGTTGATGGATTAAGTCCGACTGCGCGATGGTTGTTCTTGCCGCTAACGGGTTATCACTCGCCACGGCCAACAAGAATTCATCCTCAAACAACAACCTGATTTCCAGGGTGTCATCGAGTATCGGTAACGCCAATAAAACGGCATCCAGTTGCCCTTGTTTAAGCTGGGCAATGAGAACATCGGTTTTCTCTTCAACCAGAATCAACCTTAGTTTTGGCAGTGTTTGCTTAATTAAGGGAACCAACCCCGGAAAAATATAGGCTGCAAGGGTCGGAAAGGCACCCAGCCTAAAATTACCGGCCAACGGATCTTGGGCGTTTTCCGCATATTGCTGGATCACGTCGATTTCCAGCAATACGCGTCGGGCCGAGGCAATAATCTGCTCGCCTAATTCCGTCGGCAGCACTTTTTTATTGGTGCGCTCAAAAATCTGCACCCCCAGGCTTTCCTCCATTTTTTTTATTTGTGTGCTGAGGGTCGGCTGGCTGATACAACATTGATCCGCCGCCTGAATAAAGCTGCGCAAATCGGCAACGGCAACCAGATAATTTAAATCTCTGAGGTTCATAACGACTCCTTATTATAGATAAAATCAATTGATAATATGTAAACAATCAATTATACATTGATAACATGAATTGCTATCCTGAAATCAATAGAAATATCCCTGAGATTATAGTGACCCTCTTGCTTTATTTCTATCTGTTAAAGACTGGAAACCGGTCTTGAATTTATCAAGTTAACTTGTGGTTCTTGCACTGAAAAATCAAGGAACACTAGGAGATTATTATGGAAAGGCACATCAAAAATCTATTCGTAACGCATGCGTTAGCCGCTGCTGTGCATTGAAAGACTGCCGTGTAAATGCGACGAATAGCGACGGTTATACGCCCTTCATCCTTGCCGCATACCATGGCCATAGTAAGATCTTGGAAACCTTGTTGCGATTGGGTGCCGAACCCTGTGCTGTCGATGCAAAAGGCAACAACGCTTTTATGGGAGTCGCTTTTAAAGGCCATATAAAGACCGCAAAATGGCTGCTGGAACACACCCAATGTGATGTCAATCACCAAAACCTGGCGGGCCAAACCGCACTGATGATGGCATCGCTGTTCGGTCGGGAAGCTATCATCAGTCTATTGTTGGAACACGGAGCCAAACCGGAGTTAACAGACCATCAAGGCAATACGGCAGAAAAACTGGCGCAAGCTCAAGGCCTATTTCACGTCGTTGAAATCATTAAGTTTCATATTCAGTAATCGCTTGTCAACGCCTAAACAAGATTAGGTTGCGACTACTATAGCCTTCCTCGTGCTTGCTCAATCAAACACTTGAAGGGAATCTCTAAAAATTCAAAAATCCCCTTCTCCCTCTGGGATGCCTACATGGATGCAGGACGACAAACTGCTCCTGCGTTTGCTGTATTCAGTACATGCTGTACTTCAGCTATTGCCGAGAAGGTTTGGATGAAGGAATTTAAAATCAATCAGTTAAACTCCTTACCCTAGCCCATAGGGATTGCATTATTTTTTTGCCTCAATCAGCTTTAGAATATCGCCGCAACGCTCATCGACGCGTACGCTTGAAAAGCTACAGGCTTTGATATTTTTGACGGTATCCCTGTTGATATTTGCGCCGACCAGTTTAACGACAACCGGATTTAGCAAGTTCATCGCCCCAGCTATGATGGGTTTAGGGCTGATTACATGTTCAAGCAACAACACCTGGCCGCCGGGCTTGCAAACTCGGTACAGTTCTTTCAGGCCTTTTATTGGCAATGGCACTGAACAGAACACAAATGAGCCAACAACGGTATCAAAACTGTTGTCTGCATAAGGCAAAGATTGCACGTCCATCAAGGTAAGCTCTACTTGAATTCCCTTCCTGGCCTTGGCATGTTCGGCTTGTTCCAGCATTTTTGGGCTGAAATCAATGGCAGTAATCCTGGCACCCTTCGGGTAATAGTCAAAGTTTTTGCCTGTGCCAACGCCGACTTCCAGAACGTGATGGCCTGTAGCTTTAGCCCACAGCTTTTCCCGCCAAGGCTTAAAAAAAAGACCCTCCATAGGTGCTTCAATAAGGTCAAAAAACGGTGCAAGCCGGTCATAGCGTTTCTTTATTATTGTGCTTTCAGGCTTCATAAATAGTGTGGAGTTTAATATAATCATTATATTACAACGCCTGCTTGATTCACATCAATGATAATATCTAACAGGCTATTGAATTAAAATAGATTTTTGGCAATTTGTTTAACAATCATCTGCTTGAACTTTTTACTTTACGGGATTGCCTAACGCCCACGTTTTACAATTTGGAAGGATGCTTATGAAACTCCCTATGACTGGCGGCTGTTTGTGTGGCAGAGTGAGGTACGAGATTTCCGCACAGCCGGTCAGTACGGCAAACTGCCATTGCCGGACTTGCCAAAAATCGGTGGGCGCGCCGCACGTGGCGATCCTTATCGTGCCTGCGTCTTCTTTT
>JAYVGW010000207.1:0-4250 GCA_043771735.1 Methyloglobulus sp.
GTTGATTCCGCTCATGGTTCGACAGGCTCACCACGAACGGAATCAACATCTTACCGTTCGTCCTGAGCTTGTCGAAGGACTTGTTCAGAGTTTCCTTAACAGGTCAATACGATGAAGTAGCATATACCCTGACTCCATAAAGTCAGGCGTTTCTGTGATGGCACAGTAATAGTCGGGCAGGGGGGATTATGAATAATAACGACAATAAAAAATCAGTAGGGCCATCGAAACAGGCAAATAGGGGTTGTTATGGGACATGTTAAGCCAAATTACCATCAGCGACATCGCCATATTGCGATGCTAGTGTATCCAGATTGTTTGCTAATAGATGCAGTTGGCCCAATGGAAGTGTTTACTTTCGCCAATATAGCCTTACAGCTCTTGGGACGTATTGCGCGGACAGAATCAGTTTATTCTTTGAGTGTTGTTGCTGAAAAGAGCGGGCCGATCAGGACTTCATCGGGAATTCAGTTGATTGCTGATAAAGGCTACGAAGATATAGGTGGCGACATTGATACGCTGATGGTAGCTGGGGCGGCACTAACGGCACATGTCGAAGCGGCCAAGCAGGATATCAAGATGCGAAGCTGGTTAATCCTGATGATGCCTAAAGTGAGGAGGATGGTTTCGATCTGCACCGGTGCTTTAATACTTGCGGAAGCCGGCCTGCTGAATGGCCGTAAAGCCACCACGCATTGGCTGTACTGTGACCAGCTTGCCCTCCAGTACCGTAATATCCGGGTTGATCCCGATAAGATATTTGTCCGCGACGGCAATGTCTACACCTCCGGCGGTGTAACTGCCGGTATTGATTTGGCCATGAGCCTGGTCGAGGAAGATTGGGGTTGGGAAGTCGCCGCTTTCGTGGCACGTGGGATGTTGATTTTTATGCGCCGCCCAGGTGGGCAATCACAATTTAGTAACTATGTGTTCAACGAAGCAAAATCCCGCAGGGATTTTCGTGAACTACAGGCATGGATAGTCAGCAATCCACACAAGGATCTAAGCATTGAACGATTGGCGGAACGGATGGCGATGAGCCCGAGCCCCCGCAATTTCTCCAGGTTGTTCTGCCAGGAATTAGGTATGACACCCGCGAAATTTGTCGAACGGGTCCGTCTGGAAGCCGCTAAGAATATGATGTTACAGACTGATTTGCCAGTAGAAAGCGTCGCTGTTAATTGTGGCTTTAGTAATGCTGAACAGATGCGGCGGTCATTTCAAAGGTTGTTGAAAACCACGCCGCAGGAACACCGATTGTATTTTAAATAGCTGGATAAGCTAGGTCTTGGAGGCTGGCACATGGGCTGGGATAGCCTAAATAACGAGCCGTACCTTTTTTCGAAAAATAATTTGAACAAATATGAGGTTGGGTCGGAACTACGGGTAGGAAGGAACAAAAACTTCCTGAATTCAAGTTATTCATGAGGAGATTTTTTAATAAAAGTGAGGATTCATAGTGAATTAATTCACAGACACTGATCTTGGAATAACCTTATGCTGTATCTAAATAGGGTGTCTGTCAAATAGAATGGTGAGGGAAGGGCAATGTCATGAAAGTGTAGTTGTTTTTTCTTAATTTTAAGGAGAAATGTATGTCCAATTACAACAAAACGTTTGAATTAAGTGTTAAGGAGATTGATTTGATTGAGTGTTCAATCAGGTCTCAAATCAGCCAGTTTTCCCGGTTAGGTGCTACCGAACCGCAAAGTGAATCCACAGATAACCATAAAAGGATCATTGAGCTGATGCATGTGATGGGAACCCTGCATAACCAGAAGATTTGGTATGGCCAGGTGCATCACACGGGTGTGCCGCTGGGTTAAGACTATTTCATTATATTCAAAATCTTAGGGAGTTTTTGAGCAGGTCAGTTCAGTTCATGGACCAGGATGGTTCACTCGAACTTGGCAAGTACTGGCCACTAACGGGTACAACATAAAGCATTCGTCGCGCTCGCCCAAGAACTGTGCTGAGTTTTAGTGAAATCAGCACATTAAAATAACAATCGCCCATAGGCGAATATTAGAGCTTACTATGAAAGTATTATTGTTATCATCAGGTTATAACGGCTTAACGCAACGGGTACACGTTGAACTCTTGCAGCGTGGGCATATGGTGTCCATTGAAGTCGCCATTAATGAGGACACTATGCTGGAAGGTGTGCAGTTATTTAAGCCTGACATCATAATTTGTCCTTTTTTAAAACACCGCATTCCCGAAAGCATTTGGCGGCATTATGTTTGTATTGTCGTGCATCCAGGCATTAAGGGTGACCGTGGCGCATCTTCCCTGGATTGGGCGATACAAAACAAAGCACAGCAGTGGGGCGTAACCGCATTGCAGGCCGCCGAAGAAATGGATGCAGGCGACATTTGGGCAACTGCAACATTTAAAATGCGCCCTGGCACCAAAAGCAGTATCTACTCGATAGAAGTCACGGAAGCCGCTGTTAAGGTGGTGTTGCAGACCCTAGAACATTTTCAGGACGCTAATTTTAAGCCAGAACCATTGGATTACGGCAAGCCGGACGTTCATGGAAAATTAATGCCAAACATGACGCAGGCAGATCGGCGCATTGATTGGCAGGTTGATTCTACAGCTACTATCTTGGATAAAATACATGCTGCCGATGGCAGTCCGGGGATTCTCGACACCCTACTTGGCAATGAATATTATCTTTATGGCGCAACCAGGGAAGATAGCCTTACTGGGCTTTCCGGGCCACCAGGGACATTGCTGGCCACGCGCTTAGGCGCAATATGCCGCGCTACGGTTGATGGCGCAATATGGCTATCGCACCTTAAGCGCAAGGCCAAAAACGGCGATAAACCTTGCTTTAAATTGCCGGCCACAACAGTGTTGGGTTTACAGGTAAAAGATTTGCCGGAAATTCCGCTGAATATTTATAGGGTTAGCGATAATACCTTCCGGGAAATCTGGTACGAAGAAAAAAATGCGGTAGGGTATTTGCATTTTGATTTTCACAATGGTGCGATGAGTACTGGGCAATGTCTGCGCTTACGTGATGCGGTCATCGAAGTAAGGAATCGGCCAACGCGCGTTTTAGTGCTAGTTGGCGGAAGGGCAACCTGGTCGAACGGTGTGCATTTGAATGTCATCGAAGCGGCAGGCGACCCTGCCGAGGAATCCTGGCATAACATCAATGCCATAGATGACCTTGTTTATGCCATCCTTACCACCACCAACAAAATAACGGTCGCTGCCGTGCACGGTAATGCGGGTGCGGGTGGCGTACCGTTTGCAGCGGCATGTGACAAGGTGTGCGTACGGTCAGGCGTGGTATTCAATCCACATTACAAAAGTATGGGCTTGTACGGCTCCGAATACTGGACGTATACATTACCCAAACGCGTTGGATATGATAAAGCCTTGGAAATAACCGAAGCTTGCCTACCTATGGGCATGCAAGAAGCCAAACAAATCGGTTTGGTTGACTTCATTATCCCGGAAATGTTTGCTGCGTTTGATAACAGGGTGGAAATAATGGCCGAAACGCTTGTGCAGAGCAACCATTACGAAAAATTACTGGAAAGTAAAGTGCTGCGGCGTTGCCATGACGAGTTTGTTAAACCCTTAAAGTATTATCGCCAGGAAGAACTAAGGCACATGAGGGAGGATTTCTATAGGCCCAATAAGCCTTACCATCCTGCGCGTAAGCAATTTGTTTACAAAACACCTGCCACAGGAACCCCTGGGCGGCTGGCTCACCATCGTCTTTCCAATCATGGCGATGGCGGCACCTTGTCCTTAAGGGAAATACATAGCAGCCAAGGAGGTTAATTCAAGGTGCGGATAAAAATGATAATTATGGTAACCTCTAAAAACTCCTTTTCCCCTTGGGAGAAGTCTGGGATGAGGGATTTAAAATCAGATAGTTATACCAATCCCAATAAGTTTTCATATTAATAGCATAAAGTTATAATCCAATTTTAAACTAAAGCTCAAAGATAGAATGAGCCATCGCACGCTCAAGACAACTACCTGAAGCGCGGCATAACCATGATTTTCAAGCGCTCGCAAAAACCGAGCCGCATCCACGAACCCGCGTCCGAATGCTAGGCACAGCGCACCTCCAAGACGGGCGGGATTACCAAGACATAGCGCTGTCCTTACGGGTCAGTAAAATCTGAAATGGTTTAATTAAACAGGACACATTTAGAGGCAGATTTATAATGTCATTAGAGGTGAACATGAATAATCAAATAAAGCGGCTCAATCCTAAATTC
>JAYVGW010000208.1:0-8733 GCA_043771735.1 Methyloglobulus sp.
GAATTTAGGATTGAGCCGCTTTATTTGATTATTCATGTTCACCTCTAATGACATTATAAATCTGCCTCTAAATGTGTCCTGTTTAATTAAACCATTTCACCTGTCAACGAGTTACAAGGTTAGGAACTCTTAACCTTTCACAAGGTTATTAAAGGTCGAAGCGGTCAAGCATCATCACCTTGTTCCAAGCATTCACAAAGTCAGTCACAAACTTCTGTTTGCCATCTTCAGCAGCGTAAACTTCCGCAATGGCTCTAAGTTCAGAGTGCGACCCGAAAATCAGGTCGACCGGGGTAGCCGTCCATTTAGTCTCACCCGTTTTCCGGTCAATGCCTTCGTAAACACCTTCAGACTTGGATGCCTTTTGCCACTTGGTCGACATGTCGAGCAAGTTTATGAAGAAGTCATTGCTCAATATCCCCGGTTTACTGGTCAAAACACCCAGTTTAGAATCCGCTGCATTGGCACCTAATACACGCATACCGCCAACTAAAACAGACATTTCAGGTACGCTGAGGGTCAGCATGTTGGCTCGATCAACCAGCATCTCCGTTGGGGACAGCAAGTTACCTTCACCGTAGTAGTTGCGGAAAGCGTCTGCTTTTGGCTCAAGCACAGCATATGCACTCAAATCCGTTTGTTCTTGTGATGCGTCCATCCGCCCTGGTATGAAGGGGACTTTCACTGCGTAACCCGCTGTCTTAGTAGCCTGCTCAACTGCGGCAGTGCCACCTAAAACAATCAAATCTGCCAGCGATACTTTTTTAACATTTATCCCTTTCGACTGCGGTTCATTAAAGTCCTTTTGTATGTCCTCTAAACGCGCGAGCACCTTGGCAAGTTCATCTGGGTTGTTGACCGGCCAGTCCTTTGCCGGAGCCAGGCGAACCCGAGCGCCATTGGCGCCCCCCCGCATATCTGTCCCACGGAAAGTAGCCGCCGACGCCCAAGCTGTTCGAACCAATTCCGGTACAGTCAGGCCAGATTTAAGAATTTTTTGCTTAAGGCTTTCAGTGTCTTTAGCATTGATCAATTTGTGATTCACTGCCGGAATGGGGTCTTGCCAAATGAGTTCCTCTTTAGGCACTTCCGATCCAAGGTAGCGTGTCCGAGGGCCAAGATCGCGGTGAGTGAGCTTGAACCATGCCTTAGCGAAGGCGAGTTCAAACTCCTTTGGGTTCTCCAGAAAACGTTTCGCAATTTTTTCATAACTCGGATCGGTTTTCAGTGCAAGATCCGTAGTCAACATGATGGGCGCATGTCGTTTATCTTTATCGTGCGCATCTGGCACCAAATTCGCAGCTGCTTCATCCTTAGGAATCCACTGTGTTGCTCCTGCCGGACTCTTGGTTTTTACCCATTCGTAAGCGAACAGATTAGTTAAATATTGGTGGGTCCATTTGGCTGGATCCATTGTCCAAGCGCCTTCCAAGCCACTTGTGATGGTGTCGGCGCCATTATTTCCCTTGCCGCATTTATTTTTCCAGCCGAAACCCTGTTCCTCAATCCCGGCAGCTGCTGGCGCAGGACCTACACACTTTGATGGATCTCCGTTGCCGTGGGTTTTACCAAAGGTATGTCCGCCAGCAATCAGTGCCAGCGTTTCTTCGTCGTTCATCGCCATCCGGCCAAAGGTTTCTCTGATGTCTTTCGCGGCCGCCAGTGGATCAGGATTGCCATTAGGCCCTTCTGGGTTCACATAAATCAGCCCCATTTGCACAGCACCCAGTGGCTTTTCTAGTTGTCGGTCACCATGGTATCGTTCATCGGCAAGCCATTTCTTTTCAGGTCCCCAATAAACTAAATCGGCTTCCCAGTCGTCTGTCCGTCCGCCGGCAAAACCGAAGGTTTTAAAACCCATCGATTCCAAAGCGACATTACCCGTAAGCACCATCAAGTCGGCCCAAGAAATCATACTTCCGTACTTGCTTTTGATCGGCCAAAGCAAGCGTCGCGCCTTATCCAGGTTGGCGTTATCAGGCCAACTGTTTAGCGGTTCGAATCGCTGTTGACCGCCCCCAGCGCCGCCACGGCCATCACCCATACGATAGGTTCCTGCACTGTGCCAGGCCATCCGTATAAAAAACGGCCCATAGTGTCCGTAATCCGCAGGCCACCAGTCTTGAGACGTTTTCATCAACTTCTCGATGTCGGCCTTCACAGCCTTGAGATCGAGTTTCTTAAACTCATTAGCGTAGTTGAACTTTGTGTCCATCGGACTGGACTCAGATGAATGTTGCCGAAGCGGCGCTAAATCAAGCCTTTCAGGCCACCAGAATTGGTTCGACATCGTTTGCAGATCCGCAGCGCTTTTTGGTTGCGCAGGGTTTTCTTCGGAATAGCCGACCTGGGAAAAGGCTAGTGCTAACAACACGATACTCAGTAATTTTATTTTTAACATCAATATTCTCCCGTTATATGTGAGGATGCAGCCGGTTTTTCTCGGCTTGATGATCACTATAGAGTAAACAGGTTAAAATATATAATGGATTTTTTTATAATAACAATAGATTACATCTATTGGAGAATTCAACTCCGAAGTGCAACCCTAGTATAATAAGGTTTCCAACAGGCCGCTCGAAACTGTATTAGGCTGAAAGCGCCGTAGAAGCGAAAGGCAAAATGCCTCCAGCGACGTATTTTGCGAAACGCAAAGCATAGTAATACCAATCCCAATAAGTTGCTATACGAATCCCCTCATCCCAGCCTTCTCCCTCTGGAGAAGGTTTCAATGAGAACTTATTGGAATTGGTATAAATTCCGCCTAGCTGGTTTTCAAATCGCCTAAGAACGTGTTCAGCTAATCGTCAATATTTTTATTCTTCTTGATGAGACATTTGCGCGACCCCAAGCCCCAAAACGGGTAAAATAAGCCTTTATTAAAGACCGAGCAACAGCCCATGTCCTGGAAGAACCTAGCCCAAACCAGTTTAAGAGATGCCCTTGTCAAGCACCATAAAGCCTTGGAAGAGCTGGACGGCGTCCACCAGTTGATCGACTGGAAAGCGATAGAGCAGCAGATGTCCGGCATCCATGCCAAGAAGCAGAGCGAGGCGGCGTGGCCGCCGTTGCTAATGTTCTCGGCAATCGCTCCTGCATTATCAACCTTGGGCTAAGCGAGGGCGTGCCCGACCACAGCACCCTCTGACGATTCCGCGACACGCTAACCAAGCAGGGGTTGCTGGACAGCTTGTTCTCCGAGGTCAACCGACAGTTGTCGGCCAAAGGGTTATATATCAAGGCTGGCGAGGTCAGATGGCGGCTTGGCGAACATTCGGAATAAAATAAAAGGCGGATTCAACTCTGAAGTGCAATTCTAGTTATCATGCGGCTTCTTGCAATAGTTCGGCAAAAAAATACCGCATGAGGTGTTTTGTAATTAAGCGTTTTGCGAGGGCGGTGGTTGAGTTTTTCCATGGCCTCGTCAACGTCCCCGTCGGATATGTTCTCAAAACTGCTGCCTTTGGTAAAGTATTGTCTAATCCGTCCGTTGGTGTTCTCGTTCAGGCCGCGCTCCCAGGAACTATAAGGATGCGCAAAATACACGCCGGCCTTGAGCTGTTCGGCGATGGTTTCGTGTCCGGCAAACTCCTTGCCGTTGTCGGCGGTAATCGTCAAGGCCTTGTCCAGATAGGGCTTTAGCAGTGCAATCGTGGCTGCCGTGACGACTTCTGCATGCTTGCTGCCGACCTTCCTGATGAGCGTGAACTTGGATACTCGGTCTACGATGGTCACCAAAGCGCCCTGATGGTTTTTGCCGATCACCGTGTCGATCTCCCAATCGCCTACCCGGGCCTTTTGTTCGACAACCGCAGGGCGGTCGTCAATACTGGTCCGGTTTCTGATCTGTCCACGCTTGTCCTTTGAGCCATATTGCTTTTTACGTTTCTTGTGGCCTTGCCGAAGGTGCTTGTACAACCCGCCACCTTGGCTTTTGTCTGCCCAGACATGCCGGTAAATCCGCTCATGGCTGATGGCAATGCCCCGTTCTGCGCCCAACCAGCCCGATACCTGTTCAGGACTCCAATCCAGGCGGATATGCCCTTCTATCAAGGCGACGACTTCCGGGGTCATTTTTATCGCCTTGGCTGCCTGTTGTCTTCGGTTGTGTGCCTTGATGTTCGCCTGCTTAGGCCGATACCCCCGCTTTCCGGTATTGCGCTTAAGCTCCCTGCTAAGGGTTGGGGCGGACACCCCGATTATCGCCGCTATGGCATTTTGTCGCTGTCCGGCTTTCTTTAATGCCCCAACCTGGTATCTTTGTATCTCGGTTAGCTGTTTATAGCCTTTCATAAGCCCCTTCATCTTTGGTCGGATTGAAAAAAGCCTTGAACTATAGCAGCTAGCCCTTTTCAATTCTGTCGAATTATGAATTGCACTTATGAGTTGAATCTAAGAAAGTATAAATGCGCTCACTTCGATTAATACTGGGCGATCAACTTTCCGAGTTGATCGCAGCCTTACAAGGCATTGATAAGACCAACGATGTCGTGCTGCTTTGCGAGGTTATGCAAGAAACCACATATGTCAGGCATCACCAGAAAAAAATCGCATTTATTTTTTCGGCGATGCGACATTTTGCCGAAGAATTGATCAACAAAGGTTTCAATGTCCGTTACGTCAAACTGGATGATGCCAGCAACACGGGTAGCATAACGGGCGAAGTCAAGCGGCTGCTAATTACTGGAAATTTTGATCGCGTGATTGTCACTGAGCCGGGCGAATATCGTCTATTGGAGAATTTCAGAAGCTGGCCGGAAAGCCTTGGCGTGACAGTTGAAATTCGACCCGATACACGTTTCCTGTGCAGCCTTGCTGAGTTCAAACATTGGGCGATAGGCAAAAAGCAGCTGCGCATGGAATATTTCTATCGCGAAATGCGTAAAAAACACAAACTCCTGTTAGGGCCGGACGGCAAACCCGCTGGCGGACAATGGAATTATGATAGCGAAAATCGTAAGCCGCCAGCTCGAGGATTATCATCACCAAAGCGCTTATGCCATAAAAAATCCGTCGTTACCCAAAACGTGCTTAAATTGGTGAAAGATCGCTTCGGCGGACATTTTGGCAACTTGGAACCGTTCCATTTCGCGGTTAACCGTGCGCAAGCGCTAATGGAGTTACGGCATTTTATCGATGATTTGCTACCAAATTTTGGCGATTATCAGGATGCGATGGTCGCCGGTGAACCCTATTTATATCATTCATTGATTTCATCTTATCTGAATGCTGGCTTGTTGCTTCCGCTGGAGATATGCTCACTAGCTGAAGCGGCCTACCGCTCCGGCAAAGCTCCGCTCAATGCAGTCGAAGGTTTCATTCGCCAAATCCTGGGCTGGCGGGAATATGTGCGCGGCATTTACTGGCTGCACATGCCGGAATATGGGCAAATGAACTACTTTGATGCAAAAACGCCCTTGCCAGAATTCTACTGGACGGCAAAAACCAGCTTGTTTTGCGTGGCAGAAGCTGTTCGCCATACCCGCGACCACGCCTATTCCCATCATATCCAAAGGCTGATGATTACCGGCAATTTCGCCTTGCTGGCTGGGATTAATCCGGTTGAGGTCTGTGAGTGGTACTTGCTGGTCTACGCGGATGCTTATGAATGGGTAGAGTTACCCAATACTCTGGGCATGGCATTGTATGCCGATGGCGGCATCATGGCCAGCAAACCTTACGCGGCGAGCGGAAAATATATCAATAGAATGAGCAACTTTTGCCAGCATTGTCAGTATGATCCATTACAAACCATAGGCGAAAAAGCCTGCCCCTTTAATGCTTTATATTGGGATTTTCTGGCACGACATAAAGACAAACTTCAAGGTAACCAACGCCTAGCTTACATGTTTGCACATTGGAATAAGCAAACGACAGATAAGCAAGATGCTATTCGCACACAAGCAAAATATACTTTCCAAAAAATGGATACTGGAATTTTATAATAATCATTTAAATAAATTTTATGGAAAAGCAAGTAGCCGTCTCAATTGAACAGCTAAGTAAAAGTTATCAGGAGTCAGACCAGCAACATGTCATTTTCAGTGGCTTACAGTTGCAGGTTAGTCGTGGCGAGTTCATCGTTTTGTTGGGTCGGAGCGGTTCTGGCAAGTCTACTTTTTTAAACCTGATCAGCGGAATTGATCCGCCCGATAGCGGCAAGATTATCATTAATAGCACCGATATAACGGCACTTTCCGAACAAGACCGCACCCTGTTACGCCGTCATCATATTGGGTTTGTATTCCAACCCTATAATTTGATCCCAACCTTGTATAAGGTCGCCGAATTGCTAGATAAGTTAAGGTTATCCGATCGACTGGACAGTTATCCAGACCGATTGTCCGACGGTGAACAACAACGGGTTGCGATCGCCCGCGCTTTGATTCATGTAATGGCCAATATAAACCGGACACTTTTTAGGTCACAATCTCCACCAACACCTCATCCGGGTTTGCCGGCTCGCCCTTGACGACATGCACAGCTTTCACCACGCCGGCAATCGGCGAGGTAATTTCGGTTTCCATTTTCATGGCTTCGGTAATCATGACTGCTTGACCAGCTACTACCGATTGTCCTACTTTAACCAGCACTTCAAGCACGTTGCACGGCATACTGACGACCACATCTCCGGGTGCAGTAGGCTTGCGGCGCTTGCTGGAGATGGTGCCTTTGACCGCGCCTTGAGTGCCGCCTTCCAACACGATTTCGTCCAAGGTCTCGACGACGATTTCTTCCGGTACGCCATCGACCATGAAGTAGAAATGCCTGAGCATCTGGTTTTTGGGACCGGCCCCTGTGACTTTGACATGATAACTTTCGCCATGCAGGGCGACATTAAACTCGGTGGGTGCTTTTTTGATGGCATCGTCAGTACTGGATTCAAACTCCAGCAGTTCTGGCACTAAGCTACCGTTAGCGCGTTGTTCCAGAAATAGTTTTCCCACTTCTGGGAACATCGCGTAACTCAACACATCCTCATCGTTTTGCGCCAGTTCGCCAATTTCACGGCGCAGCTTATCAAACTCAGGCTTTAGTAAATCGGCAGGACGGCAATCCATCACCTCTTCATCGCCGATGGCTTTTTTCTGCAACGCCGCGCTCACGGGCGCAGGCGCTTTGCCATAACCGCCTTGTAGGTAACGCTTTACCTCATTGGTGATGGTTTCATAGCGTTTGCCCGTCAACACGTTGAGCACGGCTTGCGTACCGACAATCTGCGACGTGGGCGTGACCAATGGCGGATAGCCCAAATCCTTGCGGACTTCAGGGATTTCCTTATAAACCTCACCAATCCGGTCTAAGGCATTGCGTTCCTTTAGCTGGTTTGCCAAATTGGAAATCATGCCTCCCGGCACTTGGAACACATGCACTTGGGTGTCTATGCCGGTAAACTCGCTTTCAAAACGGCGGTATTTTTTTCTTACCTCGGCAAAGTAAGCGTTCACCGCTTGTAACTTATCCAAATCCAGGCCGCTATCATAAGGCGTACCTTTTAATGCAATAACCAAACTTTCCGTGGGCGGATGGCTGGTACCGCCCGACCAGGACGACAAGGCCGTATCAATATGATGGCAACCGGCTTCTATCGCTTTCAACTGGCACATTTCCGCTAAACCTGAGGTCGCGTGGGAATGTAAGTGCAAGGGCAAATCGACCGCATCTTTCAAGGCTTTGACCAACTCGCTGGTCGCATAAGGCGTGAGCAAACCCGCCATATCCTTGATGGCAATGGAATCGCAACCCAAATTCACCAGTTCCTTACCTAGCGTGACAAAACTGTGTATATCATGGACGGGACTGGTGGTATAACAAATCGTGCCTTGGGCATGTTTGCCGCTTTCCTTAGTGGCTTCGATAGCCGTCCGTAAATTGCGGACATCGTTCAAGGCATCGAAAATGCGGAATACATCCATGCCATTTTCAGCGGCTTTATGGATGAAAGCACGTACCACATCGTCGGAATAATGCCGATAACCTAATAGATTTTGTCCGCGTACTAACATTTGTAAGCGAGTTTTTGGCAAAGCGGCCTTGAGTTTGCTCAAGCGTTCCCAAGGGTCTTCCTTCAAAAACCGTAAACACGCATCAAAAGTCGCGCCGCCCCAGCATTCCAAAGACCAATAGCCAATGTCGTCGAGCATGCCGCAGCCTGGCAGCATATCCTCCGTGCGTAGGCGGGTTGCAATTAGCGATTGATGGGCATCGCGTAAAACCACATCAGTAATATAAATTTTATGATTAGCCATATTTTTATCAATCAGAATTTAAATCAAAGCCCGGTATGGGCAGCCATCACCGCCGCAATCACACTGGCCAAAACCTCAGGCCGCGGTTTATTGGAATAATTGACCAGTTCTGGGTGTTGCTCAACAAAACCCGTGTTGAAGTTTGCAGTACGGAATTCGGGGTGCTTAAGTATTTGAAGATAATATGGGATGGTGGTTTTAATCCCAAACAAGCCCATATCCTTCAAAGCCCGTTCGCCGCGCTTAATGGTATCTTCCCAGGTGCTGGCACTGACAATTAACTTAGCCACCATCGAATCGAAATAAGGCGGAATATCGTAGCCTGTATAAATGGCGGTGTCGGTACGTACGCCTGGGCCGCCCGGCGCATAATAACGGGAAATATGCCCAAAACTGGGCAAAAAATCGTTTTGCGGATCTTCCGCATTAATGCGGAATTGGATGGCATAACCACGGCGGCTGATGTCCTCTTGCTTACAACACA
>JAYVGW010000209.1:0-6199 GCA_043771735.1 Methyloglobulus sp.
GACACGTTACCGATGCGCTTGCTTGTGGCCGCGATTGCCATCGGGCCGCGTTCCGGTGTTTGGCTTCGCTCGGCTGAAGCATCTTGCTAATCAGGAAAAATGATGCAAAAACATAGCGCAGCATGCTATTGGAGAAAATTTTTTATCTTCAACCTGTTCATGAGTGCTGTGTTTATCTTAGGGGATAGTCCGTCCTGGGCTGCCCCTAAGGGTTCTCCCTGGAATGGGGACTATTTCACCAATATTAAGCTTGTCGATCAGGACGGCAAAACTGTCCGCTTTTATAACGACCTTATCAAAGACAAAGTTGTTGCCATCAATTTCATCTTTACGCATTGTGGTGATTCCTGTCCATTAGAGACAGCCAATTTAAGTAAAGTAAAAAATTTATTGGGTGATCGGGTGGGTAAAGATATTTTCTTTTACTCGATCAGCATCGATCCTGACCACGACACCCCCAAGGTACTTAAAGCCTATTCAAAAAATTTCGGCGCAGGCCTTGGATGGCGTTTTCTGTCTGGAAAAAAAAACTGACGTAACATTGATACGAAAAAAGTTGGGCTTATTCAGAGATAGCGTTGAAGCCAGTAAACTCAGCGAACACAGCACCAGTTTTATGGTCGGCAATGAACGTACAGGCCAATGGATGAAACGTTCACCCTTCGACGAGCCAAAGACCTTAGCTTGGATACTGGGTTATTCTTTAGCAAATATCAAACCAGACCGAAACGCTACTGAGGCCAATTATTCAGGGGCTAAACGCTTGCCAAAAATGAGCAAGGGCGAAGACCTGTTCCGCTTCCGCTGCGCGGCTTGCCATAGCCTAGGCAGTGAAGGCGGTTTAGGACCAGGGTTGTTAGGGGTAACGCAACGCCGTGACAAGAAGTGGCTGATCCGTTGGATTAAGACACCGGATAGATTGCTCGCCGAAAAAGACCCGATTGCAATCGGCCTCTACAAGCGCTACAACAAAATCCTGATGCCTAACCTAAGGCAACGATACCGATGTGGCGGCACTGATCAGTTACATGGAAGAAAGTGGCAAAGCCTTGGGGCAAAGTGGTTTGAATAGATAGGAAGTCCATTAACAAGCTGGTCTTATAAGTTGAGTTGCCCCAACTGCTCAGGGAAGTTTACTGATAGCGGTAATTGTGGGACCAATAAGTATTCGTAGTTGTGCTTGCCAGATACTGGTCGTATGATGTGTTGCATTTCCAGGTCGATCACGGGCTGTGAAAATAGGAGGCATCATGGAAAGTTACAAACATATTTTACTGGCGGTGGATTTTTTTGAACCCGCACAAATCGTTATCGACAGGGCTAAAGCCTTGGCAGATATTTATAAAGCAACACTGAGTTTGATCCATGTCGTTGATAGTATGCCGTTCCCTGATACCAGTTACGGATTGGATACGGCTTATAACGTTGATTTGACGGGTGAGATGATTGCTGCGGCCAGAAAAAAACTGTCCGATCTCGCTATAAATTTAAGTGTTGAGCAAGACCATACTTGGGTAGAGCTAGGCAACCCAAACCTGGAAATAACCCGCATCGCGGAGGAAAACCAGGTTGACTTAATCGTAGTAGGCTCTCATGGCCGGCATGGTTTATCGCTTTTGTTAGGGTCAACCGCCAATGGCGTGCTGCACCACGCGAAGTGCGATGTGCTGGCGGTGAGATTGCAGGATAAGTGATGCCCATCCAAATAGGGTGGGGTGTGTACTGTGGAGTCCAAAAAATAAAAGTATAATGACTCCAAATTTTACAGATAAGGCAGAAAAAAGTGATAGGAGTTATACAAAATTACGATCCTGAAACCCAAGCAGGGGCGATAAGTAACGGTAAAGAGCTGTTTCAATTTGGTATTGGCGATTGGATTGCAGGCGCACCGCCTGAACAAGGCGACCATGTTACGTTTGATCTCAGGGGCGTGAAAGCGTGCAATATCAATCTCTATGTCGCCACACTAGACAAAGGTAAAGCGGTCAAGCGTAAATTCTTTGCGATTTTATTGGCGTTTCTTTTCGGTTATGTGGGGGCGCATCGGTTTTATCTGGGCTATTACCGCATCGCAATCACTCAAATAATCGTTAACACTTTGCTGGTGTTTGCCGGTGTACCGGCCTATGCTTTCCTCTGGGGTTTTGTCGATGCAATATTGATTTTAGGGGGGCATGTTGACAAAGATGCCCAAGGCCGCCCATTGAAGTAGAGCGTAAGCTAACGGCGGGGCAAATAAAAAGGGCTTTGTGATTGCTCACAAAGCCCTTTTGTTCAAACGGGATGTCGATTATTTAGGTACAACATTCGCGGCGGTTAAGCCTTTTGGTCCAGTTTCAATTTCAAAACTAACGGACTGTCCTTCGGTCAAGGTTTTGAAACCTCCTCCCTGGATCACGGAATGATGAACAAAAACATCCTCACCACCTTCAGAAGGGGCAATAAATCCAAAACCTTTTGTGTTGTTAAACCACTTTACAGTGCCTGTGGACATAATGAAAACTCCTAAATTAAAAACTAACGGTTAACACAGAACGTCAACATTGATAACCGTGCAACCATTTCTAGCGGTCATACGTTCTCAACATCCCATTTCTGATCGGGCGGTATTGTACTGATATTTTTCGCTAGATGCTATTTATTGAACGATTTTATACAAACCATCCAATACCAATGAATTCGGGCTGACGATTCCGATGACCGTGCGGTTCTCGATGACCGGCGCACGGACAAGGTTATAATCAGCGAAAAGCCGCGAACAATAGCGGATATCCATGTCAGGATGCACTGAAATCACGGGCTTAGCCATTATTTCATAGACATTGACCCGATCCGGCGCACGGTCTTTCGCCAAGACATGCCGGGCAATATCCCCAGAGGTAAGCAAGCCGTACTCATCATCCTCATGGCGTTTATTGACAATCAGGACGGCTGTCTTTTGGGCTTTCATTTTTTTTAAGGCATCTTCGACGGTAGCAATGCCGTCAATCGTACCAAAATCGGTTTTCATGACATCCTTGACCCGGATGGTAGGTTTGTTTTCGTTCATAGCTTATCCTCAAGTTCTTGGGTTAATTCGTCAACCTGGTGCATGACACCGATAGCATCTTCCACATCAATTTGAAAAGCGATGCCCGTGCCGGGTTTGCTGTCAAATTGCCCTGCCTGGGCTATTTTTTCCAGGATATGGCGGCTGAGGCGTTCTTCGACCAGGAACAACAACACGTCGCGTTGCGTGTCCAAGGTCAGGCCAAAAAAGGTTTTCGACTGCTTGATGCCTTCGCCGCGGGCATGGTTGATGACAGTTGCGCCTTTCGCACCATTGGCACGGGCAGTGTCCAGCACCAGATCGGTCTTGTCATCTTCGACGAAGGTAATGATGAGTTTGAAATGCATGGTTTTCCTCAGGGTTTAGATGAAAGGTTTCTTTTGCCCAGCCATTGGGCAATTTGTGCGTAGCCCAAGACCGTGATAATGGGGAACAGGCTGGCAAAGGCGATCAGCCCAAAACCATCTATTAAAGGGTTACGTCCCGGCACGGCTTGAGCCAAACCCAGGCCCAGCGCAGTCACTAGCGGAACCGTAACGGTTGACGTGGTGACACCGCCGGAATCGTAAGCCAGGCCGATTATCATCTTGGGGGCGAATAAGGTTTGGATAAGGACGACAACATATCCCGAGATGATGTAAAAATAAAGTTCCGTGCCCGTCACAATCCGAAAAGTGCCAAGGGCGATCCCGAACGCAACCCCAATCGACACGGCAATCCTTAAGCCCAGTGATTGTATGGCCCCACCCGAAATTTCCTCCGCTTTTAGTGCAACAGCGAGCAGTGAGGGTTCGGCAAAAGTGGTCGCAAAGCCGATGCTGGCGGCAAATACATAAATCCAATGGTAGGCTTGCCAGGGGATGGAAGGCTGGCCGGGGGCGATATTGAGGAATTCCGGTGTCGTAAGTTGGCTTGCCATCAACTTGCCTAAAGGAAACAGCGCCAATTCTAAGCCTTCCAGGAACAAGGCTATCCCCAAGGTCACGTAGATAAATCCGATCAGCGTTTTCTTGGGGTGAACAATCGGCTTACGGATGACCAACAATTGAAAGCCAATGATAATGCCGGCAATAGGCAGCATATCCCGGCAAGTTTCCAGTAGCGTGTGAGCTAAATGAATGAACCATTCCGTCATATCAACATGCCATAAGCCATCACGAAAATCATCGGTGTCAGTGATGCAAAAGCAATAAGGCCGAAACCGTCAATCATCGGATTACGGCCCTTAATGGCGGTGGCAAGGCCGACGCCCAACGCGGTCACCAAAGGTACGGTGATGGTCGATGTGGTGACACCGCCGGAATCGTAAGCAATGCCGATGATTTCGGCGGGTGCAAACGGTGTCATAACCAATACGCAAGCATAACCGCCGATAATGAGATAGTACAAAGGCCAACCGCGCAGAATCCTAAGTACGCCGACCAGGATGGCAAATCCAACGGATAAGGCAACAGAAACCCGTAAGCCCAGTGCATAGCTGTCCTGTGCAGCATTGGTTTGTTCGATAATATGGGCTTTACCGGCGATCTTTGCCGCTTCATCGGTGACGGCGATTAAGGCGGGTTCAGCAACAGTCGTGCCAAAACCGAGGCAGAAGGCAAACGTCAGCATCCAAAACAAGCTACCTTTACGGGCAAACGCATAGGCCATGGTTTCGCCAATGGGGAACAAGCTTTGCTCCAAACCCTGGATAAACAGGCTAAGCCCCAAGATGATAAGCACTGTTCCACTGATCAATTGGGCTATATCGGGTATTGCTTGTCGGATAATGACGACCTGGAAAAACAGGACAACTGCCAAGATGGGAAGCAAGTCAAGAAAACTGCTGAACAGCCGTTTGATAAAAGGGTGATTAAACATAAGGTAACATCTAAAAATTCAAAAAACTCCTTCTCTCTTTGGGAGAAGGCTGGGGTGAGGGCTTTAAAATCAAGTAGTTATTCCCCTCACCCTAACCCTCTCGGCAACTGCTCCTGCGTTGCCCTACTACCTACATCCATGTAGGTATCCCAGAGGGAGAGGGGATTATTAGAGGTTCCCATAAACACCTAACAGGTTGTGGTGTGTCGATGAGCTTTAATCAACCTTTCTGGGAACCGATTGATTTTGTTCCAGATTGTGACTAGTGTGGCGCTAATCCTGTTTTGCCAGAAAATGGTCATATCCACTGGGAAGCAGGTAATCTCCAGCGCCACGGATGGCTAGCAGAGGCGCAAGATTTTGCGTCCCCACTAAACAAAAATCGAATCTATAAAAACCGAAATATGGCCTATTTCTTCCGCACAAACGGAATGTTCCATCAAATAATCATGCCATTCGATGCTGTAGCCTAATGCGGAGAGCTTATCGAATGTTGATTTCCCGGCCTCAATCGCAACCACGGCATCAAGGATGCCATGTGCCATAAACACAGGCGTGGTTTTGCCAGCGCTGGAGGCTTCGTCACTTAACTGGGCTATCGTGGGCAGATAGCTTGAAAGGGCTATAATGCCGGCCAATTTCTGTGGATATCTAAGGCCGACATGCAGCGCAATGACCCCGCCTTGCGAAAACCCGGCCAGCAAAATATTTTTCGCCAATATGCCTTTATCAATTTCTTTTTGAATCAGCTGGTTAACCAGTTCTGCCGATTGATAAATTCCGGCGGTATCGACTTTATGTTCCTCTAAAGACACCGCCAGAATATCGTACCATGCCCGCATTTTCATGTGGTTATTGATGGCGACAGACTGGATCGGGGCATTCGGAAAAATAAAGTGGGTGTTAGCCTCGGCCGTTAAATTCAAACTGGGTACAATGCTTTCAAAATCGTGGCCATCCGCACCCAAGCCATGTAACCAGATGAGTGAATAGGTGTGGGTCGAAGTAGGTGCAATATTGATGGTGCTGAGTTCGGGTTGCATAAAGTGTCCAGCCTGTTGAATGTTATAACGAATAATAGCTTACTTCCAGGGATTTCCCGCAAATTTTGGTAACCCAGGGTTCATGACATCCCAAGGTTGGGCATCTGCCACCCAAATGTCTTTTTCCGGCATGTAATCGCTGGGATCATCAAGCGTGACCGCCAATACGGGCCTAACCTCTGGAAAGCCACTATTTTTTGCGAACAACGCGGTTCCGCACTCCGGGCAAAAGGCACGGTGCATGTGG
>JAYVGW010000210.1:0-6897 GCA_043771735.1 Methyloglobulus sp.
TCGAAAGGCTTATTGTGCTTCGACTTACTCAGCACGAACGGTTCAAACATCAAAGGGTCGGATCAATAAGATGAGTGCCCTGCAAGCTTATGTTACCTATGAACGGCGAGGCGTTAAGCTTGATCCGGGTAAGCATTAGAGGATAGCCGTCATAAGCTGAGGTTGTATCGCTTATATAGCTGGTAGGCTAGGTATTTTAGTGCAATGCAAAAATCGCACCATCATGTGTTGTAATATTATAGTGATTCAACGATAATGTGAGGTCTTGAGCAAGTACGTAGTAAGCCTGAGAATTATGATGGTGATCGTGTTGGTCCTCCCGCAACGATACGCTGTAAACCCCGCCAGATCCGGAAGGGAGCAACGGTAGCAGCAGATTCGTGTGCCGGGATGCGGCTGGCACGGTCACCGCCCACTAAGTCACAACATTACGAGCCTGCAATGAATTACCAGGTTCTCGCCAGAAAGTGGCGGCCCTCAAATTTCACCGAAGTCGTTGGTCAAGACCACGTTGTCAAATCGTTGATGAACGCTTTGCAGCACGGTCGCTTGCACCATGCTTATCTATTCACTGGAACCCGTGGTGTCGGTAAAACGACGATAGCCAGGATTCTGGCAAAAGCCATCAATTGCGAAAACCTTCAAGACTTTAATCCTTGCGGTAGCTGTGCAGTTTGCCTTGCGCTGGACGAAGGCAGATTCATGGATTTGATCGAAGTGGATGCCGCTTCCCGCACCAAAGTCGAAGACACCCGCGATTTATTGGACAACGCCCAATATGCGCCGAATTTCGGACGATACAAAGTTTATCTGATTGACGAAGTCCACATGCTGTCAGGGCATAGCTTTAACGCCTTGCTCAAAACGCTGGAAGAACCGCCGCCACATGTCAAATTCTTGCTGGCGACCACAGACCCGCAAAAAATTCCCGTCACCGTATTGTCCCGTTGTTTGCAGTTCAATCTTAAGCGTTTATTGCCAGGGCAGATTTTTACCCAGATGGGCGACATCCTCAGGCAAGAACGGATCGAATCCGAACCGCTGGCCTTGCAATTATTGGCGCGAGCTGCCGATGGCAGTATGCGGGACGGCTTGAGCTTGCTCGACCAAGCGATTGTTTATGGTGCTGGCAAAGTGACTGCTGACGATGTCAATGCCATGTTAGGCACCGTGGGGCAGCGCCCCGTTGAGGACATACTCAACGCATTGGCTGATGCGGATGCAGAAGTTATCCTCAACAAAATAGAGGAGATAGCGAATATACACGCTGATTTCAACGCGGTGTTACAGCAAATATTGCAAATATTGCACCGCATCGCCTTGGTGCAGCAAATGCCTGGTGCAATCGAACATGAGTTCGATAAGGAAATGATAACGGTCTTATCACAGCGGTTTACGCCTGAAGATGTACAGCTTTATTACCAAATCGGCTTGGTAGGGCAGCGGGATCTCGAGTTGGCGCCTGACTCCCGCATGGGTTTTGAGATGGTCATGCTTCGCATGTTGACTTTCAAGCCTGCTGTTGCGGAATCCATTCCGATTAAACCGAAACAATCGCCGCTACAAAATCCAACACCAAAACAGCAACCAACTAAGCAAGTCGGGCAAATCAGTCCACCCGAGCGTGTTGCTGAAAACGCCACCCAAAATTATTCAGACAACGCAAACGCTAATCATAGTTGGGCTGACATGATTGAAATTATGAAGCTTGAGAGCTTAACCAAGGAATTAGCCAATAACTGTGTGTTGGAACACATAGGTAACGAAACTTGCAAATTGCTGCTGGATGCCAGCCATCAACAATTATTGACTTCCACCCGTGAAAAAAAATTACAACAAGCGTTACAAGATTATCGAGGTGCGCCCTTAAAGCTGGTAATCAAAATAGAACAGGCACAGCTTGAAACGCCTGCTGTACAATTCGTCAAAGACCAAGAAAATAGGCAACAGGCAGCGGTTGATGCCATCAATTCGGACGCTAATATCCAAGCCTTAAAAGAACATTTTGATGCCAGGATAATGCCCGGTACTATAGAACCTGTGTAAACCCTGAATAAATCGGCGAGGAGATAACAAAATGAAAAATCCACTGGGCAACATTATGCAGCAAGCCCAAAAAATGCAGGAAGATTTAAAAAAAGCCCAGCAAGAACTGGAAATGATGCAGGTGACTGGGGAATCTGGCGGCGGTTTAGTGACGATAGTAATGACCGGAAAACGGGAAGCCAGGAAAGTGACTATCGATCCATCGCTAGTCGGCGAAGACAAGGACATGCTGGAAGATATGGTGGCGGCGGCGATTAACGATGCGGTCAACAAAGTCGGCAAAATGAAAAAAGAAAAAATGGCCCAGATTACCGCTGGATTGCCGATACCCCCTGGATTCCAGATGCCTTTTTAAGATGCTGAAAAAAGGCTTGCTCGGACAATTAACGCAAACCTTATGCTGTTTGCCGGGCGTAGGCCCTAAAACCGCCCAGCGAATGTCCTTCCATTTGCTGCAAAGGGATCGCAACGGCGCAAAAATATTGGCTGAAACGTTGATTGAAGCATTGGAAAAAATAGGCCATTGCCAATTCTGCCGCACCCTGACCGAACAAAATATCTGCCAGATTTGCGTCGATAATGCCAGGGACAGCGCCTTAATTTGCATCGTCGAAAGCCCTGCCGATGTTTGGATAATCGACCAAGCCACCGTTTTCAACGGGCATTATTTTGTATTGCATGGGCGGTTATCGCCTTTGGATGGCATAGGCCCTGATGAACTCGGTCTCGACGTGTTGGAACAGCGCATGTCAACCGGAGAAATTAAGGAGCTTATCCTCGCCACCAATTCAACCGTAGAAGGTGAAGCCACCGCTTATTTCATTGGCGAGTTGGCAAGAAAACACCAAGTGCAAGCCAGCCGCATCGCCCACGGTGTGCCGATGGGCGGCGAGTTGGAATTCATTGACAGCGGTACGTTGGCGCATGCGTTTAATGGGCGTAAATCCCTATGATACAAGGATGGAGTAGTGGCAAATGATTTCCCCAACCACGTCCTGACCCTAAGTTAAATCAAAAATCTAAGGAGGTAATAATGGCCGATTGCTTGTTTTGCAAAATGGTTGCCGGAGACATCAAGCCAGATGTTGTTTTCGAAAACGACCATATCCTGGCGTTCAGGGACATCAACGCGCAAGCGCCTATTCACATCCTTGTCATTCCAAAGCGTCACATCACAACCTTGAATGATCTTGATGATGCCCAATTGGGCGGACAGATACTCCAGGTAGCCGTCGATCTCGCTAAACAAGAAGGGTTGGCTGAAGAAGGCTACAGGACAGTATTCAATTGTAACAGCAACGGCGGCCAGGCAGTCTATCACTTGCATCTACATCTCTTAGGCGGTCGCAAAATGGCTTGGCCTCCTGGTTAGTTCATTCCTTGTTAGACAAATGCCCTCCTTGCTTAGACGGTGCCAGCCTTCAGAATGAATAATAAGAAATAATATGCGCCACAGCTTTGAACATCGACACCAAAAGCCGATTTCTCTTAAGACGTTTTTAGTCAGGCAAGCGCAGTACTTATTCTCGGCTTTCTTACTGTTAGCCATTGGCTTAGGCATTGGGATGCTCGGCTACCATGAGTTTGAGTCTATGAGTTGGCTGGATTCGTTCCTCAATGCGGCAATGATTCTAGGCGGGATGGGGCCGGTTGATGTGCTCCATACCCAGGCAGGTAAGCTATTCGCAGGCCTGTATGCGCTGTTTTCGGGGTTAATGTTCTTGGTGGCAGCGGGGCTTTTCTTTAGTCCCTTGGTGCATCGTTTGCTGCATAAATTCCATTTTGAAGCTGATGGCGAGGCAAACGATAACTAGCATTATTTGGGTTACATCAAAGATTTATAGTTCAGTAGTTTATCTTGTCGAAATCATCATGCTATTGAGGAAAACTTTGCGGTTTTTGTTCTTCCTAAATGCGTCGGCTAATTATTTCAAGATTCACTATCCCTTGAAACATCAATAAACCCATGTATACCCCTTTTGGATTTTACCGCTAACCATTCTTTTAGATACCGTAATTCCTCAGTTTCTTCCAGGCTGTCTAGCGGTTGCTTGTTTTTTAGCAAGCGAAATGCCGAAGCCAGGGCATTATAGCGACCTCCGGTTATACCTGCGCGCCTTAGTCCTACTGTATTAAGTTTGTAGTGCCGGGCAGGACGGCCAGCTATCAGCATAAAGGGAATGACATCCATACCAATGCCTGTTAGGCCTTGCACCATTACGTAAGAACCTATTCGACAGAATTGATGCACGCCAGCACCGCCGCCTATAAATACCTTATCGCCAACTTCCACATAACCGCCAATGGCAACATTATTCGCAAAAATAACGCCATTTCCGACAATACAATCGTGTGCCACGTGGCTGTTGTTCATAAAAAAACAACCAGAACCGATGCGCGTTTCACCGTTTTCTTTGGCAGAACGATGCGCGGTAAAACCTTCCCGGAACACATTATTGTCGCCAATAATTAACCAGCTCACCGTTTCCGCCTTAAAGCTAGTGTCTTGCGGTAAATCGCCCAAGACGACATGCGGATGTAACACATTGCCTGTCCCCATTTTTACATAAGGCTGCACAACCGCATGTGCGCCTATCTGGCAGCCGTCACCAATTTCAACATCATTTTCCAAGACGGCAAAAGGGCCAACGATCACGTTGTCGCCCAGTTTTGCATTCGGGGCAATATAAGCGGTAGGGTGGATTTGTTGCGGCATGTTGCTGTTATCCTCGTGGATGATATTTGGTATGTAATTCTTTTAGCCGTTCGCTGGCAATATGGGTGTAGATTTGGGTGGTCGATAAATCCGAATGCCCCAATAACAACTGCACAACCCGCAAGTCAGCACCATGGTTCAACAAATGTGTTGCGAAGGCGTGGCGTAAGGTATGCGGCGACAAGCTTTTGCTGATACCCGCCTTAAGGGCATGGCGCTTAATGATATGCCAGAACGCCTGCCGAGTCATGCTATCCGCACGGTTAGTGACGAAAACATAAGAGCATTGCCGCTCACCCAACAGGCTTTTTCTGGTTTCGTTAAGATAGTTTTCCAGCCAACTCATCGCTTCTTCGCCGACCGGCACCAGCCGTTCTTTATTGCCCTTGCCGACGATCCTGACCACGCCTTGCCTTAAGCTAACCTGATCCAGTGTTAAATTGACCAGCTCCGTTACCCGAAGTCCCGTCGCATACAACATTTCCAGCATCGTTTTGTCCCGAAAACCCAAAACATGCGCAGTTTCTGGGGCATTCAGCAACAGTTCCACATCTTCTTCAGTCAACGAACTGGGTAACGGCCTGCCAATATGCGGCGATTCTATCAACGCAGTCGGGTCAATCGTAATGTTGTTTTCTCGGATGTAATAACCGTAAAACCGCCGCAAGCTTGATAATATACGGGCTGATGAACGGCTGCCGATACCTTCTTGATAGCGGCTGGCAAGAAAGCTTGAAATTACGCCCGTGTTAACGTCGAGCAAAGATTTGTCTTTCAACCAATGGGCAAAAATCCTGAGGTCGCTGCCATAAGCGGCGAGCGTGTTTTCGCTCAAGCCCTGTTCTACCCACACGGCATCAAGGAATTGGTCGATTAATGCGAGATTTTGCACGTTTTTGGAGATCTTATAGGTAAACCAAACAATTCAGTCCCTTCTCCCTCGAGGGAGAAGGTTAGGATGAGGGGAGTTAAAAAAGCATTTTTCCATTTTTATTCTCCTCACCCCAACCCTCTCCAGCAGGAGAGGGAGTTTATTTTCCTAACTTAACTATATCAGCTTCGTATGCCAGAAGCTTTTCTTTGATAAGCATATATTCGCCATGTCGATGACCGCTGTATCCGCCCATGCCGCTTACCGAAACCACGCGATGACAGGGGATAAGCAGCGGATAAGGATTGGTGCGGCACGCATTGCCGACAGCACGGGCGGCGGAGCCAATTTTTTTTGCCAAGCCGGAATAGGTTAGCGTTTCACCCAATGGGATTTTTAACAATTCCGTCCAGACTTTATTTTGATGGGGTGTGCCTTGTTTTAATAATTTCAGGCTGATGGTTTGTTTCGGCTCAGGCCAGAAATCGAGAGTGTATTTGTCATTATTTTCTGTTGCGTCAGTGTCTTGTAAAAAATCCCATTCGATGTGGGTAATCACGTCTTGCCGACGATGAATTTTAATAGCGCAAACGGGTGTATGCAGCCTTTCGACCACTTCTTCGCCATCGCAGTTATCAACCCAGGTGATGTTAATTGGCATAGTTGTTTCCTGTTGGTTAGAATGTAGGGCGTAATAGCGTAGCGTATTACGCCGCATGAGATATTAAATATCCGGCGCTATGCCTTTCAGTTATTGCGCCTTACGGCCTTATCGTAGGTTGGGTTAGGCGCACAAAACAAATCAAGCCAAGATACCAATCAAGTTAACCGTGCGCCGTAACCCAACCTACAAAGGCTATGCACTTATAACTCCAAGTTCCTTTGCTAAAATGCAAGGGCTAATCGCTTTCATAGGTTGACAGGAAAATTGATTTAAAATGGGCGAATCCGTTGTCAAAAAATATCGACACCCCGCCTTTTCTGCAGTTAAAAGATGATAAGCATCCATAAACAAATTTGGTTTGTTTTTTTCTTTTACGGAATCAATATTCAACAATCTCAAAATTTCTATATATCGTTTATCCTGGATGTTTTTGAGATATGGGTACATCAATTTTCCTGCGTTAACATCTTCGTACCCTGCATTTCTATACTCAGCAACGTGCCTGGCTAAGCGTAAGGATTCCTTCGTAAATGCGTAAAGTCGCCCTGAAACCCGCATCACGCCTAGATTTCAAACATAACCCCATAGTCAATCGGTAGC
>JAYVGW010000211.1:0-10003 GCA_043771735.1 Methyloglobulus sp.
TTGGCAATTGAATTGGAAAATCGTTACAAAGGCTTGCGTTCGCCGCATAAGCTCAAGTTTGCCGTATCTGGTTGTACCCGCGAATGTGCGGAGGCACAGGGTAAGGATGTCGGCGTTATCGCTACGGAAACTGGCTGGAATCTTTATGTCTGCGGCAATGGTGGCATGAAGCCGCGCCATGCGGATTTATTCGCCACCGGCTTGGATAAAGAAACCCTCATCAAATACATCGACCGCTTCCTGATTTTTTATGTACGCACAGCAGCCCGTCTGCAACGTACATCCGTTTGGATGGAAAACATGGAGGGCGGACTGGATTACCTGAAATCTGTGGTCATTGACGACAAGCTTGGCTTATGTGAGCAACTAGAGCAGCAAATGGAACATGTCATCGACACTTACCAATGCGAATGGAAAACCACGATTGAAGACGAAACCAAGTTGAAACGGTTCCGTCACTTTATTAACAGCGACCAGCCCGACGATAACGTGGTATTTGTCGAGGAGCGCGGTCAACTTCGGCCCGCCGATGAGGAAGAACGCAAGCATTTCAAGATGATGGAGGTTGCTTGATGGCACCTGTAGGAAATGCAGCATGGAAGAATGTTTGTAGTGCGGATGATTTGCAGCCGGACTCAGGTGTGTGCGCGTTGGTTGATGGCCAGCAAGTGGCAATTTTTTACATGGCTAAAGAACAGGCAGTTTACGCCCTCCATAACTACGATCCGATAGGCAAGGCCAACGTATTGTCGCGTGGGGTGATAGGTGATATCAAAGGCGAGCCTGTCGTGGCCTCACCGTTATACAAGCAACATTTCAGCTTGAAGACGGGTGTTTGCGTTGAAGACGGGCAGATCGCTGTCCCAGTTTATCCAGCCCGTATCCTTAATGGCAGGGTTGAGGTGCAGGTGGCCACCGCTGATGCCACTGAAGGCTTCGTTCACGAAAAGGTCCGCGCATGAAATACGATTATTACGTAGCAGACGTTTTCACCACACAACTGTTCAATGGCGCGCAAATAGCCGTATTCCCCAATGCTGATGGCTTAAACGAAATAACGATGCAGCTCCTCGCCAGGGAGTTGAACCTGTCCGAAACGGTTTTTGTCTTTCATCCTAAACGGAACGATACCCTACGCAAAATGCGGATTTTTACCCCTAAAAAGGAAGTCGATTTTGCAGGGCATCCGATTATTGCGACTGCTTATGTCCTCGGGTTGTGCGGTGATATTCCCTTAGAGGATGGAATTACTCCTATCGTTCTCGAACAGAATATAGGGTCGATTGATGTCAATATCACAGCGGTTGACGGTAAACCTACGTTTGTGCAATTTGCCCGTACAGTAGTTTCAATCGTAGACCGCTTTGCGCCGACCGATGAAGAACTGGCGAGTTTTTTAGGCATCAAGCAAACCGAGCTGGATCATAAAAAATACTCACCGCGTTTGGTTTCTTGCGGCTTTCCTTACTTGATAGTTCCGGTCTGGAATTATGAAACGGTCAGGCAAGCTAAATTTAACAGTGCGGCCTGGAGCCAATCCATCGCGCCGCAAACAGCCGCCCAGGAAATATTATTGTTTGCACCTAAAACACCTTTTGCCGACTCCGATTTTAATGCTCGACTGTTAGGGCCACATATCGGAATCTATGACGATCCACCGATAGGCAGCGCCATGCCTGCATTTGCGGCTTACTTATGTTCTTTTGAACACACCCAAAAAGGTACGCACGTTTTCGCTGTCGATAGGGGCGATGCTGGGAGCCGCCGCAGTGTCATTAACCTGGAAATGGATAATAAAGGCCATGAATCTGTGGCCTTGCGGGTTGGGGGTGCGGCGGTGCTGTTTGCAAAGGGGACTATTGAGTTGCCGGATTGTGTGAATTAATAGCACACAAATGACACGGATAAAACTGATATACACAGATTACATCGTTCCCACGCTCCAGCGTGGGAATGCCGTTGGTGATGCTCCAGAGTCATGCAACGGCAGAGCGTTGCTAGATGAATTCCCATTTATGCCCTGTGGGTACGCAGGAGCTTGGGAACTATATAAATATGATTATTTAAGTTTTCTATAGCCGTATGTTATTTGGAAGAAATATAAAAAATCCCATCAAAATGGCCGACAAGGGCGTGGTCAAGTGGACGTACTCCACCTGCGGCTATTGCTCTACCGGATGTGCTATTGAAATTGGCACGAATGTGGAAGGCCAGCCTGTTGCATCACGGGGCGTAGGTGGCGCTGATGTCAATCGCGGCAAACTCTGCCTCAAAGGTCATTTTGAATATGAGGTTTTTGAAGCGATTGGCCGTGCAGCCACACCTTTGATGCGTGATTACATCCATCAGCCTTATTCAGTGAGTGCATGGGATCCCGCTCTGGATAAAATGGCATCAGAAATCAAGCGTATTCAGGCCAAGTACGGACGGGATTCGTTTGCCGTGGTATCTACAGGGCAAATATTCACCGAAGAATTTTATACCCTGGGCAAACTGGTGCGCGGCGTGATTGGCACCAACAACTACGACGGCAATACTACCTTATGTATGGCCTCGGCGGTTTCGGGATATAAACGCTCGTTTGGTTCGGACGGCCCTCCTGGCTGCTATGAGGATTTTGACCATACCGACTGCCTGATTGCCTGGGGTTCCAATCTGCCTGAGCAGCACCCGATCATTTATTGGCGGCTGAAAGAAGCGTTGGAGAAACGTAAGTTTCCACTGATTGTCATAGATCCTCGTGTGACCATCTTTGCCCAAAATGCCGACATCCATTTGCCCATCACCCCAGGTACGGATGTCGTGCTGCAAAATGCGCTAATCCACGTCATACTTAAAGAAGGGTTGGAAGACCGCGACTATATCAATGCCAACACCAACGGTTTTGACGAGTTGGCGAAAGAAGTCCAAAACTATGACCCGACTAGCGCCGCCGCGCTGTGCGGCATAGATGAAGATACCATCCGCACCGTGGCGCGGCTTTATGCCAAAGCCAATCGGGCGATGAGTATCTGGACGATGGGCATCAACCAGAGTACCCACGGCTCCGATGGCGTGGTGGGCATCAATAACTTAAACCTGGTCACGGGCAATATTGGCAAGCCCGGCGGCACCAGCCTGTCGATTACTGGACAATGCAATGCGATGGGGACGCGTGAGTGGTCTTCCTGCTCCGGCTTGCCGGGTTACCGCGCCTTGGAAAAACCGGAAGACCGCGAGGAAATAGCCAAGTTTTGGGGTATAGACCCTGAGTTTTTTCCCAAGAAACGTGGGCTAACGGAAACCGATATTTTCCCTGCGATAGAAACTGGTGAAATCAAGGGTCTGTGGCTGGTCGCCACCAACCCCATGACCTCAATGGCGAATACGCCGCGTATCCGTAAAACCCTGGAAAAGCTGGAATGTTTGGTCGTACAAGATGCGTATACTGATGTGGAAACCAGCCAATACGCGCACATTTTTTTGCCAGCGGGAATCTGGGCAGAAAAAGAAGGTGTATTCACCAATACCGAGCGCCGAGTCAATCTTACCCGCCAAGTCAAACAACCTTATGCCGATTCCAAATCGGACATGCAGATTTTTAACGAGCTGGCTCAACGCTTTGAGAATGGTCAAAAAATCCATTTCCCTGAACGTCCCGCCGAGGTCTTTGAAGAAATGAAGCAGCTTTCCAAAGGCAGGCTGTGCGATATAAGCGGCATGAACCATGATTTGATCGAGCAGCAACGCGGTATCCAATGGCCTTATACCGAAGCGCAAGCCGCACAGGACGCTAAAGGTACACAACGCTTGTACACGAAACCTGCCACCTTTTGTTATCCTGATGGTAAGGCGAAACTCATCCCATTACCTTTTATCAACAATAATGAAGTGCCGGACGAGCAGTTCCCGTTCTGGCTGAATTCCGGTCGTCTGGTCGAACACTGGCATACCCGCACCAAAACCGGCAAGATCGGCAATAATAACAAGTTCAGCCCCATCCCGTTCATGGAAATGAGTCCTGATGCGGCAGAAGAATTGGGCATCAAGCATCAAACCTATGTCCGGGTCACTTCCCGCCGTGGTGATGCTGTCGTCATGGTGATGCTAACGCATCGCGTACCGAGAAACATGGTGTTTATTCCGTTTCATTTTTTCGATTGCGTTAACCGCTTGACGTTGGGCTTATTGGATCCCCATTCCAGACAACCGGCATTCAAACAATCCGCTGTGAATATTGAGCATGTTGATCAAGATTTCGCCGCGCAATTAAGCAAGGAATCGCGTACTTATTAGCAAGATGTCGGGTGACAGGGTTGTACAAAAATGTGTCAGCGGGAATGGGTAAGCCGCCCAAAACCCCAAGAAGGGTGCTAAACCCATAAAAATGTATTTACATTAATATAATAATAAATGTAATATGTATTTACAATTTTTTGCAATTGAGGTCACCCAATGAAACAAGCAACAAACTATAGGTTGGATGAAGCCATATTAACGACAATTAGTGTCCTGGCAAAAGACTTGCATACGACAAAAACAGGCGTAATTGAAGAAGCGATTACTCAATATGCTGCGTCATTAAAAACCAAAAGGAATGCACTCTTACAATTCGCAGGGTCACTGGATGCAGGCGAAGCAGATAGTATTTTGGACATTATCCAACGGGATAAAAACAGCAAAGATATTGATTTCGGGTTATGAACGTCGTCATCGACAGTGATATTTTGATTTATTTCTTGAAAGGTCAGCAAGAGATAGTCGATAAGTTAAGCGCACATCCAATCGAAAATATTTTTACCACTCGGATTAATGCAGCGGAATTGATGTATGGGGTTTTTAATTCGGCAAAAGTTGAGCAGAATCTGGCTAAAGTGATTGCTTTTTTAGCGAATTTTCATATTCTTGAGTTTGATGAAAAAGCGAGTATGACCTTCGCTATGGAAAAAGCCCGATTAAAAAAAGATGGCAGCCTCATTGCTGATATGGATTTAATGATTGCAAGTATTGCGATTGCCAATAAGTTTTCTCTTGTCACTAATAATCATAAACATTTCGCTAGGATAAAGCGTTTGAAAATTGAACATTGGCTGACTTGAAGCCCTATCAAAACCCTAAAAGTTAAGAAATTATGTTTGAAGTACGCGACGACGAACCCAAATACGCTTTCCTGAACAACCCAGAAAGTAAGGAAAAAAACCGCTACAACCTTAACATCGAGTTGACCGATGAAGGCAGCGAGTTGAGATGTAAGAGCCTGAACATCAATGGTGATGCGGCGATAGGTGAAAATCCTGACCGCTATAAACAGCATGGGTTTTATTTCAATGCCGACAACTGTATCGGTTGCCATGCCTGCGAATCGGCTTGTAGCGAAAAGAACGACGTACCAGCTCATATCGCGTTTCGTTCCGTCGGTTTTGTCGAAGGCGGCACGTACCCAGATTATCAGCGCATTAACATCTCAATGGCCTGCAACCATTGTGATGATCCGGTTTGCCTAACCGGTTGCCCAACCCGCGCTTACACCAAATTCGCCGAATACGGCGCGGTGTTGCAAGACCCGGATATCTGCTTTGGTTGTGGGTACTGCACTTGGGTCTGCCCGTATAATGCACCGCAGCTAGATCCGGTTAAGGGTGAAGTCTCTAAGTGTAATATGTGTGTTGATCGGTTAGAAGTTAACCTGAAACCTGCCTGCGTTGCCGCTTGTTTAGGCAATGCACTGGATTTCGGTGTAATCGAAAACATCCCCGAAAACCGCATCCAGGCTAAAGCTGAAATCCCCGGATTTCCTACCACCGATATTACCCATCCCAATATCCGCTTCCAACAAACACGTACGACACATCGGGAAATGACCCGTACCGACGATATGCCACTGAAATATCATCGTGACGACGCGCAAGATAAATTCAAAACAGTCGTTGATGAGAAGCAGGGCAGGGCGCGGCACTGGAACTTTCGCAAGCTGCTGACCAGCCACGAAAGCGCTCATGTGATTTTCACCCTGTGTACGCAGGCTACGGTAGGGGCTTTCTCCATGCTGATGCTCGGAATCTGGTTCGGTATTAACCCGGTTCTCGTGCTGAAAAACTCCAGCGCGTTCACCCCGTTAATCTTTTTGATCGTTGCTGTGAGTACCGTGGGGCTATTCAAGCTGAATATGCACCTAGGTAAGCCGCACCGCTTTTACCGTGGCTTTAATAATTTGCGTTTATCCCCGGTTAGTCGTGAGATTGCCGGGGTTTCCATGTTTTACACGGGTCTGCTGGGTTATGCGGTTTTTGCACTATTTGATAACGCAGTACTTAGCATTATTGCCAATATTTTTGCCGTAATTGGGGTGTTGAGCGGCGCGATAGGCTTGTATTACATGTACAAGCTATACCGTATCCCCGCACGGCCATTCTGGAACCACTGGCAAACAGGCACTGCCTTCTTCGGCACGATGCTGAGTATCGGTGCATTGATAATTGCTGTTGTCAGCGCGTGCATTCTACCATTGGCGAGTGCTGGGATGCAGACGTTGATGCACATCCTGGGTTTCTTTATGGTTTTAGGTTTGACTGTCGAAGGTATAGGCCATATTGCCCACGCCAAGGCCATGCAAGGGGCAGAACATGAAGGCGCAGCATCTTATTACCAACAAGTCACCGAATACGGAAAATCCTATATTCTCCGTAATGGACTGTTAGCGTTCAATCTGGCTTTAGCGACTGTTGTAGCAATGACAGGTTTATCGGGTGTCACTGGCGCTATGTTGGGATTAATATTAGTGACAACCATGCTCGTCATGGCAGCATTCGGACGTTCATTATTCTTCGTGTTGGTCATCCCAACCACCATGCCCGGCGCATTTTTCTGGAAGAACAAAGGCTTTGTGGATCATGCCAGGGCAACTGGTTTAGCCGATGCGCCCCAACATGGCGTGGCTTATGAACGGCATCATCCGTTTAAAGTGGATGAGCTTATCAAGACAATCAAAGAGAATTCGATCAAGGATATGGTTAACCATATCAAGTGGATATTTGGGAAATAGACTGGAGAAATTTTTAACATTTCCTTTCCAAAGGAAATGCACAACTAAACGTACTGCCTTTGTATAGCTCGCTGGTAACGGCTAAACGGGCATCATGCCGCAGCAGAACGTGCTTGACAATGGCCAGGCCTAATCCGGTGCCCGCCACTTTATTGGCGCGGCGCACATCAATGCGGTAAAAACGTTCGGTAATCCTTGGGATTTCGGTTTCGTTAATGCCTTCGCCCTGGTCTACAACGTCCAGCACCAGGTTTTGTTCGCTTTGATGCCAACGTATTTTAACCGGCGATTCTTTGGGCGAATATTTCAGGGCATTGCCGAGCAAGTTGGAAAACGCACTACGCAACTCCTGTTCATCGCCGTAGAGGTGGGCGGATGTGTCCAGGCTCAATTCGATGCGTCCCGCGCTGTTATGAAGGTTTTCGCTTTCTTTGCAAATTTTGCTTAAGAGCGTGGGGACGTCAACACAATGCGTTTTCTTCGGTTGTGTCTCAAGGTTAGACAGCAGCAGCAAATCGTCAACCAGGTATTGCATCCGTTCGGTCTGCTCTTGCATTTGCTGGAACGAATGGCTAAGTAATGGCACTAGCGGTTCATCCAGCTCTTGCAGGGTTTCCAGGTAGCCTTTCAATACGGTCAATGGTGTCCGTAACTCGTGGGAGACGTTGGCGACAAAATCCCTACGCATCTGCTCCATTTTCCGCAGTTGCGTGACATCCTGCGCTAACAACAGGCGCAAACCCGCACCATAGCTGACGACCCGCACCGCCAGGGTGACGTGGCTGTTAGTGGGGGAGGGCATGATGATGGTTTCGTTGAAGTTACCGGACTTAAGGTAACGGACGAAAATGGGGAAACGGATAAGGTTAGGGATGCGTTGCCCCCGGTCTGACGATTGTAAGCCCAGTACGTTTTTTGCGGCGGTGTTAGCCCATTCGATTTCATCATCCTTGCCCAGCACAACGGCGGCATCAGGCAGGGCATCCGTTGATTTCCTGAATTGGTCGATAATTTTGCCCAGCTTCTTTTTGCGTTTTTTTTCGCTCTTTTTTATCTGGTAAACGTGGTAATAAATATCTTCCCAAATACCTTTTGCCTTGGGGTATTTTCCCCGTCCGCCGTTACTTATCCAGCGTTCAAAACGGTTAATCTGGGTGACTTGCCAAACTAACATCCCAACTGTCAATAAAAACAATAAGGGGATAAACAATCCCGTTATGCTGCCGACCAGTGCTACGACCAGTAACAGCAGGATCGTCCAGCCAAGTTCTTTTTTCCAGGCAGTCATTCGTATCAGTCTAGCAATGAAAACCGATAACCGAAGCCCCGTACCGTTTGCACTAAATCTTCTTTACCGTAACTGCCAAGAATTTTTCGCAAGCGCCGGATATGGACATCGACGGTACGCTCTTCAATATACACGCTGCGCCCCCAAACTTGGTCAAGTAGTTGGCTGCGGCTAAAAACTTTGTCCGGGTGGGTCATAAAAAATTGCATTAAGCGGAATTCGGTTGGACTAACATCCAGTTGTTTTTCACCAATGCTTAACCGGTGTTGCTCGGTGTCAAGTATAAGGTCGCCCAAAGTGATTTGTGACAAGCCCTGTAATTTGCCGGTCCTGCGTAATACGGCGCGTATCCTTGCCACCAATTCTTTGGGTGAAAAGGGTTTGGTAAGGTAGTCGTCAGCGCCAATTTCCAGTCCCCTGACCTTATCTTCTTCTTCGCCCCTGGCGGTCAGTAAAATGATGGGCAATTCTCGGTAACTTGGGTCTTGTTTCAAGCGTCTGGCCCATTCTACGCCGCTGATACCGGGCAGCATCCAATCCAACAAAATCAGGTCAGGGAAGCTGTCTGCCAGAATTTTTTGTGCAGAATCAACTTCTGATGCTGCTATAGGCGAAAAACCGGCCTGTTCAAGCACTATCATCAGCATGCCCCGTATGGAGGGTTCGTCTTCAACGATCAGGATATTTAACTTTGACATAATTAATGGTTGGATTTAGACGCAGTATTTTAGCCGTTTGAGTATGACGAAATGATGACAGACTGAAAAACAAGGGCTTGAATAATAAACTTGACAAGTAATAATTACCAAAAAACTATACATTTCAATGGATTCATTCGATAATTAGATCCAGGGCTTGGGAGCATTCAATTCATCTAAGCGCTGTTTTAAGCAATAGTAAACCTTTTTATCATGAGAATGAGGGAAATTAATTATGAGTATGATGCAAGAGTTCAAAGAATTTGCGATGAAAGGCAATGTGGTCGATTTGGCAGTCGGTGTTATTATCGGCGGTGCATTTGGCAAAATCGTTTCGTCTTTAGTCGCTGATGTCATTATGCCACCGATCGGGATATTAATGGGCGGCGTTGATTTTGCCAAGCTTGGGGTCGTTTTGAAGGAAGCTGTTGATGACAAAACGCCAGCTATAATGTTGAATTATGGAAACTTTATTCAAGCGGTGGTTGACTTCACCATTGTTGCATTTGCTATCTTTATGGCGATAAAGTTGATGAACAAAATGAAAAAAACAGAACCGCCAGCACCAGAAGCGCCGCCAGCACCCACCAAAGAAGAAGTATTGCTGGCTGAAATCAGGGATATTCTAAAGTCAAAAAATTAATTTTTCGCAGTGCATTTCTTTAAGTAGACTATGGAAACTCCAGCTTTTTGGTCCCGCTGGAGTTTTCGTTTCAATCTTCCGCCATTCAAAAGTTATTAAGGCCCAACTTTCTTGGCATCGGTAAGCTGATGTTGCAGCGAGTGGCGGCTTAATGCCTTCAATTTCCTGGGCTATCTTGCTGATTATATGAATGCCGCTTTTGCCTTGCCCTAAGGGCAGGCCGTTTTAATCAGGGCGGTGTTTTTGCATTATTGATGATTAACATCGGAAAGTGCTAGGAAAGGCCTTGCAAACCGCGTCCCGCTTAAGGAATTTGAAATAAGGCTAGTGTATCGTATAGCAAAATTTCAACT
>JAYVGW010000212.1:0-10676 GCA_043771735.1 Methyloglobulus sp.
ATCATTATCAATCCAGCGGCATTTACCCACACCAGTGTCGCTATCCGCGATGCCCTGCTGGCAACCAGAATCCCATTTATAGAGGTTCATTTATCAAACATCCACGCACGCGAACCTTTTAGAAAACATTCCTATTTTTCAGATATTGCCGAAGGCGTTATCTGCGGATTAGGAGCAACAGGATACGAACTGGCCTTACAGGCCGCTCATCAGATATTAACCGGGAGACCCTAATCATGGACATTAGAAAAATAAAAAAACTCATCGAAATTATTGAAGAATCCGACATTGCCGAACTGGAGATTAAAGAGGGCGAAGAATCGATTCGTATTAGCCGTTACTCTGCCCCGCCTGCGCAACTCGCATACGCGCCTGCGCCTGTCGCCATGGCTGTGTCGGCCACATCGAATGCTACGGCTACGCCCCCAGAAGACAAAATAACCGGGCATATAGTTAAATCACCAATGGTTGGTACGTTTTACCGCTCAGCATCACCTGGGACAAAAGTTTTCGTGGAAGTCGGGCAATCCGTACTGACTGGCGATACGTTGTGCATCATCGAAGCGATGAAAATTCTTAATCAAATTGAAGCCGATAAAAGCGGCGTTATTACTAAAATATTGGTTGATAATGCGGAACCGGTCGAATATGGCCAACCTTTATTCATCATTGAATAACACGGAAAACGGGGATATTCATGTTCGATAAAATAGTCATCGCCAATCGAGGCGAAATCGCCTTGCGCATTTTACGCGCATGTAGAGAATTAGGCGTTAAGGTGGTAGCGGTTCATTCTGAAGCAGACCGGGATCTTAAACATGTACGACTGGCTGATGAGTCTGTGTGTATTGGCCCTGCCGCATCCGCTGACAGCTACTTAAATATTCCCGCTATTATCAGCGCCGCTGAAGTAACCGATGCCGAAGCCATTCATCCCGGTTACGGCTTCCTATCCGAAAATGCCGACTTTGCTGAAAAAGTTAAGCAAAGCGGCTTTGTTTTTATCGGCCCGAATTCAGAAACCATACGCATGATGGGCGACAAAATTTCCGCTAAGAACGCCATGCTGGCTGCTGGAATTCCTTGCGTCCCCGGCAATAACGATCCCTTGTCAGATGATGATAAGAAAAACCTGAAAATGGCTCACGAAATTGGCTATCCGGTTATTATTAAAGCCGCTGGCGGTGGCGGCGGTAGAGGTATGCGTACTGTACATACAGAATCAGCGCTTATCAATGCCATCGCCATGACCAAAGCTGAAGCAGGTAGCGCCTTCGGCAACCCGACTGTTTACATGGAAAAATTTCTGGAAGATCCACGTCACATTGAGTTTCAAGTGATGGCGGATGCCCACGGCCATGCCATCCATTTAGGCGAACGTGACTGCTCCATGCAACGCCGCCATCAAAAGGTAGTTGAAGAAGCCCCCGCCCCCGGCATCACTGCGGAGCAACGCAAACTCATAGGCGAACGTTGTGCAAAAGCCTGTATTGATATTGGCTATTTAGGCGCAGGTACTTTTGAATTTTTATATGAAAAAGGTGAATTCTTTTTTATCGAAATGAACACCCGCGTACAGGTTGAACATCCTGTTACAGAAATGGTGACAGGGTTTGATATTGTTAAAGAACAACTGCGCATTGCCGCAGGAGAACCGCTATCCATCACTCAGGATCAAGTCAAAATTACCGGCCATGCCATTGAGTGCCGTTTAAATGCAGAAGACCCAAGGACATTCATGCCCTGCCCCGGCACGATTGATCAGTTCCACATGCCCGGCGGCCCCGGTATTCGCTGTGAAACACACATTTATAACGGCTATAAAGTCCCGCCTTATTACGATTCCATGATAGGCAAACTGATTGCTCACGGCGATGACCGGCAAAGCGCCATCGCCCGTATGAATACGGCCTTAAGTGAGCTCATCATAGACGGCATTAAAACCAATATCCCTTTGCAGCAGGACATTATGAATGACAGCGCTTTTGCAGCAGGTGGGCAGAATATCCATTATTTGGAAAAGAAATTGGGGATTTATTAGGCAATAAGGGTGGGCAGAAAAGCGTTGTCCACCTAACCTAATCGGCAGAAAAAAAATATGCCAACTTTACTAATTTTTGAAGGATTTAAGTTTTTCTTTTATGCAAACGAACATGAACCTAAGCACATTCATGTAATGAAAGGTGGTAATTTTGCTAAAATCGACACACGTCACTAAAAGTGACTAACACAAACATGAAGCCAAAAGATATAAAAAAAGCTTTATTGATTGTGGGAAATCACAGGGCTGACAAGAAAGGAGATGGAATGAGTATTTTAGTTAAAGGTAAATCGGTGCATTTTGATGATCGTCATTTGCACGTTGAGCTTGAAGATGGTCGCGTTATATTAACGCCCATGTCATGGTACAAAGAACTGCAAGCAGGTACATTCAAACAACTGGCTAATTACCATTTTATTTGTCAAGGTACTGGCATAGAGTGGCCTGAGTTGGATTATCATCTAAGCATTGAAAGCATGTTGTTGTCACAAATGAAACAAAAAGCTGCGTAACTAGACTACCCGGCTGGAGAATAAGTCATTTTACAAGAACAAATTATTAATGAAATCAATCATATTCCAAGCGATAAACTTAACGAACTTTATTATTTAATTCATTATTTTCGCTTAGGTTTACTATATGAGCAACAAGAATTGAATACGAAAAAAGCCTATCCATTGCGTGGGGTAAAAATTCGTTATGAAGAGCCTTTTGAATCTGTTGCAGTAAATGATTGGGAAGTCGTTGAAATGTTGCTTAAAGGGTAAGCCGGATATTAGTTAGAGCGGGCCTTTGGTTGTTTCAACGCTGAAGAAATTGAATCAATGGGCTCTTCTTCGCTTTCCTTTTTGGTTTGGCGCTTACTTCTCGCAAGCTCATGGTTTTTCAGTATTTATATTGATCGCTTGGTCAATATAGTACTTAACACAATCAACATCTAAAGTTTCCATTGAAATAACTCTCATTACTTTTCCTGTGCCCGTCAGCAATCCATACTTATCTTCCAAGCGGATACCTTTAAGGAATCCAATATCGATTCCATGTACCATGGTTCTCATATGACATATTCCGCTTTTATGATCAGAATATGTAGTTATCCGGTCTTTTTTGATTTCCTTTAGCTTATAATCTTCGATCAGCAATTTACGCATGGACATAAAGAGTTCTTTATGTGCTGACTTCATATCAATATCGAATTGCATATATTTTTCCTTCATGCCCTGCAAGTTATGCTGAGTTTATTGCCACAAGGTAGCCGTCAATTCCGACAACCGCGCCGCCACCTTGTTACGGTTAAGATGATAACCAATAAAAACTATTTCAGAAGCTTGTGCTGACTTTTTTGTGGCAATGTGGCTGATAGCCATGCGGGTACGCACACCTTGCACAAGTATCGCGTCTTCTGAATGCTCCGTCAGTATAAATCCCTTAATGCGTAACACAGGGTCAGCTTTGGCGGTTTCAGTTAGTGCGCTTTTCAGTATATCCGGCTGCTGCGGGTCTTGGCTGCGTAACACAAACGATAACCAGCCTGGATCTTGTTCATGAAAATGTTTGTGCGTTGCCAAGCCGTGACTATGATTTGCTAAACCGGAATGCGCGTGACCGTCAACCAACCGTTGATTATCCAATACCCCCGTATTGGCGTTGGGCATAGCAGCCAGCGGCGTAAAACGGTGTTGTTGCGTTACTAAAGTCGGTTGATGCAAACGCAGACCTAAAGCCAGCCGAATATCCAGTTTTGCCTGATAGGCCAGTTCCAGAAAGCGCACGTTCGGCGCACGTTCGCGGATGCGCGTTTCAGCACGTAGTAAAGCATCTTCATCCAGCGCGTCGATTTTGTTTAATACCACCACATCGGCGTATTCAAGTTGCTGCTCAAACAAGCTGGCAACAGCGTCTTCTGGACTGGTTTGCGTTTGATTGCCTTCGAATTCATTGGCGAGCAATAACGGCGTATCGACTACAGCCAACGTTGCATCCAGAATGAAGCTTTCCGCCAGTTCGGGTGATTGCAACAATTCCATAATTGCAGTCGGCAAAGCCAAGCCAGAGGTTTCAATCAACACATGATCGACTTGTGCGCGACGGTCGGCAATAGCCTGTAAGGTGGGAATAAACTGTTCGTCATCACTGTAAGCAATCAGACCGTGCGGAAAATCGTGAATCTGGACGTACTGGCTGTTTGCCGATTCGTCACGGATCAACGCCCCATCGATAGCAACTTCACCAAACTCATTGATTAACAAAGCCAGTCGCCGATCTTGCTTATGCTTAATCAGGCTGCTAAGCAGCGTTGTTTTACCCGAACCCAAAAATCCGGTGACGATGGTAACGGGGATTAATGCGTTCATGGCCATGTGTGTGCGTGTTGCAATACGTCATCGAAAGTGGATGACATCAATGGGTAATCAAGTTTTGGGCGTTCAATAACTAACAACGGAATAGCGAGCGCTTGTGTTGCCGCAACTTTCGCCTGATAGCCGCCGGCATCGCCGGAATCTTTACTGACCACGCAATCAATCGCCCAATCGCGCCATAAGGCTTCATTAAACGCCTGTGAAAACGGCCCTTGCATGGCGCAGATGTGGCTGCGCGGCAATCCTAAATCAATCGCGCGTTGAATGAATTCGGGTTCTGGCGTAACGCGGACAAACCATTCGCACTGTTCAGCATCAGGGGCTTTCAGAAAGGTCGCTAAATCTTTAGAACCGGTTGAGAGAAAGATACGTTTGCCCACGGCAATCGCTTGTTCAGCCGCTTGTTGGGGAGAACTGCATAACTGGGCAGAATCGGCAGAAAACACACTGGCACGCTCATAGCGCAAATAAGGCATACCCAAACTTTGCGATAAGCCCATCAATTGCTCTGACATTAAACAGGCATAAGGGTGGGTTGCGTCGATTAATCCCCGTGCCTGATACTGCTGCAACGCTTGTTTGCGTGCTTCAACGCCTTGCTGTCCTGCCCAAACCGATACGTTAGGACAATGCTGCGCCGCGACATCGCCGCCGTATTCCGTTGCCGTGGAGATTACCACTGGATAACCCTGAGCGGCGAGATGATTAGCCAACGCATTGCCGTCGCTAGTACCCGAAAAAATCCAGAAGGCGTGCTGGGGTAAATCTTGCTTAAACGATTCTTCTTGTGGTGTTTCCCACGCATTGTAGCCGCGCGGCGTAAAGATAAAGCCGCGTTTACGCTGGGTAAAACGATTGCCGATGACAAGCGTGGTGAGCATATCAAATTGCAAGGACGGCAGGTCTTCCAGAAGATGAATACTGACCGACTGATCGGGGCGATACGCATTACGCACCACACCACACAGCGTTTTAGGTGATTTTGACTCCAGCATAATCGCCAGAATGCGATACACGCCTTGCGACCGTCCCACGCTCTGCACGTTATATAACACACAAGCCAGATCCGCTTGGGCAATATGCCTACCGCGCTGCTCAATCCAATCCCACGGACAGAGTAAATCCGATAAGCTCAGTGTGGCAAAGTCATGCGACAACGGCGAGCCGAGCAGTGACGCACAGGCATTAGCCGAGGTAATGCCAGGAATAACGTTGACCTCATAGTCATCCTCTTCACGCATTTCATCAAACGCCAGCGCCGCCATCGCGTAAATGCCAATATCGCCGCTGGATATTAACGCCACTTTCGCACCGCTGCGGGCTTTTTCAATCGCCAATAAAGCGCGCTCGCGTTCTTGGGTCAGCGGTGGCGTGTGGATTTCTTTACCTGCTAGCCAAGGCTCAATCCACCGTAAATACAGTTCATAGCCAACGATCACATCGCTATTTTTTAACGCCGCTTCTGCGCGTGGTACGATCAAATCGGCAAAGCCTGGGCCTACCGACACTAAATTTAATACACCAGTCATATTTACTCTATTCCATAATGATCTTCGACGATTGCCACCGCAACGCCGTTTAAAGCTAATTTGGGTACGATTAACCGACCACGCGGACTGGCAATCAAGGCGCAGGGTTCACACACACCAGGCAATCCCACGTTTTGTTTCACCCAATCCGATGGCTGCGTTACCCACGCCCGCGCAGCAACGGTTTCGCGCGATAACACCCGCAACGGGATAGTCTGTTGTTGGCAAAAGGCCAGCAAACCAGGCTCGTTAGCTTTTAAATCTATCGTGACCAGTTCGCGTATTTCGTTGATGTGTCGGAAGCCTAATGCCTGTTGAATAGCAGCGGTTATGCGTTCAACAGGTACATCTTTACGACAACCAATGCCTACCACTAACGGCTTTAATGCTTCAGTCGCCGTGGTAATCACCGGCACAGCGCCCACCGCATTCGCCACCCGATACGCCAGTTGATTCGCCCCGCCTTCATGGCCTGCCAGCAACGACACCGCAAATCGCCCTGCTTCATCCAGCACCACCACTGCTGGATCATAGTGTTTATCGTGCGTTAAGCCATCCAGAAAACGCACCGCGATACCGCTGGCGGCTATCATAATCCACTGGCTATGCAAGCGGTAAGCATGGGCGAATTGGTCTTTTTGTAACAAAGCCGGATTTAGCCAAGGTCGATACAGCGTGCCGCCTAGCTGTTTTTGTAAAATACGCGCAAGTGCTTCGCTGTCTGGTCTGACTAACCAAATACCTAGCATTGCGTTAAAGCCAGTTATCTAAGCGCAATGCCTCAACACGCTCAAATTCACGCATATTATTCGTCACCAACATCAAGCCTTCACTACGGGCATGTCCTGCGATATGCAGATCGTTAACACCAATCGTTAAGCCTTCACGTTCAAGAACTGCGCGAATATCGCCGTAATGCGCCGCTGCTTTACTGCCGTAATCCAACACGACCAATCGAGAAACAAAATCCTCAACCTGCCGTAAATTGTGATCGACTTTCGCGCTTTTTTCTGCGCCGTGTAATAGCTCGGCAAGGGTGATGGTGCTGATACAGGTTTGCCCCACATGACGATTAAAAGTATCCAACACCTCAATCGGACGGTGCTTAATCACATAGATAACAATATTGGTGTCCAGCATGTACTTCAGCATTAAAACGCTTCCCTAGGCGGTTGCTCTTGGGTGGCGCGTTCGGTCATAAAATCATCGCTAACGTGTTCCTCAGACAGAAAGAAGCTATCCCACGTATTTTCGACAGGCGATAAAATACGATCTTGACCCACTACCCGCACCGTGACTTTTTTAACGCTTTCCGGAAAACGGGTTTCCGTAGGAATCCTGACCGCTTGCGTTCGGTTATTCACAAAAACTGACCCTGTTGCCATAAAGCCCCCTCAAATGCTACGGATTGATTGTAGAATCGCTATAGTATATTGCAGGTGTATTTAGCAGTAAAGCACATACCTAATATAGGTGATAGTTCTTGCTTGCTCAATGTTGCGATAAACCTTTATCCTAAGCCATACGCAATTCATCATTTTAAACTTGCAACAAGCGCATCAAATTGACTGGGATCTATTTCCTTTATTTTTTCAATAACCAGTCTGGCGCAAGGTGCTCGTGTAGACTCAAGTGGTATAAAGCTCAATGTGGGTCAACCCTTGGAAATTGCTTTAATTTTGGGCTTGGTTTGAAACGTTTAAGACGGGGTTACAAACCCCGTCCCGCTCAGAAAGACCTGTTCCGTGATGTTCGCCATGTCTTCGAAACTGACGGCATGGCGGGCGATGTTGAATTCTTTGGCGGTTCGTTCGTATAGATAGTATGGCTCAAGTTCTCGTGCCGTAAACAGAATGACACGTCGACGATACTCATTATTGAGCTGACTTACTCGTTCCAATTCCTCTGACGAGAAGGAACCCAGTTTCGAGAAGATGATATAGACGTTGAACCGCTCACTTGGAAAAGCGTCGGCAATAGCTTTAAGGTTGTTCACATCGTCGTCGCTAATTTGCTTTCTGGTCTTACATTCTCCAATCGCAATGTCTGTCTTCCCATCAAGTGGGTGTTGTGCAAGAATAACAAAATCCGTCTCACATTTTGAAACAGAAGTTGACTTTGAGTTAAGTGACATCGCAGGTGCGTATAACATTTCCCGCGAATGGAAAGTCGTATGAAGTTGTTGGATTGTTAAGATAACCGGTATTGCCCCTCTTGATTATCTGCGCGGCCAAAAAGACCAGAACGTCTATATCTCCAGACATTCTTGTCACGCAGATAGGGGGCGGCATTAAATCTATGTCCGCAATATTCACACGCTACATCTGTACGAACGTCATCCAATGAAAGCCAGAATTCCAGCTGACAACTTGGGCAATCAAATCCAATCCCAGTCCGATATACCTCCTTTTTGAGTAGATAAGAAAACACATCGTGTGGTTTAAGTTCCGTGCTGTGAGGTCGCGGTTCAATGAACAGGTCTTTGTATTCGCTAATTGGCAGTATGCCATTCACTGAATCACCTTTGCCGATTGCTCGCAAGGCACATTGGTGACTGAACGATGCGTCCGGGCCGAATTTTTCGAGCAACATCCTGACACCACCGATCTTGAATACGCGACATCCTTGAAGCCCGCCCATCTGCTGAATTAGGCGCGATGCAATCAGTCCGGGTTTGCTGGGTTGGGCATCTATCCCCGCAACCGAAAATACTCGTTTAGCAAGCTCAACAACATCGAGCGCGTGTAGGGACAAATCGGAGCGACTTGCGTTGCTAATAATTCCCATGCCCTCCGGTTCTACCCTAGCTTTATCCCATTCGAAATAGTACTGTCGCCCGTAGTACTCGTTGAGTTCAGGCACATAAGGGGTCTGAAGGGTTGCTCGCTCATTGCCGAATAGCCCGATTCCTGGATCAATGGAAACGACGAGATGCTGATCGTATAGCTTCGTGTCTTCGTTGTACGGCTTTGGCGGAAGCTGAAATGACACCTGCGGCGAACCTGCAGAGTCTTCCCCGATTGCTGCAAGTGCCGATCCCTCGGAAAAATACATGTAAGGCGCTTTGACGTTGAGCCCATTCCACGTCCCATCACGCAAAGCGCATAGAAGCAACCCTTGTCCAAACATGCTTACGTCGGGTGTCGGCACACTGTCTTTGAACCAGATGGCAATTGAATTTTCCGATTCAAACCGCCCTTTTGGTCGAGATCGAAGGAGTGCAAACCAATCGGCCAGATTCGGCTCAAATCTCATCGCTTGGCTGGGGTCATAGAACATCAGCGACGTATCCGTTGCTCGCAGATTCCAGAAGGCAACTAGGTCGTCAAAGTCACTTGCACTTCCCACGTAAATACCAGGGTGTCCCCGGTAATTCTGCACAGAGTAGTGCTGCCGCATAAATGCGCGACTGAAGGCAGATACCGGCCAATTGTTTTCCGCACGTTGGGGCAACGATTTCTGCGGGGACAATGTAACCGTCTTGGCCGATAGTTGTTGCTTCAACAAACCAAGATAATCCGTGCCGGTTACCTCGACCGGTGGAACAGCACCAAAAGTAGCAAGCAGAACATCTGCAAGCGGGTCTTCCGCCTGCCACTCGAAAATCGTAACTTTGGCATCAAGAGATGGATTGTTTTTGAAGTGTTCTTCTTGAAGGCAGCGTATCGGATGATAAATATCCAAAAGTTGTGGACTGCGTTTACCGTTACCATGTGGTACAAACAACTCCTCCTGAAAAAATGGGTTCGGGAGATGTGGGAACCGCTTGATGAATTCCTTGACTACCTCATCTTCGGAGACCGGCCATAGCACGTCAACCCGAAATAGTCGGATCAATGAACTGGCGGCTTCGAAATCGTCGATTGGGATTATAGGATTGTAACGCCCGCCCCACATCGTAAATGTGAGCTTAATCGCATTGCGCATCGCCGCAAAATCTTCCGCACGCATGCACCATCCAATACGAATCGGGCGATAACGGACGGTAACGCTTAGAGTGTTCATGTAAGCGCCGTTCCATCTTCAAGAGCCGGGAGACTCAGCCCCTCAATCTCCTGCAACGATTTCCCCGCGATCCCCTGCAAATCCCCATACATGCCCACTGTTGCCCCCATTACACGCATAATCTGCTCTTCTCGCTTGGCCCACTGCCTCATGATGGCCTTGCGCTCCTTATCCAAGTCTTCCTGCATGGTGGAAAAAGCTTCGACAATAGCTTCAACGCGTTGGCGGAAACGCGGGCCGGTGAGGTACTGGTAAACCATTTCTGTTTTGGTCTGCTGTCCTTCGGTGGACTGCCGCGCAAGGGCAAGTTCCAGCAATGACTGGCGTAAAATCATGGCCACTGGCAATGCAGCACGGGGGTGAGTAACCCAGATGTTATCAACCATCTCAAAGGTTTCAACGCCTTTCGGCAACACTTGACTCACGATCACGGCGATTTCTGCCTTGGCGGTGCGTTGGTCATCCCGAAGCTTGACCAGCCAGCCATCGCTCCAGTTTTTGGTGCGCTTAAACTCCCACAAAATGGTGCCGCCAGATTGCCCGCCCGCGCCGACTACGCGGTGCAGCACATCGCCGCCGAATTCGCCTTTGGGTACTGGCTCGATGGCATCGAAAGGAAATTTTGTGCGTAACAGGTTTTCTAGCTCCAGTTCCTGCACTTCACCTTGTAGTTGTTGTGATCCCTGTTCTGCGCGGCGCTTGAGTTCCTCGATCTGTTTTTGCATCGCGGTAATGGTTTGC
>JAYVGW010000213.1:0-8938 GCA_043771735.1 Methyloglobulus sp.
AATTCGGCGTTTTTCATGATGTTCTCCCGGTAGAATCCTAACTACAGTGTTCGACTGGAGAAGCAGATAATAATTCCATATTTAACGGTGACATAGCCTTTTTAAAAGCTATATGTAAAGTCGTACAATCCACCTCTGCTTACATCCTTGTAAGCATCCCAGAGCAGGGCGGGGATTTTGGTTTATTAAAAATTCCCAACAGCATCAATAAGCAGTAGAGGTTCTAGTGTTTAGCACGACTAACCACATAAACCCCGATTAACACCAAAAAAGTCCCCGCCAGTTGCGGTAGCGTCAAGGCTTCCTCCAGCACAAAGAAAGCCAATATCAACGTACCTATCGGCCCCGCAGAACTTATAATCGAAGCTGATCCCGCACCAATGCGTTGAATACCAGCATTCATTAAAAATGCCGGCAGAACGGTTGAAAATATTGCCATGATGCTTGCCAATCCATACACGCTTGCTGGTAAGTGTAATGGGTAGCCGCCGTGTCTAATGATGAAATGTAGCCCCGTTATCACACAGGCCACTGTCATGGAATACGCAGTAAACCGTAATGAGCCAATCCGCTTGATCAACACCCCGCTACCTACCATAAAAATGGCAAAAGTCATGGCGCTACTGGCAACAAATGCAGAACCGATAAGCAAGCCTCCAGAATTCGACTGTAGATGCTGGTTGGCATAAACCAGAATGATGCCAGAATAGCTAAGTAGCAATGCGATAAGCTGGTGGCGGTTGATAGCTTTACGGTACACCCCTGCCGTCAAGAGGACGACAAAGGTCGGGTAAAGATACAAAATCAAACGTTCAAGACCCGCAGAAATGTAGGACAACCCTTCAAAATCCAGCAAGCTGGACAAATAATAGCCCAAGAACCCCAGCACAATAATCATCAACCAGTCTTGTGCCCTCATCCGGTGCATTTCGCTGGTTTGTTTTGATGGTCTATTAGACCAAACAGCAACGACCAGAAAGAACGGCAAAGAAATCGCCATACGCAGCAACATCAAAGTAATAGCATCAAGCTGAGGGCTGAAACCGTACGCCAGTTTGACCAGGATGGATTTGGCAGAAAAGCCAAACGCGGCCGACAACACAAACACGCAGCCAATTACGATTCGCTGGCTATGTTGCTCTGTAGTGAGGGGTATTGCAGTTTGCACAAGGCTCTCCTTTCATAAAAAGTGCGAATCTTGCGGGGGGAACTTTCTTGGAAATACTGCCAAAGCAACCGGAACAAGATCCGCTTTGCTTTGGTAAATACTGAAACTAATTAATCCATAACAATGCGGCGGTATGCGAGAATAATTTTTCGCAGCCAACGCACTTGGTGTATTACAGAAAAAATAGTCATTGATGGGTTCATGGGTTTATTCTATGGATAGCAGCGTACGTTGTCAAACTGGATTCACCTCATTTATTTAAACCTTCATGGATATTGAAATCCCCATTTGGCCTTATGTATACGGCTCACCTTCTGGAGTCGGTAAAATCCGCACCGTACCGGAAGATTTTATCGTACACGAAAATCTTAGCTTTGAGCCTTCTGGCGAAGGCGAGCATGTCTTTTTGCAAATTCAAAAAACGGGCGAAAATACCGACTATGTTGCCAGGCAATTGGCTCGGTTTGCCAATGTTCGCCAGCGTGATATTGGTTATGCTGGGCTTAAAGACCGTCATGCGGTGACGACCCAATGGTTTAGCGTTTGGTTGCCCGGTAAAGCCGAACCGGACTGGATGGCATTTGCAACCGACAATATGAAGGTGCTGCACACAGTACGTCATGCCCGTAAATTAAAGCGTGGCGTGTTGTCGGGTAACCGTTTTGAGATAACTATTCGTGACTGGCAAGGCGATCAAGCAAAAATCGTTCAGCAACTAACGTTAATCAAGGCCAACGGTATTGCCAACTATTACGGCGAACAGCGTTTTGGCAATCAAGGGCAAAATGTCAATAAAGCCTTGGCGATGTTTAGGGGCGACAAAGTAAAACGGGAACAACGCAGTCTGTATTTATCCGCCGCTCGCTCGTATCTGTTCAATCAGATTTTAAGTGAAAGAGTCACCACAGGAAGCTGGAACAAGGCACTTGCTGGCGATACCTTTATGTTCGACCATTCGAATAGCACTTTTAAATCGCAGTTGCCGGATGCGGAAATTCTAAGCCGACTTGAAGCCAAAACCATCCATCCAACAGGCGTATTATGGGGCAAAGGGGAAGTTGATGTGTCTGGAGATGCACTCGCTATTGAGCAGAAAATTATTGATGATTATGCTGGGCTGACTCAGGGCTTGGTTGCCAGTGGCGTAGAAAAAGCCCGTCGTGCTTTAAAGGTAAATGTGGAAGATTTGGACTGGCAATTCAGCAATCAGGCAACTTTACAGCTCGGCTTTGCCTTACCCGCTGGCAGTTACGCTACCTCGGTGTTGAGGGAAATTATTGGGGTTCACAGCCCCAGTAGTTAATCAAAGCGGCCTATGGAAGTGTTTTGTATGTTAACGTAAGCAAACAGCAACACCCTGAACGGCTTAACACGAATGGTATTAATCAACGCGCTCATCCTAATCAGAAAACACCTGCTTTTTGTAATCATTTCTTTCATAGTGTTGATTGCTTTAAGCGCACATGCGGAAGATAAAAATGATTTGTTTGCCCAAATCCAGGCGTTACAAAACCAGAACAAAATCCAGATCACTGGCCTGGAACGCATCCAAAATACAGAAAAAGTCATGACCAGCGGCAGTTTGGAGCAACAAATCCAACAGCTTTTTGCGCCGTACAATCACATCGTCAGTCGAAACGCTAAAGGTAAGGTTGAGCGCATCGTCATCATCAATAAAAAACAAAAGCACAACGATAGCCGCATTGTGTTGCCGACCACTCTCCAGGGCAATCACTTTACCGTGTCCATAGGTCTTTCAGGTGATGGCAGAATCTGGCAAACTGTGGATATGGTGATCGACACCGGTGCAGACTTAGTCGTGTTGCCAGAATCCATGATCGAGCAACTCGGCCTTACCGACAGCAAATTTACCCCAGGAAAAATGCAAACCGCCAATGGCATGGCCGATGCAAAAATTGGCCTATTGCAGGAAGTGAAAATTGCTGGGGAAACCGTTGAAAATGTCGAAGTCGCCTTCATTGCCGACCAACTGTTAGGCGAAAACAAATTGCTGGGAATGAGCGTGTTAGGGCGTTATCAGGTCAATATCGACGATGAAGCTCGGTTGATAACGCTAATTAAAAAATAGCGTTGAACTATAGCCGCTAGCCCTTTTCGATTCAGTTAAGACTGGCCTTACAAAATCATTGCCGGAACAAAACAACCCCAAACAACGCTCTTGTGTTACTTTGCGGATTATGTGTCGTCGAAGGCTATAGGGCGTTATGACCCAAGCAGGTCTCTGTACTATCGCCTTAGCGCAGCTTTGTAAAAAATGCCGGGTCAATTCGGCAGCCGCCAATTTCGGGATGATCGATGACATCTTGCTCAAAATCACGGTAGCTGGGCGATTGGAAGGCAATACGATTTATTTTGCCAGCGGAGAATTCAAATTCCATCGCCCCACCTTTTGCGCGTGGGCTTCCTTCCCGAGTGTTGAATAATAAAATCCCTGTGTTGGCCGTAGGTTTCCCCAGTTGTTCAGGGATCACGCGCGCGCAGCTCAACTCATTGATATTTAATCCTGAAAATACTTGCGTAAGCTGATGGGCATTGATAACCAGGCCTTCACCTGGGATAGGCAAGGTGGTTGCGGTTATGGATGGCGCTGTTACAACTGGCGCACTTGAAGATACCGTCGCGGTTGAACTTAAGGGCGTACCTGGCGCGGCAGCTTTGGGCGCTACCGGAGCGGCAGGCTCAGGCTGCATCAGTTTTTCCAGGCCAAAATCACCTAAATGATTTTGCAGCAATACCGTGCCATCGCCTTTTTTTGTGGTGTTTAACAAGGGATAGATTTGGCTTTCCATTTCTGCCTTATTGGGGTTTTTTAGGACGGCAAGCAGTTGGCGTTCAATTGATTTAAGGGGCATAAAAAACTGTTCTTTTTTCTGGCTGGTATCGCCCATCAGCGTCCAGTCGGATTCTGTGTTGACTGTCAGCCCCATGGCTTTCATGACCATGTAATCATCGGCGGCAAGGCAGTTGTCAAAGTTTTTGCTACGATAATTTTGCAGTGTCTTCGCATCTGTGTTGTTGACCTGAATTTTTTGTGCCGTGATGTTGTAGTTTTTCCAGTCGCTGTTGTTGGCCAAAAAGTAATAGAGATAGGCATTGCGGTCAAACTTGTTGAAGCCCAGGTCTTTCATCACCAGTTTCAATTTGCGGCAATTGCTTTCTACCGCTTCGTAGCTGTTCCAGTCCGGTTTTAAGTTAGGTTTTTCAGGGTGTTTGGATTGCTCAATGAGCTGCTGCAAATTGATTTCACCCGTCGCCGATTTCATGGGTGACAAACTGATTTCGGACAACGATAAATCACGCGCATCTGGCATTCCGTCAGCTTTGGTCTTGAGCAGCAAAGACGGTGTAATTTCTGGGTAAATCCTTAATTCACCCAAAGGCTTAGTGTCAGAACTTAAGATATTGATGCCGCCTTCCGCAACCGCATAAACCTTGAATACCGTTTCGTTCAACGTGCCGGTTTTATCTGAGTACCTGACAATCGCTGGCAGGGAATGCGATTCTTTGCTGTGGTTTGCTGAAGGTGTTGGCGCAGTCGCCGTGACGTTTTGCTGATTGTTGTTCAGCCATTGGCCAGCAAACTGCCCCAAAACCGCTACACCCATGCCCACACCCGTAAAGGCCAATAAGCTGCTGGCCGCAGTGGCCTTGTTGACCATTCCCGCGACATCCACATCGCTATTGGCACTGGATAGGACGCTGTAGTCAACCAAGGTTTCCTTGCCAGAATCCAGCCGCATCCAGGGCGTAAGGTTAAGTTTTTTGGCATCAAACTTAAAATTACATTTTCCCGTGGTCGCTTGGTAGGAATAACCGACGGCTTCGGTATTAAATTTGAGGATGCTGTTACGGACATTGAAAATAAGCGCGGAAGACAAATCGCTCTTTTTAAATGACGGCGTGATGCTGTCGCAACCGCTTTTTAAGACATTGTCGCCTTTAAAATCAAACTCAGAATTCAGGCGCACATAATAATCGTCGCCATCAATCGACTGAAAGCCAGGCAAAGCTGGGAATTGGTGCGCTTTGGTTGATTGCGCCGACTTGGGATCATTGCCCTCGCCAGTGGGGTAATCAACGGCAAGTTGCCGGGTTTGTGTGCATCCTGCCAACAATACACTGGCTAACACACTGAATTTCAAAGAAGGACTGTAACTAATCGGCATATTTTTAAACCTTAACCCATAAGTTTTACGGTGAATCGAGCTGAAAAGGGGGTAAATCATAGAGTTTTGTGGGGGTTTTGTCATTTTTTATCCAACACCGCATATTATCTTAGGAGCATCGTCTTTGTAATCTTCGATAAATCGTCCTGAACAATAGGGTACCAGGCAATGGCTTCCTTTACTCGTAGGCATTGATCTTCAAAAGATTCTCTACACCGACAACCTTATAGTCATTATTTTTCGCAAAATCAAGCGTTTGTTTTAATGCTTGGATGGTTTTATCCGACGTGTCATGAAACAAAATGATAGCCCCCGGTTTTATTTGTGATTGTACCCTCCGGGCTATGCTTTGTGCAGAACCCGAGGCTGTATCGAATGAGCGTATAGACCAGCCGATGGTGCGGTAACCCAATATAGTAATGGCTTTGGCAAGATTGGGTGTGAGGACACCGTAGGGCGGCCTGAATAATGTCATGCGTTTGCCGATGACCTTGAAAACACTTTCCGTAGTCTGGGTAAGTTCATCCTTAAAGCCTTGTACGCTTTTAAAATCGATAAAAAAAGAGTGGGTATGGCTGTGGTTGCCGATACTGTGACCGGCTGCGTCGATTTGTTTCAAAATGTTTTCGTTACCCGGAATGTTTTTTCCGATAACAAAGAAAGTTGCCAAGGCATTGTATTGCGCCAATGCTGATAGCACTTGCGGGGTGAATTCAGGGTTTGGGCCATCGTCAAACGATAAGGCAATCTGTTTTTCTGCGCTATCTGAACAACAATACGCCGGGGCAAAAAAGTTGGATTGCAAGTTTGCCGAACCGTAAATGAGCAACACCAGAAAAATTGTACCCGACAATAGCAGCCACATTACGCTGGTTCCGAAAAACGCATGTGACAGACCTATAACGCTGATGGCGATGATGAAACTTATGCTTGTTGATTGAAAGGTCATCTGAGGTTGTTAATCCAGTACTGAAGTAGATGTGGGCAGGTTGTAGAGACGCAAGATTTTGCGTCTCTACGTTAGGGATCTCGATGGTGATTAACCCTGTGCCCAACCAAGGGCGAACACAGCAGCGCCGTTAAAATACCGGTCGCGACGGTAAAACCAAAAGCATGGACAATCTCGGTAGAACTGACTGCTAGCAAGCCAAAAGCCAGCAGTGTCGTCAATGCAGACAGCGTAACCGCTAGCGAGGTACTGGCACGCCTATCTTCATTATCAGATACGGTTTCTGACTTCCCCGCTTCATCCGCCATAAAAAAGAAAATGGCATCGTCCACACCTATGCCCAACACCAGCAACAACGCGAATAAGTTGAACAAACTGAACAATTGGTTAACCCAGCCCGTCATGGCCAATGAAACCAGTGCCGCGACGACGGGAATTGACGTTACCTTCAGCGCATTGCGCCAGCCGAACTTGAATCCCAACCCAGTGAAAACCAACAGATAAGTCGCTGTTAATAGCAGACTGACTCGGATTCTGTAACGCGCAAACAGCGAAGACAATTCCTCGACTTGGTCAACCCAGGCAACACCTTGCAAGTTTTGCAGGGCGGATAAGGCCGACAAGTCGTTAATTCCGCTTAATGCAACTCTGCTTAGGCAGCGACCTGAACCACAACCCAGCCATAATTGCTGTTTTGCCTCATCGGTAGTTGCCAGCCAGTCAGGCAGTGAAATAAATTTGTCCTTTGCGGCGCTAAATTGCTTTAGTTCGGTGTTAATGGCCGCATTATTAAAGCCCAGCCCTATCATATAATCCTTTACCAGACCGGATTGATACAGGGTTTTATCAAGCAATTGGTAGTTCATCTGTTGACTGTGTTCATTAGGCCAGTAATCGCCGAGACCTTGGTAAGCCATCAACTTATGCTGCTGTGTCAGTAATTTCAGGCGTTCAAGTAACCGTTGTTCATTTTGATGCCAGTCATTGAGATCATGTCCCGACACCAGAAAAAACTGGTTTTCCTGGCTTACCGGCAGTAATTGTTTAATTTTATCGGCTGTTTTCAGCAATTCTGGGGATGCAGATTGCAACAAGCGCACATCGTCATTCGGCGACAGTTGCCAGAGTCCGCCAGCGATGAATACCAACAAAATCGGGATTAACCACCGCTTGTTTTTTATCAACCAAGTCGGCCAGTGTTGTTGCCAGTAGTTGGCGACTTTCAAGATAACTGGTTCATGGTCCGGTTTAAAACCGGTAAGTAGCACAGGAAAGAGCAAAACCACGGTAAGCCAAGCAACTAATAAGCCGACCGCCGAAAACAGCGCGACTTCCTGCAAACCCGGGAAAGGTGAAAAAACCAACCCTGCATAGCTTAACAAATTGGTTAATAACCCGATAACCAGCCCAGGAAAAATATAACGTAGGCCATTCCGTGGTTGCCAGTTTTTGGCACCAAAGCTGTCACACACAAAATGCAGCGCATAATCATCAGCGACCCCGATCAAGCTGGCACCGAAAACCAAGGTGATAATATGTATTTTGCCAAATACAAGCACACTCACAACCAGTGCAGCGCACAAACCGCTACCAATTGCCAAAAACGAGAGTAGCAACGGCCTTGGACTACGGAAAGTCAGCAACATCAAGATAATAATACCCACACTGGAACCAACACCCACGGTTGAAATTTCCTGCTTGGCGGAGTCCGAACCATGGGCGGTAAACAGCGGCATACCAGTGACCATTAATTCACCGCCAGCCGCCTTTAGTTGAGTCGTACTGTTGTTAACTAAGGTCAGTAAAGTTTCCAGCTTATCCAACTGCAAATGGCTATCTTCGAGATCGGTCAGCAGTAGCGCCCAATATCGGTTAACGTCATGCAGGACGACAATGCCCTGCTCAACTGCCAGCTTGACGGGGTTTTGTGAATTAAAATAGCGGCTAAACAATAACAACGGATCACGCTCAAGATCAGCCGCCGCCATCTGAGCCATCGGGCTATAAAGCGTTTCCAGATTTTGGGACAGCAAGTCTTTTGGATTGTTACTTATGGTGAGTTTTGTTTTTGCATCCAGCAACTGATAACGATAGGGAAATAAACGCTGGTACTGTTTGACCACAGATTGCTGCGGCAACTCCAGCAAAATCGTCTTAAACAGATGGCTTTGCTGTAATTGCTGTTTAAGTTGCCGCGCTTGGGCAATCGCATCCTGGGACGTTGCCGCCCCGGCCAACCAGATCACTTTCCGGTCACGTTGTTCATTATGCTGCTGGATAGCCTTCGCTATTTCTGGCTTTTGTTCTGTGGCAGGCAACAACGCTAAAAACCCCGTTTCCAGCCAGTTTTTGGACAATACCTGACTGCCCAGCATGCCGATGACAAGCATAATCGCCAGCCAAAGCCATGCAGTGACTTTAGGGTGATATGCGTTCAAAATCGGCTTGTTGTTCGTTGCTTAAGTGGTCGGGATGGCTGATTTGCGTAAAACTAATCTGGGTCTGGTTGCCAGTGACTTCCTGGATTTCCAACGAACGCAGCTCAGTGTCGCCACTTACTAAGATAGTGCTGATGATTTTCTTCATAAGTTCATCTTTAGGCTTGAGCTGTAACTGCCAGGACGTTTTTTGTTC
>JAYVGW010000214.1:0-2750 GCA_043771735.1 Methyloglobulus sp.
TCGCCCCAGTTGCCTTGGGTCTTTTTGTCGCCTTTTAAGGCGCGGGTGAGGTTAAGCGCCTCCTGGTTCATTTTTGCGGTGTCGCGGCGCAGTGATACGATTTCCTCTCGAAGCGTAATCCTGTCCTTATTTTCGTTATCGTAAACGGTTTCGATCCTTTGCTTGAATTCACCCAGTTGTTCTCGTAGCGGGGTCACGATATGGTCCAGGCTGGTCTTGTTCTGTTCGGCAAACTGTTTGCTGCGGTCTTCAAATATTTTTCCTGCCAAGTTTTCAAACTGCGTTTTTAGTTGTATTTCAGCATCTTGTAGCAGCTTTAATTTTTCATAAGCACTTTTTTCTTGCTCCGCGCTGCGGGTTTGCAGTTCAGCGTTTTTGGTTTTGGCGTTTGATAATAGCTGTTGGTATTGCTTTAACTCAGTTTCTGTATTTTGCAGATGTTTGATTTTTTCTTCAGCAACAGCAATGTTGATAGACAATTGCTGGATGGCGGTTTTATCTTTGTGAGTAAAAAGCCGCATCAGCACTGCGCCGACGATTATGCCAGCGAGTGCGATTACCCACGGTGGCAGATTGTTGATAAACTCCGTGAGGGACAATCGAGCTGATCCTGTTTACGTTAACTGGGCAAACACTTTTTCGGCAATAGCCAGCGTTTGCTCCAGGTCTTCATCAGTATGTGCGGCGGAGACAAAACCTGCTTCATAAGCGGACGGCGCAAGGTAAACGCCTTCTGCCAACATCGCATGAAAAAAGCGTTTGAACAAGTCTTGGTCGCAAGCCATAACTTGGGCAAAGCGGGTGATTTTTTCTTCATTACTGAAAAACAGGCCGAACATGCCGCCAACACTGTTGGTTGTGAATGCAATCCCGGCCTTGTTCGCCCGTTCTTTCAGGCCAGCAGTGAGCTTTTCGGTTTTTGCAGATAATGCTTCGTAAAAACCGGGTGCAGCAATCAGCTCGAGTGTTTTTAGGCCAGCCGCCATTGCGACGGGATTACCCGACAAGGTCCCGGCCTGATAGACAGGGCCTAAGGGTGCCAGATATTCCATGATTTTACGGTTGCCGCCAAAAGCCCCGACCGGCATGCCGCCGCCCAGGATTTTGCCGAGCGTGGTCAAATCCGGTGAGATGCCATAAAGCCCTTGTGCCCCGGAAAATGCCACTCTAAATCCAGTCATGACCTCGTCAAAAATCAACACACTTTGGTATTCGTCGCAAACGTCACGCAGGGTTTGCAAAAAGCCAGGGACGGGTGGCACACAATTCATATTGCCCACGACGGGTTCAACGATGATGCAGGCGATTTGTTCGCCGATTTCAGCAAAAACAGATTTGACCGCATCGCTATCATTATAAGGGAGCGTAAGGGTGTTTTCGGCGACAGCTGCGGAAACGCCTGGAGAACTTGGTACGCCTAACGTCAACGCGCCGGATCCGGCCTTGACGAGCAACGAGTCGGAATGGCCATGATAGCAGCCCTCAAATTTGACGATTTTATCCCTGCCGGTATAGCCCCGTGCCAACCGGATAGCGCTCATGGTGGCTTCCGTGCCGGAGCTGACCATCCGTACCAGATTGATGGAGGGCAATATTTCGCACACCTTTTGCGCCAGCCGTGTTTCAATTTCCGTGGGCGCGCCAAAACTCAAGCCTTTTTCGGCGGCGACCTTGACTGCCGAAATAACTTCAGGATGGGCATGGCCTAAGACCATCGGCCCCCATGACCCTACATAATCAATATAACGCTTGCCCGTGCTGTCGTAGATATAAGCACCTAGCGCATGGTCGATGAAGACAGGAATTCCGCCGACCCCGCTAAAAGAGCGGACAGGTGAATTCACGCCGCCGGGGATTACGCTTTTTGCTTCGGAAAATAATACGTCTGCAGTTTCGGTCATGGTTTGTGTTCTTTGATGATTGTTGGTGTAAAAGATTAATGTAGCTTGGTTCGGATTTGAATAATATTCCTGACTATGCAGTGTTAATTATGGCGACTTAGCAGCTAAACTGATGTTACTATTGCGCTCGGCAGGGTGGCAATGTCCATTCAGGCCATATAATCCAACATCTTACCAAATATGGAGGTGCTAATGGCACAAATTGAAGATATTGAAGGCATCGGCCCACAATACGCTGAAAAGCTGAGGGCGGCAGGTATTGCGTCTGTGGAAAAATTGCTTGAATCGGGTGCTACATCCAAAGGCCGCGATGAACTGGCCACCAAGACAGGTATCAACTCAAAATCGATCCTGACCTGGGTAAACCATGCTGACTTGTTCCGTATCAAGGGTGTTGCCGGACAGTTTTCTGAGCTTTTGGAAGCGGCAGGTGTGGATACCGTGCCTGAATTGGCGCAACGAAATGCCGAAAATCTGCAAACAGCAATGGCAAAAACCAATGACGAAAAAAAATTGGCCAAAACCACGCCGTCATTGACCCAGGTGACCAACTGGATTGCGGAAGCCAAAACCCTGGCCAAAGTTGTTCAGCATTAGGCTCTTATATTGGTTTCCCCTCACCCAACCCTCTCCCTCAGGCGAGGGTTTTTATGCAATGTCATTGCTTTGGCGTGCATGCCGCGCTGTGATAACACTGCAAAACCCGTCTTACTGCGTACCTTTAAGGCTTTAAAGAACGGTCATTTCGGTAGGCTATGTCACCGTTAAATATGGAATTATTATCTGCTTCTCCAGTCGAACACTGTAGTTAGGATTCTACCGGGAGAACATCATGAAAAACGCCGAATT
>JAYVGW010000215.1:0-4553 GCA_043771735.1 Methyloglobulus sp.
TCACTTGAACAAGCCAGTGCAGACTGCCCTGAGTTGGCGCTTGCAGCAGCGGCACTTAAAAATGCCGAGCAACTTGAAAAATTACAAAATTTAATCGAAAACCAGCAACCCAAACCCAAAAGCACCGATAGCGTCACCTTTTTGATTAACGAAAGCTACCCGCTCAAGTCAACCACGTGGCATAGCTGGTGGCGCAAACAACGTCAACCGGTTAACTCCGTTAATGATAAGAAAAAATCAACAGTAACCATGCGTTGTTTATTGACCGGCGCAGCCATAGAGCCGGTAGATACACATCCAAAAATAAAAGGCTTGTCTTCGGTTGGTGGTTTAGGGACTGGCGATGTTTTTATGGCGTTTGATAAAGAAGCTTTTCAATCTTACGGCTTATCAAAGTCAACTAATGCGGCAACGGATGAAGTGACCGCCAAAAGCTATGCTGAAACGTTTAATAAGCTAATTAGCGATCAAAGCATACGCTTGGTTAATGGCTTGGCGGTCTATTGGTTTGGACATAATCTCGTCAATGCTGACGATGATATGTTTGCAGAGCTGGAAAATCCAGACGAACCAAAAGCGGGTCAAGCCACACGCCCAAAACACTTATTAGCAGCAATAGACAAAGGAGAGCGCCCTGATCTACTCGATAATTACTATTACGTTGTAACCGTATCGGGTCAAGCTGGGCGAGTCATGGTGCGCGATTGGCAGCAAGGGCAACTGACCGAGCTATTAGAAAACATCGCCTCATGGTTTGATGACTTGCAAATCATTGCCCGCGATGGCAGCAAGTTAGCTCCACCACCTAAGTTTCTTGCCGTAGTAGGTTGTTTGGTCAGGGATTTAAAAGATGCGCCCGCACCGTTAATCAACGAATTGTGGCGTACTGCACTCAATAAAAACAAGCCCATTCCTTATGCCGCGTTCACACTAGCCTTATTGGAGTCCCGCAAAGCCATCATCAAAGAAGAAGCCCAAAACCATGCCCGTATGGGTTTAATCAAAGCCTACCATATCCGAAACAAAGGAGATCAACACATGACCACCAAACTTAACCCGGAGCATCCAAGCCCCGCTTATCAATGTGGACGCTTGCTCGCGGTCTTAGCCGAATTGCAATATGCGGCGTTAGGCGATGTTGGCGCGGGCGTTGTTCAGCGCTATTACACAGCAACCAGTCAAGCGCCTGCCTTGCGTATTGGTCAGTTAATGAGCAATGCCAAAAACCATCTAAACAAAGTCGAAAATAATGTAGCGTTCGCTTATGAAAAACGGCTGGCGGACATTATGAGCAACATAAGCAGCTTTCCCAAAACGTTGGATTTGGAACAGCAAAGCTTATTTGCGCTGGGCTACTATCAACAGCTTGCCCAAAAACACGCTGATATTGCTGAAAATCAAGCCAAAAAACTCGCCAAACAAAACGCAACCCAAGGAGAAAACCCATGAGCATAGAAAACCGTTACGAATTTTTATTTTTGTTTGACTGCGAAAATGGCAACCCCAACGGCGACCCCGATGCAGGTAATGCACCGCGTATCGACCCTGAAGATATGTACGGTTTAGTTTCAGATGTCGCCCTTAAAAGACGTGTCAGAAATTATGTGCAAATTGCCAAAAATAACGAACGCCCCAATGCCATCTTTATCGAACACGCCACCAATTTGAACCGCCCGATTGCCGAATCACATTTGGAAACTAACGGCGAAATCCCCGAAAAAGGCAAAGCGTCTAAAGATAAGGTCAGACTGGCCCGCGATTGGATGTGCAAAAATTTCTACGATGTACGGACTTTCGGCGCGGTCATGTCTACGGGGGCAAATGCCGGGCAAGTTCGCGGCGCGGTACAATTCTCCTTTGCACGTTCATTGGATAAAGTGCTGCCGCTGGATATTTCGGTAACTCGTATGGCGGTGACGGCAGACGTAAAAGGCGCGAAAGCCATTGATGACTATAAAAAATGGGAAGATGAACAACCTGAAGAAACGCTTCGCACAATGGGGCGCAAAAACTTCATTCCTTACGGACTGTATGCCGCAAAAGGCTTCATCAGTGCGAATCTGGCACAGGACACTGGTTTCAGCGAAGCGGATTTAGAACTGTTTTGGGATGCACTGCTTAACATGTATGATCACGACCGCTCCTCCAGCAAAGGCATGATGTCTTGCCGTGGACTCTATATCTTTAAGCACACAGGTACAGATTCAGATCGTGAACAATGTAAAAAACAGGCCATGCTCGGTTGCGCACCCGCGCATAAACTCCTTGATTTAGGGTCGATTATTGACATCAAAAAGAAAAAAGGCATTGAATCTCCACGCAAATTTGTCGATTATGAACTGACTATTCATGAAGACCGCTTGCCAACGGGTGTAGAGCTTATTGTTAAATAACAGCAAGTAACCTGGATGAAACGCAGTGTAATCCCGGCAGTATGTGGCACGAATATCCCGGATTCCGTAAACTCCAACCGGGCTATTTGCTTGATACCGAATTACAACACATCTTGAATAAGCGACTTAGAACGAATATGCTTGCAAACGTCCACCACAGATTTAAGGGTATATCATTATGTCAATTGCATTCATAAGCCATCAGCTTAAAGCGCTGTCACACACCGATAAATTATATTTATTACAATGGCTAGTCAAGGAAATCGCGGTAGAGGAAGGTGTTGATTTTAAACAAACGCCTATCCCAGCAAAAATTCAGGCATTGCAATTTGACTGGGAGGGTGGATTGTCCGATATGAATCAAACCTTCTCCAGTGTTGCCTTACAGAAAAAAGCATTGGAATGGCGTTGATGTTTCTACTGGATACCAATATTTTTTTAGAAATCTTGTTACAACAGGAAAAAAGCACAGCATGTAAAGCGTTTATCCAGAAACATTTAGAGCATATTTATATCAGTGATTTTAGTCTGCACTCGATTGGCGTCATCACATTCAGGCAACATAAATCCTCTTTGTTTCAATTATTTACTGCCGATTTATTGCCTCACATCCAGGTTTTATCATTGCCTGTACCGCTTTATGCGGAATTTGAATCACTGTCGTCAGGTTTGCATCTGGATTTTGATGATGCTTATCAATATCTGCTTGCCAGGCAGTTTCATCTTACTTTAGTAACATTGGATAAGGATTTTAAACATCTCACTGACATCAACATTCAACAACCATGAAACAAATCATCAACATCCACGAAGCCAAAACCCGGCTTTCCCAATTGCTTCAGCAAGTAGAAATGGGCGATGAAATCATTATCTCACGAGCCAATAAACCCATCGCACGACTGGTTGCCTATCAGGTAAAGCCGATAAAACGCCGTTTGGGAGAGGCAAAAGGCATGGCGGAAATAATGCCGGATTTCGATCAATTACCGGAAGATTTCATGGAACATTTTGAATGAAGGTTTTATTGGATACCTGTGCCTTTATCTGGCTCGTCACCGATGATCCAAAGTTATCGGAGCCAGCCAAAGAAATTTTTCTGGATACTGACAATGAACTACTGCTCAGTGCGGTAACCGGATTTGAAATAGCCGTAAAATATAGCCTGGGAAAACTACACCTGACTGAGCCGCCCAAAGAGTTTATCGCTAATCGCATGCAAGCCAATGCTTTAACCGAATTACCCGTATCCATGGCCCACGCACTGATATTACAAAACCTGCCGTTGCACCACAAAGATCCATTTGATCGCCTGCTTGTTGCTCAAGCAATGGTTAATAAAATACCTCTGCTAAGCGCCGATCAACAGCTTTCTGCTTATGCAATTGAACGACTGTGGTAATCGAACCGTTACTTTACACACCATCATGAACATACCCTTGCCCGAGCCACCTGACAAAATTCCGCTTTCCGCGCTCAACCAATACGCCTACTGCCCCAGACGTTGTTACCTGATTCATGCAGAAGGTGAATTTACCGGCAACATTCACACCCAAAGCGGCACACGCGAACACGAGCGCGTCGATCAATTGGCGCACGACATCAAAAAAGGCGTTAGGGTAGAATTTGCCCTACCGGTCTGGTGCGATCAACTCAATATCACCGGACGCTGCGATGTGGTTGAATTTCACCCTGACGGCACGGTATTTCCCGTAGAATACAAACACGGCAAGCGCAAACAATGGCTTAATGATGATTTGCAAGTCGCCGCTCAAGCGATGTGCCTGGAAGAAATGCTCAAGACCGACATTCCGATGGCGGCCATTTATCATATTCAGACGCGGAGACGACGCGAAGTAAGCATAGATCAAACCCTGCGCAACCAAGTTGTCGCCACCGTCAATGCCGTTACCAATCTGCTCAATAGCCGTCTATGCCCTCCTCCTATCGAAGACAAAAAACGTTGTCCGCAATGTTCGTTAAATGAACTGTGCAACCCGGAACTCATCAACGAAAAAAGCCGCTTACAGCAATTATCCGCACAATTATTTACTATCGAATCGGACGAAGCATGAAACAACTGCTCAATACACTCTACGTTACAACTCCGGATGCCTATTTAAGACTGGAAGGCGAAACCGTCTGCGTCATGATTGAAAAGGA
>JAYVGW010000216.1:0-7155 GCA_043771735.1 Methyloglobulus sp.
GGCCGTGTTTGACCGGATTCCAATGAATGTAATCAACATGACGGTTATAGTCTTCTTGACTCGTAATTAAATGCGCCCAAAATCTGCGTTGCCAAATACCACGCTCTCGGCGGATTAACCGACTGGCTGAAATCTTCTCACCCTTATCAATAGCCCTTGAAAAGCGACCTTTGAGCATGCTCCATCGTATTGAATAGTTGCTATTATCTTCAGGTAACGTCCAAATACAATGTAAATGATCCGGCAATATTACGATTGCATCAACATGAAATGGCTTTTGTTGTTTAACGTAACGAAAACAGTCTCTTAACAAATCAATGTGTTCAACCAACAAACGATTGTTTTTCCGCTCAGCAAGGTTGACGGTAAAAAACCATGTGGCGTTTGGAATGTAGTATCGGCGATATTCGGTCATGAAGTTATTATATCGCGAACGATGCGCCTCCTTACGTCGGCACATCCTATTAATAAATAAACACATTTAGTCGTTCTTTATTTTACTGCAAATACGAGTAAACTTAAGCAAACCACTTGGAGAACTACCATGCTCTGGCTACTCGCACTTATCATCCTTACCGGTATATTTGCTTATTACAAAGCCTCAATACACTGGGCTACTCTCGCCATCGCCGCATTGCTGGCGGCGTATCTGCTGGTGAATGGCGCGTCATCGTCGAGCAACCTCAGCTTATGGATAACCTATTTAATCGTTTTCATCCCGCTAAACGTAATCCCCTTCCGGCAACATCTCATCAGCCGCTGGATTTTCAAACTCATGAAATCGGCTTTACCCACCATGTCGCAAACCGAACGGGAAGCCCTGGAAGCAGGCAATACCTGGTGGGATGCGGAATTGTTTTCTGGCAACCCTAACTGGGACATCTTACAAAATCTTCCTTCGGCAAAGTTCTCGAAAGAAGAGCAAGCCTTCCTCGACGGCCCAGTAGAAACGCTCTGCGCAATGCTGAACGACTGGGACATCACCCATAACCGTATGGATTTACCCAAGGAAGTCTGGGATTACATCAAGCAGCAAAAGTTTTGCGGGATGATTATCCCCAAGCAATACGGTGGCCTTGAATTCTCCGAATCCGCACACTCCGAAATCGTCATGAAAATATCCAGCCGCAGCAGCACGGCGGCGGTGACTGTGATGGTGCCTAATTCCCTGGGGCCTGCAAAATTGCTGCTCACTTACGGCACGGAGGAGCAAAAAAACTACTATTTGCCGCGCTTGGCTAATGGTTCGGAAATTCCCGCTTTTGGCCTAACCGGCCCTCATGCAGGCAGTGATGCGGGGGCGATGCCCGACAACGGCATCGTCTGCTACGGCAAGCATGGGGACAAAGATAAGGTCTTGGGCATATGCCTGAACTGGGAAAAACGCTACATCACCTTGGGGCCCGTCGCCACTGTGTTAGGTCTCGCCTTCAAACTCTACGATCCCGACCACTTGATCGGTGATAAAGACAATATCGGTATCACGGTTGCACTCATCCCCACAAACACGCCCGGAGTAAGCATTGGACGGCGGCACTTTCCATTGGACTCAGCGTTCCAGAACGGCCCAAACTGGGGCAAAGATGTGTTCATCCCAATGGACTGGATTATCGGTGGCGTTGCACAAGTCGGCAACGGCTGGAAGATGCTGATGCAATGCTTGACTACCGGACGCGCCATCTCGCTACCCGCCTTGAGTGTCGGTGCAGCGAAATTCACCTGCCGCAACACCGGCGCTTATGCCCGTATCCGTAAACAATTCAACCTACCTATAGGCGAATTTGAAGGCATTGAAGAAGTGCTGGCGCGGATGGGGGGTGAAACCTACATCCTCGATGCGGCACGGCAAGTGACCAATGCGGCTTTAGACCAAGGCGAAAAACCCGCGGTCATTTCTGCCATCCTCAAATACGAATTGACCGAACGGATGCGCCGCGTCGTGAACGATGGCATGGATGTACTGGGTGGCGCGGGGATATGTTTGGGCCCAAGAAACTACCTGGGGCGGGTGTACCAGGTTATCCCCGTCAGTATCACGGTCGAAGGCGCGAATATCTTAACCCGCACCATGATGATCTTCGGACAAGGTGCAATCCGTTGCCATCCTTACATCCAGCAAGAAATGGCGGCGATAGCCGAAGGTAATCTGGCACAATTCGACAAGGTATTCTTCCAACACATAGGCTTTTGGGGGCATAACAAAGCCGCTTGTTTGTGGCTGGGGCTAACCAATGCGCGGTTTCTGGCAACGCCAGGCGATAAACAAACCAAGCGTTATTACCGCCAGATTGCACGGCTCAGTGTCGGTTTTGCATTCCTTGCCGATTACGCCTTATTAACCCTGGGCGGGGCGCTTAAACGGAAAGAACGGCTTTCTGGACGTTTTGCCGATGCCTTATCCAACCTTTACCTGTGTTCCTGTGTGCTTAAACACTATGAAAATCAAGGCAAGCAAAAAGAAGACCTGCCGCTGTTACATTGGGCTTGCCAGGAAAGTATTTACCGCACCCAAGAAGCCTTAGCGGATATTCTGACGAAGCTACCATTTAAGCCTGTTGCCTGTATATTGCAAGGCTTGATTTTCCCGCTCGGTAAACCGAATAAGCCTGCCAATGACAAGCTAGTCCATCAAATAGCTGCCCTGCTAACAAACGACACACCCGTCCGTGACCGCTTAACCCAAGGCATTTACATCAACAACAAACCCGATGATGGCACGGGCAGGATTGAACTGGCTTTCAAAGCAGTACTGGCAGCCGCTCCGGTTGAAACCAAGATAAAGCTGGCACAAAAGCAAAAGCAGTTGGCGAAAGGTGAGCTGTCGGGAGTTGTAAATGACGCGCTGACAAAAAACATCATCAGCAAGGAAGAGGCCAAGTTACTTGCTGCGGCAGAGCAGGCAAGACTGCAAGCGATTAGTGTGGATGATTTTGGTGCTGGGGAGTTGTAAATGGTGGGTAAAAAGGCCGCCCCACCCTAATTTCTGGTTGTTAACAAGAGTGAGTAGTAGCCTCGATGAAGTGTAACGGAATCGAGGAATATCGAAACCCCGAAACCCTCGATTCCGCAAGCTGCATCGAGGCTACTCGCTTTCACCGCCTCGAACCAGTATTGAGTCTTACACGCTATTTTTGGACTTTATTTGGCAAAGCATCATGAAAACTTCCAGAAACATATTTATGAATAACACTTGAAACTAAGTCTTGATAAGCGATGCCTTCCTCGAGCGCCCTTCTTTGAATAGCGGACAAATCACGACTTGATATTCTGATATTGATCCTTTTATCTCTTTTAAAGGTTGCTTTGGCGGACTTTGTAATAAACGCTTTTCTCTCAGGCGTTAAGTTCGACTCAAACTGACCCGCTTCAAACGCCTCTAAAAGTACTTGTTCATCTTCATCTAATTTAAGTTTTTTCATAACACCCTCCAAAATATTGCTTGGTCGCCTTCCTGCTAGGAATAACTGTTTTCAGAAAAATCTCATCTTCCGTTTCAACATAAGGAACCAAATAGACATAATCATCAACAGCGACCACAAAGACACGCTGATGAGCATACTTTTCATTATTCGGGTGAGAAATGTCATCCAACAACCCATCGCCTTGTAAACAGAACGCAACATCTTCAAAAGAGATGCCTCGTTCTTTTATAAGCTTATAATTTTTATCAGAATTCCAATTAAAAGGCTTCGTGGTTTGAATAATAACATGTATGCGCCTTTTACCGTTAGTCGAGCTTGCGCCTGCCTAGCCAACTGGCAGCCGCTCCGATTGAAACCAAGATAAAGCTCGCCCAAAAACATCATCAGCAAAGACGAAGCCAGACTGCTTGCCACAGCAGAACAAGCAAGGCTACAAGCGATTAGCGTGGATGATTTTGGTGCTGGGGAGTTATAAATGGTGGGTAAAAAGGCCGCCCCACCCTAATTTCTGGTTGTTAACCAGAGTGAGTAGTAGCCTCGATGAAGTGTAACGGAATCGAGGAATATCGAAACCCCGAAACCCTCGATTCCGCAAGCTGCATCGAGGCTACTCGCTGACTAATCATAATCATAACCTCCAATAATCCCCTTTCCCCTGGGAGAGGGCTAGGGTGAGGGACTGTAACTGATTTATTTTTTAACAAACCCTCATCCCAACCTTCTCCCAGAGGGAGAAGGAGAGGTTTTTAAATTATTGGAGATTCACTAATTTTTCCAACACTCCGCTAAAGTGCCTGCACTTTGATTTTTGACACCCGTACTCGTCAACGTCAAGTTGCCACATTTATCATCAGCCTGAGCGCTACCGGTTTTGGGTGCAGCCTGTAACGTGTAGCTACTGGCATCCGCAGCAGTAATCGTTATGGTGTAGTACTGGGCTGTGCCAGAATCTACCGTATAAACAGTTGAAGCTGGAACTCCGGTATTGGGCGGAGTTCCAACAGTCCCCGCACTGGTATATTTATTGTTCACCGTAAAATACCGCTCCATGGCATTGGCCAAACCCATCAAAGCCGCTTTGCCGTCCGCCCTGCGCGACTGCCTCATGCTTTCCTGATAACTGGGGATAGCGATAGCCGCCAAAATACCCACAATCGCCACGACAATCATTAATTCTATCAATGTAAAGCCATTCTGTAGTGGTTGTTTCATAATAAAGGTTTCCTAAAGGCTGGCTCGGCAGATGCACACACCCGCCAAGCTTGTTGCCATCAGTCTATTTGATCAATTCCCGCCACGATAGACGGCCTACTTTTTCACGAGCCTGTATTTCCATTGGGCTGCACGCGTGACCATTACAGCTATCACTGCCAGCATCCCCGAAATGTGAGCCTCCACTCTCAGCAGCACTAATTCCTCCTGCTCCTCCTATTCCTCCTGCTGTTGTTGGAATGGTAGTAGTTGTGGTCGATCCGTCTGTAAGGGTTTGCGTGACGGTCGTCGTGCCATCGGCGTTTTTGACATCAACTCGGGTGTAAGTTAAGCCTCCAGTGTAGGTTATAACCGTTGTTGTGGTGTTGCCATTGACCGTCGTTACCGTACTGATGATGCCGCCGCCGCCGCTAAATGTACCGTCTTTCGGGTCTGCCGATCCGGTTGCTGGCGTTACAGCGGATGTATTGGAAACAAAATCTTCAGGCGGATCAGGTACCCAGCCTGTTTGGCCATAGCATTTTCCATTTGGATGATGCCAAAAGCTGGTGTACTCGGCGATAACGTACGTTGTGAATAAAGACTGTTTAACCCGCCAGCCATATTTGGCGCGTGCAGCATCAGTCAGCCCGCCACTGCCATTGTGGTTAAATTCCAGGGCCGAAGCTGGCGTGTCGGCTTTAATCAACTGGATGGCCAAAGCCCCGTCGAAACGTTCGCCATTGGGGCCTATCAGCCCAGCACCTGAAGTATTAACCATCGTGCCATCTGGATTCACCTTGTTGACACAACCGGTCTTCGTTGGCATTAGCCCAGCGCGTGTTGCTGCACCGTCACCCCACCAGTCTTTAGATTTAAAGGCATCCAACGGCAGGTTATAGATCAAGGTGCCGATATTATTGCGGGTATTCGTAGGCAAGCCAGACAGCAAGGTAGTGGCATTCGTTTCGCTGGCCAGATTCTTAAAGGTTTTAACGCTCTCATAAGCGCCACCTCCGACGGAAAGTTTAGCCGCCGGATTCAGGTATTGGTTCATCACCAGTACCTTAAACTGCGTGGTGGTGTCGGTAGCCGAAGCGATCACGTTCGGCGAGAGATTGAAGGCCGAATCACTTGCCTTCAGCATGTTAACGCCGGTCACGTCATATTTATCGTCGTATTCGTGGACATGTTTAATTCTTAAATAACTACCTGCAGTAGACGCTGTGACCGAAGTATAGGTGTTACAGGTGATACTTTGGATACTTTTGCCTTTAGCACAAGTGCTAGTCCCTGTTGAATACGCTGTTAGAAATCCGTAGCCGGCAGAAAAACCGTACTTGGCTGAACAGTATTTGGGCGATAGCTTGTTGTACTCTTTAGAAATATTACCTGTAGCTTCGCAAACAGGTTTGGTCTCGCTAAGGTTCGTCGGCGTGACGGTCGTGGCGACCGCACTCGTGCCATAGTAATAGATATCAAAGTCAAAATGTCCGCCAGAAACCCCTGGATCGGGCGGATCCACAGGTACGCCACCGCCGGTACCAGATAAAGGCAAGTCAGGGTGGAAAGTGAACAGCGTCGTAGCAAACTTAAGGCTTTCTACATAGGTGGCTTGAGAGAAAACGCCACTGGTAAGATACTTGGCGACTGGAACACAGGTAATATTGCCCGTTGGCGTACAACTGTCAGCCAAATCGGCACTGGTTAATACGCCATCCCCGTTGAGATCGAAGATCGGGCCTAAGGGTGAACCGCCGGTAAGGAAAACAAGTTCATTTAGCCAATTATCGCCATTATTTGGCGCTTGGGCCAGTGTGTTGGGGTCGGTACTGACGAAATAGTAACGACCATTGACAGTAGTCGGTATTTCGCCGACTACACGGTCACCACCTTCAGGAAGCGCCACTTTCCAGCCATAGTGGTGGCCAGTGCCAGCCGTCCAGTCCGGCGTGTTGGCGGTGGCCGTACGAACTTTAGTTGCAACACCGTTTACCGTATGAGTTCCTGCCGTTAAAGCCTGGGTAAGCAATTGGTTATTGGCAACAGGCGCACCGTCCCAGATACCATAAGCATAATGTACGGAAGCATCGCTTATATCGCCGCTGGTCAAAATGCGGCCAGTGGCGAAAACCACCATCTGTCCGCTACCATTGGGCCCTGGGGAGACTCCCGGTGCCGTTGTAATTGCTTGGGCTGGCGAGGTCGTAAAAAGTGGCTGAATACCAGTGGTAGCGGTATCTTTATCGGCTACCGTATATGAAGACGGATTGCTGCCAGTCAGGTCGAATTTCCAAAGATTGCCGTCAATATCACCTGCATAGGCATAATCGACTAAGCCATCACCCGTAGTATCCGCCAGTGTCGGCCCAGAAAGCCCATTTGGACTTGTGGTGCTGCCAGATCCCGTGTCAATGGCTTTGATCAACGCACCGGTATCAATATTGATTAGGTACAACACGGCACGACCGCTACCGCCGTTCACGTATCCGTTGCCCACAATTGCTGCGACCACGCCATTATTGAGGCGGGCGATGCGTGG
>JAYVGW010000217.1:0-3880 GCA_043771735.1 Methyloglobulus sp.
CTTAACAAGCTGGACAGCGACCTTACCCATAGTGAGCAAGCCTACCAAGAAGTCTCCCAGGGTTTGCATAAAGTGCAACTGGAATTTAACCAGTTAACCGCCAAGTACCGCACCGACTTGCCCTCTGCGCCTGTCTTGATGACGTATTCGCAGTTCACTGAAACGGTGAAGCCCTCAGTAAATAACTTACCCAAATTCACCCTGTTTCCCTTGATTATCGCTGGGATGGTGGATTTTTTTACCGTATTGTTATCTTATCGACTTGAGTTTTCAGCGCCAGGCCCGTTGACTGAACGGGAGGAAGAACTGGTCTTTGAATGCCTAAAACAATTCAGCGAATTCCGCATCAATGAAAATGATGCGGTGGAAATTGTCATTGAAAAAACCGACATCGAACGCGCCCGACATTATGTCGATTGGCCGCGAATGTTTGCCGTCGGCCTGCTGTTAAGCCGTGGTTTTTTGCGCAAGGTAGACGAACGACGGGTTGAATTTGCGCCGAACCTTTACCCCCTAATCGCCGAGAAAATGGGCGATAAATTGCAACAAATTAAAGCCAAGACAGCCATGCAAAACAGCACACGTAGCAGTTAAGTTATGGATGCCGAAACATCACCATTAGAACAATGGCTGGCTGAAATCAGCACAGAAGCTGATGCCCTCAGCCATACCTGGGATCCTGGCTTTGACGGCGGACGGCAAATCGTTATCGCAAAGTTAGGGCCGTTTCAAAAATCCTACCTGCGTCCACCGCTGTTCAGCCCGCGGTTTTATCACCGCAGCTTTCCTCTGCCTGTGGATGAATGGCGCTTTAACACTCAAATTAAGCTCTATGGCGACTTCTGCATTGTCGATGCCATGCTAACTATCCGCTATCAGGCTTCGATAAAATACGCCCAGGCCAATAGCGATGCCCTACCCAACATCAATCAGCACGTCAAGGCCCGTTGCGAAGGCTTGGTTAGGGATGTCGTCGATCAGGAGCTGCGTAAACTGGCCAATGGCGATTGGGTCGAACACGGCTTATCGACCGTGGAGCGGCGTGTCGAGACCGCGATTAACGAAACCCTCACCCTACAAAACGTCCAATGCCGCGCCTTATGTGAAATGTTGACCACTTTTTCCGAGATACGCGATCCCGGCAAATTGGACAGCCGCTTTGCCCATGATGATATTTATCTAAAAATATTGAAGAAAAACTTTGAAACCCAAGAGCAGCAGAACAAGGAACGCTTACGCCAGGAATTGGTCCTGGAACAACAACGCCTGGAACGTCAGCAACGCTTGATCGACCAGTATAACCAGGAACAAGCGTTGCAGCGCATCGAACAGGAACAAGCCTCGCTTAACCTCAAGCGTCGTCTGGAAGAACAGGAACGGCAGCTAAATGAACAATTTAGCATTGAGGAACGCCTCCACAGGGAACAGGTCTACCACGAACAAAACCTAAAACGGCTCGAGCAAGAGGCTGCCGCAAAAGCACAACTGGAAATCCAGGCCAACCAGCTTGAAAACGAGCAACAATTGCTGAAAGAACGGCTGGAACACCAGCACCGCATCAAGGAAATACAGCTTGCTGCCGAAATAACCGACTTTGAAAAAAATCAGGCAGCCTGGAACGCCGCCCATGAACGCTTAAGGATTGAAAAAATAGAACAGGAAAAGCGGCTTAAGCAACTGGAAAATGAAGCGGAATTGGTTTTGCTCGACACCAAGCAGAGCGAAGAACAAAAACTGCAAGAACGCCTGTTGATGGAAAAGATGATGCACGAAGCGCGCCTGAAAGATATGGAGCTGGAAATGCAAATCCAGGAACACGAAAAACGCTACACCGCCACCCAACAACTGGACAACTACCTGCGCCGCGATATTGAGTTATTGGTCCTGGAAAAACACCGTGGCGAATTGCTGCAAGAAGTCAAAAAAACCAAACACGATGAGTTTCCTGCCCTCAATTCGCCTACGCATCCAGACGATTCCGGTGATTTGTAAGACATCTTGTCTGTTGGCAATATCGTAGATATTTATTGCGTACCCATCAGCCTCCACCCCAAGGCAACTCAGGGAAAAACTCCGCCTGCAACCGCCGACAATAAGCCAGCAGGTTTTGCTTGCTCAAGGCATAATCTTTCAATGGCGATTCAATCGGACAACCTAGGGTATTGATAAGGACACCATACGCGCAGGCATCCAGGCTGCTCGGCTTATCGCCAAAAAAGTAAGGCTTGTCGCCAAGGAAATCGGCCAGGCTATCAATATCTTCCCTGCCGAGATCAAACATTTCTTCGTGGGTTAAACGCCCCATGCCATGCCCTTTAATCTGCGACTTGATCTTGGTGCGGTAAATCGCCGCCGCCAGGTCACGGGCAATCGGCGGCAAGCCATTGAAGATAGCCTGTTTATTTGTTTGCCAGTTTGCTTCCGTATAATTCCAGCGCGTGACCATGCCGATCCAATACAGATGCTCTTCCAGCAATCTCTGGTACGCCGTGGCAATGCCTTGTTGTTCAGGGGTGAGCAGCGCCTTGTCGGGATCGCCATATTTTTCTTTCAGATAATTCACAATCAAGCGTGAATCAGACAGTTTACGGCCATCGTCTTCAAGATACGGCAGCTTGCCCCGTGGCCCCTTGAGCGGCAGGGGCACGACAATTTCATAGGGTAGCTTATTCATGCGAAGGTAGGTTTCAACCTTGACGCAAAACACGCTTAAGTTAGGTATGCCCCAGGTACGGGCGAACTGGTGAAGTTTAATCATTTTATAACCTCCTAGAATTTATGGTTACGCTAACAAACTATCGATTCTGCCTTGCCCTTACAGCTCCATCCTTATCCCAAGCTCAATAACCCGCTCCACCGGAATTTTGAAAAACTCTATTGCGCTGGACGAGTTCTGGAACATAAATCGGGACAACGGCCTACGCCAGACGGGCATCGGGCTGCTGCGCCGGAACGAGATAAATTCCCTGCCCACAAAAAACGAGACCTTTTTCGGGTCTGTATCCAAGCCTTGCTGCATACATAATTCCAACGCGCGCCGCACGTCTTGCGGCTGCTTGAAACCAAAGTAAAGTTTTACCCGGTAAAACTGCCGATTTTCTCCATAAGACCGGATTTTAACGCGGTGCGCCTCATCGACATAAGGCTCGTCTTTGGTGACGATGGTCAGCACAATGATTTGCTGATGCAAAACGTGGTTGTGTTCAAAGTTATGTAAGAATACTTGCGGCACGCCATGCAAGCTTCGGGTCAAGTAAATCGCGGTGCCAGGCACCGTCGCTGGCGGATTATTTTGCAAAGCGACTTCGAAATCTTCAAAAAGTACGCGCTTTTCGTTCTGACGTTCTGACAGCAGCTCACGGCCTTTAATCCAGGTGGTCATCGTCAGGAACAACACCGTAGCAACCACCAGTGGCAGCCAGCCGCCAGACGAAATTTTGGGGATGTTGGCAGAAAAAAACACAAGGTCAATTGTCAAAAAAATCGATAAAAAGGTAATGCTAGTGGTTGTTCTCCATTGCCAAAGTGCCCGAATGACAATGAACGCCAACACAGTTGTGGCAATCATAGTCCCTGTAACTGCGATGCCGTAAGCGGAAGCGAGCGCGGACGAGGATTGGAAGCTTAACACCAATACGAATACGGAAAACATCAGCAACCAATTGACGGCGGGGACATAGACTTGCCCCATCTCATCGCCTGAGGTATGGAAAATATCCATGCGTGGGCAGTAACCCAGTTGGATCGCTTGCCGCGTCAGCGAAAACGCCCCAGAAATCACCGCTTGTGAGGCGATGACGGTCGCCAATGTCGATAAAATCAACAGCGGATACAGCGCCCAGTGCGGAGCAAGTAAATAGAAGGGGTTTTGTATCGCTTC
>JAYVGW010000218.1:0-9047 GCA_043771735.1 Methyloglobulus sp.
TAAGCATTCCAACCTGATTAACCGACAAGCCGGATCGTGGTTTTTCCTCGGTGAACTTTATACCGACCTGCCCTTACCTGTCGATAAACCAGCCACCGAGCATTGCGGCGATTGCCGTGCTTGCCTGGATATTTGCCCAACCCAGGCTATCGTCGCGCCTTATCAGGTCGATGCACGGCGTTGTGTGTCGTACTTAACCATTGAATTACACGGCGCAATTCCCGAGGATTTACGTCCATTGATAGGCAACCGCATTTACGGTTGCGATGATTGCCAACTGGTTTGCCCCTGGAACCGCTTTGCCAAACTTACGGACGAAAAAGACTTTAACCCACGGCATCGGTTAAATTCACAAGAACTAATCGATGTCTTTGCCTGGACTGAACAAGAATTCCTGGCCAAAACCGAAGGTTCGGCCATACGCCGCATTGGTTATGAACGCTGGCTAAGGAATATTGCCGTAGCCCTGGGTAACGCCCCGAAGTCTGGACAGATTTTCCAAGCACTCAAAACTAAGCGCCATTACCCATCTGAACTAGTTCAAGAACATGTTTTATGGGCATTGGACAGACAATGTGCATCCTAAATCTACAGCACTATTGGTTAAAATACCGGAGGTAGTCGAATTGAATTATTAGGAGTTTTGCTTGCCTAATTGCACAAGTTATTACTGATTTAAGGAATCTCTGAACAAGTTGATTTCATTTATGGTTCGACCAGCTAACCACGAACGGAATCAACCACTTACCGTTCGTCCTGAGCTTGTCGAAGGACTTATTCAGAGGTTAATTAACTATTTACTTCAGCATTTTTAGATTGCCACCTTGACTAAAACTTATTGATTGGTATTGACCCATGAAAAATTATTTCAAATTTTATTCGATCTGCGCCTGCTTTCTTTTGGGCGCTTGTTCCAATTTGCCACCTGCAATTGAAGATCCACCTGCACTTGACCTTAGCTACCAGCAAGCAATCGCCAACATAAACGGTTATAAGAATGCGCCGGTGCGTTGGGGCGGCACGATAATCGAAGTGGAAAACGAACCCAGTTTTAGCGCCATCCAGGTTTTGCTATATCCGCTGGGCAGTTATGGCCGTCCACAGACGGATGAACCCAATCAAGGCCGCTTCGTCCTAAAGAGCCCCGAGTTCCTTGATCCTGCCGTATACAAGAAAAATACCGCCATCACTGTCGCAGGAATGCTGACAGGCGATACCGAGCGTAAAGTTGGGAACAAGACCTTACGCCTGCCCTTGGTCACCGCCAAGCAAATCCACCTATGGGAAGAAGCTGATTATTATCCTTACTATGGCGGATATGGTGGGTATGGCGGTTTCGGTTATGGCTCCGGCTTTTATCCTTATGGCGGATTTTATGGTTATAGTCCGTACTATTGGGGTGGGTATTATCGACCCTACCATTACTACCGCCGCCGCTAAAAAATGACAGTAGCCGTGGGGATTCAGCGGGGACGCTGAAGCCAAGATAAGCACCCTTTCTTATGACGCATTGCCTTGTTGTACTTCACTTTTGAATCCGCCCTCTTTATAGATTCGGCCTTTTAATGCTTGAACCGTTCGTGCTTAGCTTGTCGAAGCACATAAGCCTTTTGACAGGCTCAAGGCGAACGAAAGTTAACTTCATAAGGCCGAATCAATATGACCTTAAAATACTGCCCTAACTACCCACTAAAGCCAATTGCCCGGGTAAGCCCAGACTGGATAACCGGTCTTGTGGAATGGTACAACCATGAACATCGCCACAGCGCTATCCGCTTTGTTACGCCAGGAAAAAGGCATGGCGGGAGTCGCTATTTTTGCGAAAGCTTGTTTTGAGGATGTCCTGTCCAACCAAGCGGCAAAAACTTAACTCGACCGCTCATGCCTTCGGCTGCGCCAGCCGTCCTGCTACTCTCGCCTCATACCCGACAAGGGGTATGAGGCATCATTACGCAATGACTCGACGCGATGTCATGTCATGTCATGTCAGAATGCTGCGCTTTTTCACGCCGCAAACAACGCTTCGTGAAAACACACAGCCCTATCGCTTCTGGGGACTAAAAATCTTCACTCCGCTAACGCTACGTTTCCAAGATTTTCAGCGAAGGCTTGTACGAAAATCTAATGGTTAAGCGTAAAGCGGCCTATGAGACGGCAAGGGTTCAAAACCCACAGCGATGGAACTGAACCACCCGTTCTATCAATGAATTCAAGCTGTCCACCTTAATCCTAATAGGGCTGAAACCAGTTATAACCCACTCAAAAAAGAGATAATACAGGCCAAAAAAGCAGCTTAAGATTTAACTGTCGAGGCAACAACTACTCTGAAATTTTCCGAAACTGACTGAACCCAACCTTATCAGCTAATACTTCCCCTAGCTTTCGTTAGCTTGGAAAACTTGATTGGACTAATCTGGTTGTGCAGAAGTCTTCCTAATAGAATTCCAACTTCGTCGTGACATTACAATAGACCGGAAAAACAGTAGATTAGGGCAGCACCTAAAGGTTAGTTGTGACGCTACACAACGGCAGTAAAACAATTATTCCGTCATCATTTCGGACACCCTTCTAATTTATAAATCGCATACCCTTGACTGTCGATTTGCTTTGATAACGCCACTGGAGTTTCAGCGCTGTGGCAAAATACACAGTTTTCTTGTGTCACTACCGCATCGTGTACGCCAATACTTTCTAGCCACGTCTTAGCGTAACCTAATGCTTTGGCCGCATCTTTCTCGTCCAGCACAACATCAAAGTGCATAATTCTACCTTGGGCTGTTTTTGCGTAAGTGTCAAACACATGTGAGTGGGACATAGATATTACCTGCTTAAATGGGTTGTCATGGGAATATTAAGTTCCATCTGTTTTTTTATGGATGTTTCTCAACTATGTACGGATAGCTGTGGCAACTATCAGGGCTTAACAACTGCGTATCACGCCACGGTATGTTCCTGGCAGATTTTTTCGCTATCGCTGTGGGTGAGCGGTTCTTTGGTTAAGCCACAAACAAAGCCATCGGCAGCGGTTGTAAAATAACGGCAGGTTTTGCACAAGCCAAACGAATGTGACTGGTTGGCTTTTTGTAACGCCTTTAAAGTATTGGCATAAACCGCTTCATAATCCAGGGGATCGTTTTGTTTCAGTAGGGTGGCCGCCTGATTAAATAATTCCGATGGTTTGGCTTGTTCTAAAATTGCACTGCCTTCCGGCAGTAACGCAAGATGGACGACACGTCGATCCGTGGTATCTGACGTCTTTTTTAGATAGCCCTTTTTTTCCAACAACGATAAGGTTTGGGAAACCGTGCCCCGCGTCATCCCGAGGAAGTTGGTGAGTGCAGCAGGGGTATCGCTGTATTTATTACAGCGCGATACATAATTTAAAGCTTGCAAATGTACGGTTTGCAAACCTAATGAAGTGCATTTTTTTCGCTCTTCCGAGCGTAACAATGCTGCCATCCGTTCAATCAAATCAAATACGCCAACTTTTTCCATCGTGTTTATGGCTTGTAACTCATGAATTTAGAAATGTTAAGATGGGTTATCATAACTCAAACAAACAGTGGAACGATATTGTTACCATGCTGTTACCAAAACGGAACCACACCTCCTTTTGGCGATCAGCAATATTTAATTGCCATCGAATATTCAATGATGCTTTCTGCCATTAGGAACCACCATCCCAAGATGCCGTTGCTGGTTTCATTAGCGTTTTGGCTTCTTTCACAAACCCGATAGCCGCATCAAAATCGCCTGACTTACCCGCTTTTTTGGCGGCCCTTAGCTTGGGCCTAAAGCGGTCAATTGCCATTGAGTTGTCTCTTCTCATCGCTTCCGACAGTTTTAGTGCGGAATCAACAGCCTCAAGAAACCCCTCTTTGTTCCCTTTTTTAGCCATTTCAACCATATGGTCACAAAGGGTTTTCACCAGTGAGAAATCTTCATTGATGGTTGATCCTGCAGCATGAACATTGCCCAGCAGGAAAAATGAAAGGAAAAACGCCGTACCTAATTTGATAAAACTCATTACCACCCTCTATTAATTATTAAATTTGAAAAAAGCCGCGCATGTAAGTTTTCACGGTAAGGCGGTCAAAAGCGCTATGACACGCTTATTGTTAACTATTGTCCTTGCATCCGCTTAGTCCCGGAGTTCGGAAAAAACATAATCTTTGCCTTTTTGCGGTTCATGGCAGCCAAAGCAGGATTTACCGCCGTCGTTAACTAGGCGTTCGGTCTTACTGCTACCCGCAAAGCCTTCAAACCCCCAGCCGCCTGTCGATGAATATTTGGCCGAATCCTTATGCATTACGCCGACCAATTTACGTTCCCCTTCCTGTATGGTTTTATCTTTCTCCTCATACTTTAAAAGGTCAAACACCAGTACAGCGCCGTCTTTATAATTCCCGGTTTTTAAGCCATTCGCTGCCTTGCCATTGGCGTATATATGATGGATACCTTGAAAGGGGTTTTCTAAAGCATGTCCTGGTTGGATAAGCATTGATTTGGCGTGCAACCAATTCCTATAGCCTTCAGGAAAAGGCACACCATCTTTCTCTGCATAACTGCTTGTTGCGATAACAAACAACAATCCTGCAATGACGGTCGAAGTTTTTGTTCTCATAATTTCATCTCCGCTTAGTAAAGAAATTAACGCCTATAGTTTTGAATCAAAACTATAGGCGTATTTTTAATACTATTCCTGGTGCTTGTCAATATAGTTTTTATTCGATATTAAATAAGATGTAACCAAGTATTTGCATTACAATGTGCAATTCAAGACTTATCGTGAGGATGACTTATGGATACGAATAAAACGACTCAATTGCGCATCGTAATTTTTGCACTTTTCTTGTGTCTTTTGTCTACCAACGTAATGGCACAACCCCGCATAGCGGTTCTTGACTTTGAGCTTAGGGATCTCACACTTGCGCCTGGCATTCCGCAAGAAATAGCACGTACGGCTTCGGTTAAACCGATGCTGGAAGAAGAATTACAAAAATCAGGCTACGGGATTGTTACGATACCGCTAGATGCCCAAACACGGGCGACCGCAGGGGTCGGTTATCTGTTTGACCACCATGACATTGCCGCACAACTGGCGCAGCAATACGGCGCAGATTATGTGATTGTGGGCAGGTTACATAAGCCCAGTTTTTTGTTTGTGTACCTGATGGCGCATCTGGTTGACGTGAAACAACAGCGCTTGATTGCAGATTATTTGTCCGAAGTGAAGGGGGGTGAGAAAAAACTGACCCGTAAAGGCGTGGAGAGCCTGGTTGTTAAAGTCAACGATACTTTTAGCAATTTGAAATAAGCCTCTCTTGCAAAGATTGCATTTTCTATGTATTGATTATAGAACGTGATTGTAAGCCCAAACCCTCGTGATTTTATTATTGATTCTAAATCAATTTGTTACAATATATTCCAGACCAAACCAGACAATGATTTCGATTAATGCCTGTCACCTGAAATTTTTTCAAAGCATCCACGGCAATCAGAAAATTTACGGTTAACCGACTAGCAAATGCCAATCAAAATCTGTCCTTGGAGTTTCCAAAAAATGGTACTTCAACATCGGATTTAAAACGTCAGTGTAAAAGTAATCTAGGGCTGACTTACCATGATTAATCCAAATCAATCTTGTATATCGACAAATAGCCGCCCCAATGGCTTTGGTAAACGAGATTGACATGTTCTGGGAGTTTTTTGAGGGAATCAACAAAAGGCAGTAGTCGCACGAGCAAGGCGTTTTTTTCTGTTGCCGAGCCATTGTGTGTCGCCCAGACGTGATACTGGGGGCCTTCTTTTTGCACCAAATAATTGCCGCCGCCTTCTTCATAGGCCCACTGCTTGATTTGGGCAATATCGCCATGCAGGTTGTCATGTGCAGGGACAGCTTTTGAGCTGAATGCTAACGGTGTACCACCATAATCCACCATTTCACCCAGACGCATCAACAGGTCATTAGTGACTAGCAAATAGATTGGTCGGGACGTGCCAAAAGACTTCCGCATTTCCGCTAAGGCTTTGCCGCTATCCATCGTCAACCAGCGTGCAATATTAGCTAATTGACCTCGTTCTGAGTCTGAGGCCAGCAAAAAGTTGGCTTTCATACTTTTCCACACGGGACTGATGAAAGTTTCTTCTGCCGGTTTGCTGACCCAAGCCTCACGGCCACTCAAAAAGTGGATTTTCTGTCCGTCATCCCACCAGCTTAACAGCAGCGCGTCTTTGGGGGTATTTTGGCTGATGGACTTAGCCGCCTCCAGCCATATCGTTTGGCGCAGTTCTGTGGGGCTTGGCAATACCCCCATCGCTTGCTTACCTTTGGGAAAAAGCACGGCACGGCGTTGTTGGTTCTGGCTATCCTTATAATGTGCCAGCAAAAGGCTGAAGGCATCCTTGCCATCCCGTTGGACTGAATAATTGTCAACGGAATCTACTGGAAAAGCGCCCTGTAGGTCAGATGCTTGCCCTTGGATATGCTTGACACTCAGTTGTGGTGGGTTTGGTTGCCGGGATTCCCCGCCATCAAAAAAAGCAGCCCTGACTTGTTGGTACAACAACGCACTGCCGGTGAACAACAGTGTGCCGCAGCATAACAACAGCACACTTTTTTTAAGAGTCCAAGCCACAATGCTACTTGTCCTCTTGCTTAGACTTAAGAACTAAGTAACCAACAAACAGCCCTAGGATGACCAAAACTAAACCGGCCAATATCGACCCAAAATCCATCTTGTTGCCGCTTTCAATAGATGAAGCCGCTTTCGCATCTGCTTTATTTCTTGCCGCCTCACGCAACTTGGTATCTTCATCCATAATTTCGGCATAATCGCGCATGAGTGAAGACCATCCTTCGGTATAAGTGTAACCGCCTGGATTCGCATGGAAAATCCCTTTGTAATGCTTGATCAAATCATGCTCCCACATGTCCGCGTAAATCCGTTCGACACGGCTGGGATTATTGCCTTTCGCCCAGAACAATTGGAAAAAGCCGCCGGCATCATCTTTTTCAGGCGCGGGCGGTGCAGGACGATTGGTATTTTGTCCTGTGAGCAAACCGTCTTTATAGAGCGCTTTGATAACGCTTTTGGCTTCCTGCTCCACTTTTAGGCCCTGGATGGCGCCTTTATCGGCGGTATCCAAATAAGCTTTGGCAAAACTTTCTGAATGGCACAAGGTGCAAGTTTGTACCCAGGCTTTTTTGCGATCTTCAAACCAGGGATGGTTTAGGTTATCTGCAATGGCCGGAGTCGGGTTAAATGCCCAGCGGACTTTCTGTACCAGATTATGGGAATACTCACCATGAAATTCAAAATGGCAAAGCTGGCAGGTCGGCGCGGTATAACCGCCCTTGGTAATGGCATCTTTCAATGGTGCTTCAAAATTCCATTGGCTTTTACCCATGGTCAGGAATTGTGTGCCGTGCTTGGACAGCATGAAGTTCTCAAATTCATTATGGTCGGCACCGTTGTGGCAGGTGGAACAGGCTTCTGGCTGGCGTGCTTCTGCGACGGAGAAGGTATGGCGGGTATGGCAGCCATCGCATTTGTTTTGCTGGTAGTGACAAGAATCACAGCCTTGCGCGACTTCCCGTTCCGGCATCGCCGCCCACACCGCATTTTCAACATTCGCAGCCCAATCGACGGCATGGGAAGGATGGCCTTTATCCCATTGCTTTTGTGGCCAGGTCTGTTCTTTTTCGGATTCAGCTTCGGCGAATTCATCCTGATGGCAAGTCCCGCAAGCGGCACGATCTGGCATCATTAAGTTTTTAGCATGGTCAATGGTAGGTTTGCCTAAGCCACCGTGACAATCAATACAGCCAACTTGCTCCAATTGTTTCCCTTCTTCCAATAAACCCAGTTTGTGCAGATTGTTTTCGACTTCAGTTAGCTTGGCTTTTTTATACGCGCGAACATCGCTGTCGGGTAAATTGCGGATTGCCGCCAGATTGCTGTGGACGCTTTTTTTCCAGGCGTGATAAGCTCCAGGCGTGGTTGCCTCATGACAGCCGACACAATTTTCCTGGCTGAATTCACCTTGAATTGTTTTCGGGGGCGTATAAAAATCCTTGGGGTTCCAGTATTTTTGGATCGGAATCGGTTGCCAGTGTTCGCCGTGGCTGCCCTTGCCGGGATGGGTGTCGTAATAATTTTTTTTGACCTGCGCGAAATCAGGTTTTTCTGCCCAAGCAGTCTGCCAATTTAGACATAGCAGTAGCGTAGTAATTAGATAAAGTAATGTGGTTTTCATAGCTTCCCCTCGACAATTAATCAAGCCAACCTTTATTATATCGAATCAAAACTATAAAATAACATAATTTTTAGTTTTACCCTACGGCTTCTCGAATAAATTGTACTAACAATCCAAGACGACCAGTGTTGTCGGGCAGTTATCCTTTGTGTATTTTTACTAACCAATTGAAAATATTGAAAGTAACTCCAATACATAAAAGTAACTCCAATACATATTTGAAGGCATGTACGGGAACGAAAAGTATTTGCTTTTATACTGAAAAAGTAGCAATATAATATCGTATCAATACTAAGTTGACTTAAACCTTCTTCAATGGAAAGCAAATGAAAATAATCGCAATTTACTTATTCGTACTGGTATTCTCATTTGAAGTTTTCGCAATTGAAAGCATGGATAAATCAACGGGGAATTTTCAACAGCAGCAACTCCAGATTGCCAATCCGGTTGTAAATGAACAGAATGCACGAACGGTTTCATGGTCACAAGCCAGTGCTCCTTTTGATGCAGTGGATCAGATATCTTCAGAAAGTCGTGGGGAGTTATTTACCGAAATATTTATTTATACCTTAATCATTCTGGTCTATTCAGTTTACTGGCATAAAAATAATAAACCTGTCGATTAACTGAGCCAGCTTCAAATCGTTCACCAAGAACAAGTGATAAAAAACGAGAAGCTAAAATTTATTGGCAATAATTATATGGGGGCAACCTTATGGAAGTGACTGCCTGCTCAAGCCGATACCCAATTGGCGAATCATTTGTCGATAATTTTAAAGCAACACACT
>JAYVGW010000219.1:0-5597 GCA_043771735.1 Methyloglobulus sp.
CAGGCCGGATATATGGAAGCAACTGCGTTTACTGACCAATGTAATCGAAAAGAAAAAAGCTTGCAAAAAAGAGGAGTCCATATATAAAGCTAAGGGGCGTGCCGCTTTTGGCGCGTCCCGCTCGAACGCCATGTTGGGCTGCGATGCCGCCACGCCTTATTCGCCTTTCTCGTTCTTGAGCATCGAGGACAGGACATTATTGAAAGTGGAATCATTCCGGCGAAACCGAGCGGAAAGAACGCCAACATCCACCACGACGAGCCGCCAAAGAAAAACACATAAACAGGCAGGCCAATTACAGCGCCACCTTGCAACAAGAACCCAAGTAGACCAAAACAATACGCGATGAAGGTTTTCATTGTGCCCCCTAAGCAGCAGAACTCTCGCTGAGCTGGTCTGCGCTTCGCAGCCCAACGCCCGAGCTGAGCCGCGTCGGCTCCAGCGACTTGTTGGGCTTCTTCATTCGCGATCCAATCCGTTGCGAATTGCCGCATCGAGTGTTTCGTCGCTTACGCGGCTCTCTGGTGCAATATACAACCCGAGATTGTCTGCCGCCGTTTGCCAGTTCTTGATGACGTGCTGGATCTTTGCCGTATTGTTTGATGCCGTCCAGTTCGCAACCGCGACCAAGCAGCGTGCGGCTTCATATATGCTCCTTTCGCTTGGAAGAAAGAAGACGTATCGCCAGCACTTGTAGCACGGGATCAACCTTAGGTCCGCGCAAAGTTGGCCAGATAAGAACAGGAAGGCTTCACGAGCGCTGTTCTTCTGAGCATCACTTGCGTTGATGGGATCGTACAGAGCCTTGATGTGAACAAGATAGGCGTGAGATGCCGCAGCGAATGTTTGCTTGAGCTTGTTCACTGGCTCAATGATCATCTTCAGGAATATCTGTCCTACAACGAAGACCAGTACTCCACTAATTACCGTCTGGAACACTTGCATAGGCTAGTCTCAGTTTAGGCCCAACTACAATTAGCCATCCTAAAAGACGTAAAACTTTGCGTCAAATAGATGCCTAAATGTTCATTCGAATATAAATAATTTTTAAAATCAATCATATAATAAAAAAATACATTTCCTATAATCAATAATACATACGGCTTCTGTAACTTTAAAAGGCTGAATGTAGGCATAAGCCCAAGGATACAAGATCACTTCCTCGTTAAAGCATAGCTAAATATCACTATTTAACAAAACACTGCTTATCCGCATAAGCCTCGGCTTCTTTCAATTGTTTCCGTAAGTCTTTTGATTGTTGGGGGTCGCGGAATACGCCGCCAGCTTCGCCGGGCGTACTTTTTAACATTGAAAATGTCTTGGCGGCTTCAAATTCAGCAAAACTGAGCTTTTCGGCAATTTTGTCTATTTTGCAGCCGCAGGCGTACTGGGTGATATAGCTGAGTCCGCCGTGCTGGGCGACACAGTTTAAGACGTATTCAACACGGTCGCGGGTAGGGTAGTCGTTAGCTTTGATTACTTGCGATTGTTCAGGCGTTTTTTCTGATGTCGCTTTATCTGTTGTGGCGCAGCCAGTCATTGCAACCATCGCAAACAAGCCAATTAGAAGATGTGTTTTATTTTTTTTCATGGGTAATATTTTTCCTGTAAGTTAGAAACTGCGCTGTAAATTATTCAACCAAAATTGGCGGATTTTAAATAGTTGGTATTATCAAGAAGGAACCAAAAAATCTCCTTCTCCCTTAGGGATGCCTACATGGATGTAGGTAGTAGGGCAATGCAGGAGCAATTGCCGAGAAGGTCGGGATGAGGGTTTTAGGATAATCCCCTCACCCTAGCCCTCTCCCTGAGGGAGAGGGAATCTATTAAGATTATTCTTCCGCCGCAAAATCGACTATTTTTTTCAACACTTCATTCATTTTAACCGAAAATTCATTTAATGCCTTATTGTCGGTGTCCGTGGGCAATAAATGGGTTCTAATGATGGTCTTACCTTGGAATTGGTAGGTGACCACATTGCAGGGCATGTACCGGATGGTATGTGGGGACATTAGCAGGATTTTCTTGGCTTCGGTCAGGTTACAAAATTGTAAGGTATCGTATTCGGGGAAGCCTTTAGTGCCACGGTCGCGGATAACTTTACCGACGCGGCTATGTCCCGTTATCCTGAAATTGTTCTCGGCGATGGCGACTTCAAGTTCAGCTAAAATATCATCGTAAGGCTTGTGAGTTTCTACCTGATAGTACGGCACAAATTCCCCTGTGGGCTGGGTAGCGCAGCTTCCAAGCAATAACAAGCTTGCGAAAATTATGGAACGTGCAATCATGTGCAAATCGACTCATTAAGAAGATGGCAAAGCTTAACATTATGGATACACAAACAAAAGTAACGGGCGTGATTCTTGCAGGTGGACTTGCGCGGCGGATGAACAATCAGGACAAAGGGCTGATTCGTTTTAAAGGCCAGCCTATGGTGAGTTACGCCATTGCCGCCATGAGTATGGTCGCGGATCAGACGATTATCAATGCCAATCGAAATATCGCTGAATACCAAGTATTCGGTTTGCCGGTTGTTAGTGACCAAACCGACAGTTTTGATGGGCCTTTGGCGGGTGTGTTGACGGCGATGATGTTTGCACAAACCGGATTGTTGTTGGTTATGCCTTGCGATTCGCCATTGGTTAAACCAATTCATCTGCAAAAATTGCTATCGGCACGTGCAGAAAATGATGCCGATGTTGCAGTAGCCTTTGATGGCGAACGCTTACATCCGGTCTTTTTGGCGATAAAAGTGGTATTAAAGGCAAGTCTGCAAGAATATTTGCAAAGTGGTCAGCGTAAAATCGACACTTGGTTAGAACAGCATAAAATGGTTAAAGCCGATTTCAGTGCTGAACCAGAAATCTTTATCAATATTAATTCCATGGCGGAATTGACTGATTTAGAGGCGCAAGATGAAGGGTAGGGCGCATCGAGCAGATCAGGCAGAACCCTATCAACCCGAAATGACGAATGCTGGGCTGGCTTTTTCCATGACGACGGTTGCCGTCGATGAGCGTGGCGAAAATCGGGATATTGAATTAGTTGGGGAGCGCGCCTTAACCCTTTATGTGGATAAACAGGAAATCGTCACTTTAATGACGATGGGTACGCATCCTGAGCTGCTGACCTTAGGCTATCTAAGAAACCAGGGCTTTTTCGACAATATCAAAGACATCAAAGTGGTGCAAGTCGATTGGGCTACCGAGGCGGTTGCTGTTGTTACCCAACATCAAAATGAAGAACTGGCAGAACAATTAACCCAGCAAATGGCACAACGTACCGTGACCACAGGTTGTGGACAAGGCACGGTATTTGGCAAATTGCTGGAAAAATTGCAGGCCATCAAAATTCCCGCTTACAACATCAAGCAATCCACCCTTTACGGCATGTTAGATGCGTTAAAAAACTATAACGAAGTCTACAAAACCGCTGGTGCGGTACATGGCTGCGCCTTATGCAGTGGTACAAATATCGACTTTTTTATCGAAGATGTCGGCAGGCATAACGCCGTTGATGCGATTGCAGGTTATATGTGGCTGCATAACATTTCCGGTGACAACAAAATCTTTTACACAACAGGTAGGCTAACTTCCGAGATGGTTATTAAAGTCTCCCAAATGGGCATTCCGGTGTTGTTATCGCGTTCTGGGGCTACACAGATGGGTTTGGAGATGGCTAAACAAGCTGGCATCACGCTTATCTCACGGGCAAAAGGCAAGCATTTTTTGGTGTTGAATGGGGTTGAAAATATAGTGTTCGACGGAGAGCTTTAAGTAAGCCGAAGAGATTGTTTAAAAAGGTAGGGTAAAGGGCAAGGAATAACCTTAAAATATGCCCTTGCCCCAGCCTCTTCCCTAAAGAAGGCAAATAAAGCTAATCCAGTTGAAGATTTGCTAAATACCAATCCAATGCTTCAGTTAGCCCTTCGTGGACGTGATAAGTGGGTGCGTAAGCTATCAGATTTTGGGCTTTGGAAATATCTGCTAGGGAATGACGCACGTCCCCAGCGCGAAAATCCCGATAAATGGGTTTGAAATTCTCAAGGTGCTTAAAATGGGCCGCCAAGTTTTCCCTAATAAGTTCCAGCAATTGGTTAAGGGTTGTTCGGTCACCGACGGCAATATTGTAGATTTGGTTTATGGCGGCATCATTCTCAGTAGTTGCCGCTTGCAGGTTAGCTTGGACAACATTCTTGATATAACAAAAATCCCTGCTGGTTTCGCCATCACCATTGATATATAAATCCTCATTACGAACCATTGCCGCTATCCATTTCGGTATAACAGCCGCATAGGCACCATCAGGATCCTGTCTTGGGCCAAATACATTGAAGTAACGCAATCCGATAGATTCCAAACCATAACATCTCGCAAATACATCCGCGTACAGTTCATTGACATATTTGGTTACCGCATAAGGGGAAAGCGGTTTACCGATTTGATCTTCCACTTTTGGCAGGCCTGGATGGTCGCCATAGGTAGAAGAAGATGCGGCATATACAAAGCGTTTTACTTTGGCATCGCGTGCAGCCACCAGCATATTGAGGAAGCCGTCAATATTAGCGGTATTGGTGTTGATAGGGTCTTCAAGAGACCTTGGGACGCTGCCTAATGCTGCTTGGTGCAACACAAAGTCAACGCCTTCACAAGCCCTGTGACAAGCGGCGAGGTCACGGATATCGCCATTAATAAGCTTGAAGTTCGCCCATTTCTTTTCATCCACAATATCCTTGACCTGGTCTAAATTGTGCTGATGACCAGTGGCAAAATTATCCAGCCCTAAAACGAGTTGATCGTGATCGAGTAAGGCTTCCAACAAGTTTGAGCCAATGAAACCAGCGACCCCAGTGACTAACCATGTCGCAGGCTGGTCAGTAAATCGGGTCAACGCTGTTTGAGTCGTTTTCATACAATATAAAATGTGATCTTAAAATTTAGAATTGACATTATCGTTGGATGGGCCACATCCTTATGGAGAGGTTACAAGCGCCACAGTCGATAGCCCGCTGCCTGGACGGCAACAGGATCATAAGCGGATTTAACATCCATAAATACGCCGCCTGGCTTAAGTTTCGACAATAAATTCTCTAGGGGCATCGCCATATATTCATTATGCGCAACCGCAGCAACAATGGCATCTGCACTTGGTAAGTCGTCCCACTTCACCAACGGGATACCGTATTCATGAACCGACTCAGCGGATTCAGCCACTGGATCATGCACAGACACGTCCCAACCAAATTTCTGTAGTTCAAAGACAACATCGGCAACTTTTGAATTTCGCAAATCAGGGCAGTTTTCTTTGAACGTCAGTCCTAAAACAATAATTTTCGCTGTTTTGACCGAGTTTCCCGCTTGGATTAACTTCATGCCCGTTTGCTGGGCAATAAACGCCGCCATGCCGTCATTGATTCGTCTACCAGCAAGTATGACTTCAGGATGATAGCCGACCATTTCCGCCTTATGCGTCAAATAGTAAGGGTCAACACCTATGCAATGCCCACCGACCAAACCGGGTCGGAACGGCAAGAAGTTCCACTTGGTACCTGCGGCTTTTAGGACTTCCAATGTGTCGATGCCTATCCGGTCAAAGAT
>JAYVGW010000220.1:0-2877 GCA_043771735.1 Methyloglobulus sp.
TGGAAGAATCTTTTCGCCCTTCGCGGTTATTAAAGACACCGGTGTTCTACACAGGCTTTGTGCTGCCTAGGGGGGAGTCCAGTAAACAAGATATAAGGCATAGGCAGGTTTTGGTTTCTGCTGGCGGGGGAATGGTAGGTGCGCCGTTATTTCAAATTGCCATCAAAGCGCAACCATTTTTATGGGCTAAATTAAAGCTGCCCATGACATTGGTGGCAGGGCCTTTTCTTCCAGAAGATGATTGGTTAGAACTGGAAACGAAAGCGGCTACCTGCCCGGCGCTTACTTTGCATAGATATGTGCCTAATATGGCACATTTGTTAGCAAGCCACTCTATTTCAGTCAGCCAATGCGGTTATAACACGGTGATGGATATTTTAAAGTCTGGCATCGCGGCGTTAGTGGTGCCTTTCTCCCAAGGTCAGGAAGATGAACAAAGCAATCGGGCGGGCCGTTTGAGCCAACTGGGTTTATTGCGTAACGTTGAGGCGAATGAGCTTACGGTTGGGCGTTTTGTCGCAGAGGTTGAACAGTTATTGGCATTTAAACCCAATGCAGCAACATTGGACTTGGATGGTGCGGCGCGGTCGGCTGAAATAATCCAGGATTTGTTGACTGCAAATGCCTTGCCTGTGCTAAATCAGCGTGCTGTCGCTGGAGGCATCCGTGCTTAACTGGTTAAATGGGATAATGGAAGCGCTAGACCATGCCGCAAAGCCAGCGCAGGTTTTTTTCCGGGACGATGATGCCGGTTGGGCGAACGACCAACTGTATTTATTGCTTGATGAGTTTGCCAAGGCAGGAATACCAATTGATGTGGCAGTTATTCCAGAAACCTTAAGCCGCAATCTTGCCGATAACCTGTTATCCCGCTGGAGACAAGGCAAACATCTTCTTGGGCTGCATCAACATGGATACAGCCATACTAATCACGAACAAGTCGGGCGTAAGTGTGAATTTGGCAGCGGACGCACAAAAAACCAGCAAAAAGACGATATCGCTAAAGGGCAAAACCTGTTGCACGCCATGCTTGGGAATGCCTTTGATCCCCTATTTACTCCGCCATGGAACCGCTGTACGCAGGAAACGGTTGAATGTTTGGAAGAGCTTGATTTCCAGCTGTTGTCCAGGGATGTGACGGCGGCGAAACTTAATGCTTCAACCCTAAAGCAAGCGCCGGTTCATATTGATTGGAGCCGGATAATAACAACATCGCCAGAGCCTTTGACCGAACTAGCGCAAGCTGTTGCGAATAACCTGAAAGCAACCGATTTGACTGGGATTATGTTGCACCATGCTGACATGAATGCAGAAAATTTAAGGCCATTGGCGGAATTGCTGGCTGTATTCGCAGACCATAATAATTTGCAGGGAATGCTGCTTCGAGACACTTTAGGATAGATTGGACTTAGGTATGCGGAATAACAGAAATATAACCAGGTTGGCGATACTCATGATTTACCTGGCCTATTCAACGGCATGGGCTGGGAATTTTGACCATGAATGGTTCAGGATTTTTGGCCGTTGGGACGGCGCAAAATTAAAAACAATACGAGCGGATAATATACAGCTTCGGCTACCTGAAGACGACCCTGCAAAGGGACAGGTAAGTGGGCGCATCGATAAAATAGACATTAAATCCAAAACACTTGTAATAGGGCCATTTTCAATTATATGGTCTAAAAATACCGTTTTTGACCATATAAAGCCTGAACAATTTATTATCGGAAAAACTCTTAAAGTATCAGGTTCAATAGCAGAATCAGATCGTTTTATAGCACGCAAAATAGGCTTAGAAGCCACTCCTTATGCTGAAAATTCATTACAGTTGACTGGCCTCAGCAGTGTCAGTACTGAACGGGAAGACGGAATTCACGTATTTACAATCTTAAATATACCTGTATATACCCCACAAAACGGTTATAACATCTTCAAGTCATTGATCCGCAGGCAAGATGTCCGTCGCCCAGACGACCAGTTCAAATTCAATTTATTTGGTAAGCCAGTAACTATTGGTGGTGAGTACGACTTTAATCCGGGTTATCGGGATAACCTTGATCTCAACGAAAACAACCCAGACGGTTCCGTCAGGCCAGATCAAGACCTCAAAATAGAAGCGTTCTATCCAATATCCCGATTTTCTGCGGTATTCTTAAGTTTTGTAGGCAGCACCCAAACCCGCTTTAATATTGATAGCGAGACTGCCGACCAAACCAGGGTCGCATTAGCCAGGGACGAAACCTGGATCTTGTTTGACCGCATCGCAAATACCGGTTTTGGCTTACAGTTCGGCAACCAAAACGTCTCGGAAACACGCGAATGGTGGTGGGATAAGGACATGGATTCCCTGCGCCTTTATTATAACCAAGGCCCATTGCATTTCGAACTGACGGGCGGAAAGCAGATTGGCGGAGAATCTACCTTACAAAGCATCAGCCCAGCGGATAAAGAAGTTTACCGCATCTTGGGTTTGGGAAGCTGGATGTGGGGTATGAAGCAACGGTTGGAGTTTTTCTTTCTTAATCAGTGGGACAGGTCTTCACAAGAACGCAAGGGTGATGTTGTCCTGCGGACTAACCGAGATGCGTTCGACGATAATATGACTTGGTTCGGTGCGCGTGCAATCGGCGAGGTTGGCTTAAATGATTATGGTAGCCTGAATTACTGGGTCGATATAGCGGGTGTCCACGGTGATGAAACCGTCTTTTCTTACGACAGCATCAATTCCCGGCAAGCGCGGGTAGATTCCAAAAATCAAAATAAAGTAGATGGTTGGGCGATTGATGTCGGTGCATTTTGGACACTACCAGTCCCTTTCGAGCCGACGTTTACCTTAAGTTACGCCCGTGCTTCTGGGGATAGTAGCCCCAACGATGG
>JAYVGW010000221.1:0-7811 GCA_043771735.1 Methyloglobulus sp.
ATAGAATCTTTATCAAACGATGAAAGCATAGCTTAGGCATCCAAAAATACCATTCGTGAATATCAAATATGAGGCCTATGCACGGAAAACGCCAAAATAATCGGATTTGATACCATTACTTGAGCAATACGAAAACCCTACGGATGGGTCAACATGATCTTGCCCCAGTCAGGTGGTGGGCAGGTTTTTTTGCCCACCATTTACATCGGCATTTTGTTCCGCGACAAAGCAATAATACCGGCAATACCGATCCTGATAACTTGAGTTTGGGGTGACTTTTTACTAGAAGACGTTGATTACTGTTGCCTTGTGGGTTGTGTGATCAAGTGATCTCGTTCATGGCGTTAACGGCTTACCACAAACGAAATCAATCTGTTAGCACCCAACTATTCGACCAGACTGACCGTCATCCAGCGGGCGGCGTAGAGCTTTTCCAGGCTGGCAATTGCTCAATATTTCGATACCAACGCGCTATCTCTTTGTAAGGTGCCAGGGGGAATTGCGCCATTTCTGCCAGGGCCAGGAATGAGCCTACGGAAAAATCAGCCAATGTTACCGCATTACCTACCAGCCATTCGCGGCTTTTCAGGTGGTCTTCCAGCACTTGGGCGAAGCGGTGGAAACGCTCTTCACCTTTGGCAACCTCCTGTAAATCGGGTTCAGCCGACATAAAAACTTTCTTAATTACCCGCTCAAAAATAAACACCGAGCAGGCACTCCCCCAATGTGCTGATTGCCAAAACTGCCAACGCGCAATGTCGGCTTGTCCGCGCGGGTCAGTCGGCCACAAGCCATTATTTGGCACTTTGGAACACAAATATTGCATGATGGCATTGGATTCCCACAGGACAAAATCGCCATCCACCAAAGTGGGTATCATGTGGTTGGGGTTCAGCTCCAGAAAATCTTTTTGCATTTGCTCGCCCTTGCTTAAATCGACCACTTCAAGGTCGCAATCCAGCTGCAAATGATGAAGGACAGCGACTACGCGCCGGGAATTGGGTGATATTGGGAAATGGTAAAGTTTCATGTTAACCTCGCTATGTGTTGTTGGATAAGTAACTTGCATAATACAAGTGTATTAATGTTTACATATCGACTTGCATTTTACAAGTAGATTATTTAGTTTTTATTACAGCAGTGAAAAAGTTTTAGTTTTTCTGCGCTGTGAAGCCTTAGAGACTAGAGTACAATTTGGCCGATCAATCTTTAGCAATGTCCATGAATACAGACACCCCTAACTATCGCTCGGAATGCGCTCTATCGACAGCATTAGATGTCATCGGCGACAAGTGGAGCTTGTTGATAGTGCGGGATATGTGCATGAATAAGACCAAGTACGGCGATTTTCAATCATCGCCAGAAGGCATTCCTACCAATATCCTCGCCAATCGGCTGCGCCGTTTGGAGGCGACTGGCATAGTCGAGAAAAAGCCCTACCGGCTTAAACCTTTACGTTATGAATATTTTTTGACCGCTAAGGGTGCCAATCTTCTTCCTGTCCTACAGCAATTGGCGATCTGGGCGCATAAACACGTCCCTGAATGCGGCACTCCACCTGACTGGTTTTTGAACGCCAAACCTGGTGATCTGGTAAAAAATCATTAAGATTCAAGACGAAAGGCGCAAGGCGCAAGGCACCAAACAGCAACCTTTGCCCTGGGCTTTTCGCCTTTTTTCAGGCAACTATCCCCCTTCAACCTTGTAAATATCCCAATATTGATTGTTTTTGCCGCGCTATCGTCAACTTTTCATTAACAAAACAGCCAGATACTGGTAAATTGGACGCTGGCACCTAATTTCCAGGCTGTGTCAACCCAACTAATGAGGAGATCACAATGTCCAACAACCTATTAGAACTATTAAAAGAACACCTATCAGGTGATGTAGTCACAAACATCGCTGCACTTATTGGGGAGTCGCCAAAAAATACCGAGTCTGCATTACACACCGCACTACCTTCCTTGCTAGCTGGGCTGGTCGATAAAAGTTCAGACGCGACGAGTATTGGCAAACTATTTAGCCTACTCACTGAAGGCAACCACGACGGCAGCGTACTCAGCAATCTTGGCGCTTTATCAAAGGGCGGAGAAGAAACCTCTAAATTGTTATCGGAGGGCGGGCAGTTATTGGCCTCTTTCTTTGGCGATAAGGCCGCCGGCATTACTGATCTGGTGGCGAACGCCAGCGGTATTAGCAAAACCTCGTCAAGCTCCTTGCTTGGCTTTATTATGCCCGTCCTTATGGGATTGATTGGCAGAAACCTTAAAATTGAAAATACGGAATCTGCAACTGGATTGGCGGGGCTTTTAAGCAGCCAAAGCAGTTTTTTAAAGAACTTGGTCCCTGCCGGACTTGGCAGCCTGTTAGCGGGCGGTGCCATAGCCTCAACAGCAGCTACTGCTGCCCATACTATTAGCGACTTCGATAAGGCCGCCAGTACCTTGGATTCTGGCTATACGGCATCGAATCCAACCCCAAAAACAGCCTCTTTTTCCGATACCTTCGACAATATCGGCGATAAAATTGAAGATATGGCCGAAGAAACCTTCTCGTCTGCCAAACATGTGGCCGAAGAGGTAGGTGAATCCGCCAGTAGATTTGGCTCACATATCGTTGACGAAGGCAAAGAGTTTGCCCACAGCGCTGCGGATGCCTTCGAAGAAAACACCGGTGGGGGCAGCAAATTTCTACCCTGGATACTCTTGGCGGCGGCACTTGCGCTGGCTTGGGGGCTGCTCAAGAGTTGTAGCGCTCCAGAAACGGATACTGCGACCGCACCCGTGGTAAGCGCACCTACTCCACCTCCAGCAGAACCGGTTGTCACAGCATCACCTGTGCCTACTCCGCCGCCTGCCGCAGTTGAGGCCCCAGTAGTGGAAAAAGCTGTCGATACCACCAGCGACTTCTTTGAAAAAACCTTATCTACCGGCTACGCCATAAAAGCGGCCAAAGGCGGATTTGAAAGCAAACTGGTTGGTTTTATTGAAGGTAATGAGGCAATCAACCAAGACTTATGGTTTACCATGGACGGCATCACTTTCGATACCAACAAAGCCACCATCAAAGCGGAATCGAATGGGCAAGTAACCCATGTCGGCGAAGTCTTAAAAGCTTTCCCGAAAGTGAAAATCAAAATTGGCGGTTACACCGACAATACTGGCAAAGCCAATGCCAATAAAAAACTGTCAAATAGCCGGGCTGCTGCTGTGAAAAAAGCCTTAGTCGGACTAGGTATCAAAGCAGATCGTATTGATGCCGAAGGTTATGGCAGTGAACATCCGGTAGCCAGCAACGATACCCCAGAAGGTCGGCAACAAAACCGCCGCATTGATGTGCGGGTAACTGAAAAATGATAGCTTAGTTGCAAGGCGCAGGGTTCAAGGTACAAAACAGCAAGATTTGCCTTGAACCTTGAACCTTGAACCTTGAACCTTAGTAATCTTAATTCGTGTTACCCAAGACAGCCTGGATAATCAGCAAAAATTACCCCAGCCAATCAATGCCCTCTATTTTATAATGCAAAGAATTAACAACACTAACACCTATAACTGTATGAAAACCTTTATTCCTAAAAAAAATCATTTCATTTCTGTTTTAATAAGCGCCGTAGTCGCCCTTTCGTTAAGCGCTTGCTCTGATGATGAGAAACCCAAAGAAACAACGGCTGTCGCCCAGGAAAAAATATCCACACAGAAAAATATCAGCGTTGACTCACCAACCGACCCGACACCCGAAGCCGACAACCCGCAAAAACAAAAATTCGAGCATGATTTTGCCGCGCAATGCGTCGATAGGGAGCTGAACAATTCGGCCAACAAGATTGCCGATGCTGACCGCATCACAAAAACCTGCGGCTGCATTTCCGCCTACATTATGAAAGACTTGACCGATGAAGAAGCGGAAAAATTTAATACCGAACACGAACATCCGCAGTCATTACGGATCAAGTTCGAGGCGGGCGCTTACGAATGCCTACAAGGAAAAGTCCAACCAGCGGAGCCTAAATTGTTCGGCAAGCAGCAATAATATCTTTATGCCCCCTTTTGAGAGGGGGCAATCCGTTGAATAGATTTGTATCTTTATTACCCAGCCACAACCGTCCTCTCCATCACTAAAAAACCCGATGCCGTAATAACCCTATCGTACGGCATCTATCTCGTGTTCACTGACTCGTAATACGCTCACCTAGTGATTCGACCCTGAAAGTATTAGCCCGTCCCGAATGGTTTCAAACATAATCAGGTCGAATCATTACCTATCAAATTTGAACTTTTAGCTTAAAGCCTGAATCACAACTGTATGATTTTCTGCTTTTTTTGATTCATTTCAAGACGGGGGCAGGGAAACATGCCGCTAGCGTTGCCCTTATAAAGGGCCTCAAAGTCTTTTTTCAGACTGAAAAGTAAGCTGGAAAGACAATAATTTAATGCACACAGGAGAAAACCATGAAAATCACTAGCCAATTGCTATTAGTCATTTTCGCTATAGCAACTTTAGCAGCGTGCGGTGAACAGGGCAAAGGCCCAAGTAAGCCGAAATATTCCAATTCAACGGAGCTATCCCAAAAATAAAAACCTTTCCCAGGTTCGGTTTTATAACACCGGCATTTCTTGCGAAGTCGGTTGTCGAGTGGGGATTCAAGCCCCGCTCGGTTTTATTAATTTCGGCCTCTGGGGATAATCTGCAATAACTTTCTGATATTGCGTTCGGTGATAAAAGCCAAGAAGAAAAGCTGGAAAAAGTTTTCTGCCACGATAATGTCCAAGCCAATTTTTTCAGGGACTACCTCTTTTCGGGTATCAAATAGCTTATCCCAGAATGCCAGGACAATGCCATAGTTACTGTCGTGTTCACTGCGTAAGGTCGAATGGTGGGTACGGTGCAGGGAAGGCGTGATGATGACTTCTGACAATTGCTTTTCATTGTCGAAAGTCAAATTGGAATGGTGAAAGAATATAAAAAACAACTGGATAGTCTCAATCGCAAGCACCAAGTACGCATCAACCCCGATAAGGACAACAAATAGGCACTTGTAAGGAATTTCCAGGAACAAGTCAAAAACATGAAAACGGAAACCCGTGGACGTGTTAAAGCTTTTATCGCTGTGATGCACCTTGTGGAATCGCCAAAGGAACTCGTACTTATGGCTGGCAACATGCCAAGCATAGATCGCCAGATCGTACAGCTGAAAAGCAAATAGCCATTTGACCGGATTATTATTCCCCATAGCGCTTAAGAGGCCATACGACGAGAATTGTTGCGCCACAAAAAACAGCGAAGTAGCCCTGAGCATCGTCAGGATAATATTATTGAAAACGAAGGTTGCAGTGTTGGTTATAAAAGATTCCTTGCCGATTTTATTGGTGAAACGTCGATAAGGCTTCAGCTTTTCCATGACCACCAAGGCGATGAAACCAAGTATCGCCATACCAAACAATATTTGACTGGGGAGCATACTGGCGGGATCATTTTGCATGGTTAGCTACCTGTTGTAAGAGTACCAAAATATAAGGCCAGTATACATCTTAAGTGCCGATGTCAAGATTAGTCGCAACTCACTCAACTAAAAATCATATCTAAAAATCAGCGCCAGGTGACAGCGTGTCATTTAATAACCGCGTGAGTTCGCTGATCTCATTTTTGGCGTTTTCCTGGCAGGTGATGTCATACTGCACGCCCAGGTAATAAATAACCCTGCCCTTACGGTCAAATAGCGGGGTAATTTTTAGATGGTTAAAAAACAACTCCCCGTCTTTTCTGTAATTCCTCAAGGTCGCCTCAATCGGCCTGTGGTTTTTGACCGCCTCGGCGATGAGGTATCGGGCTTCTTGCTCCCTGTCAGCCCCTTGAAGAAAGCGGCAGTTATGGCCGATGATGTCCTCTTGGGAATAGCCCGTTAATCTCTCAAAGGCTTTATTGGCATAGACAATGGGTATCCCTTCAATATCAGGATCCGCCAATGTTACCCCGTTGACACACTCATCCAGGATGGATGAAAGGATTTGTGGGATCAATCCATTATCTTTTTCAACAACAAAACTCATGTCTAAACTCCTAATTAGATCGGTTACTGGCAATAGCCAGCCAGTAACTTTTTGATGTTTTCCACGGTATTTTCAGCGCCTTCTTCGATGGACACCCGGATCAGTTTCTCAAATGGCCGCATAAAAAGCTCTAATTCCAGTAGCTCAAAGGAAAACTCCAATTCTGTCAAATCCTCGCCACCGTGTGTTGAAAAGTAGTAAGTGCTACGAAACTGGGCATCCACGCCAATGAAAGTCATTTTTTTAAGCGCCTCAAACTCGGACACTTCGAAAACAGACTGCACTCTCTGGCCTTGTTCGATCCGTGTTTGTTGGGCCCTTGCGCCTATGAAAATGTCTTTTCCGGTCAAAGGCTTAAATTCAGAAACTTCAACTGCCCATTTGGGGTAATTGTCAAAAAAATGTTTCCCTACGAAGCAAAATACAAAGGTAATGGGCTTATCTATTTCGATACTGGCCTTGCCCATGACTGGCCTAGAAATGTCGAAAGGGTACATAAAGCGCTCTCCTGTCAAAAATAAAAGCCTGCCTTGGCCCGGTTAAACTCATAAACTGTCAGGCTCAATTTATCCACTTTAGAAAGAATTGCAAATTTTAAAAATGACAAAAAATAGTTTGGAAACCGAATAATTATTGGGGCTTGATTCTTGGCTCAACATTACTTCGCCGGATTATCGGATCGACAGAAAATTACTTGAATTATTCCTGTTTCAGGTTATAAATGAGCTGCTGTACAAAGATTGCCAAAGCAAGTAAAAGTGTTGGCGGACAAGTCATTATGGCTGCCCTTTTATGATGTCGAGACGATTCCAACCCACATAATGTTGATAAGAAAAGGGTGGTGATCAAGTGATAAAAAATTTTTTGAAGGCATTCCTGAATATTTTTTTACTTAGCTGCTTGATGGTTAGTGGCGATGTGGGGGCCGGGGATAAGCCTAGTGGAACAACAGCGGTGGCAGTTTTCGCAGGCGGTTGTTTTTGGTGTATGGAACATCCATTCGATGCCTTACCCAGTGTTATCAGCACCATATCTGGCTACATGGGCGGACATATTGAAAACCCCACTTATAAGGAAGTTTCAAACGGCAAAACAGGCCATTCAGAAGCCCTACAGGTGACCTATGATCCGGCTAAAGTCAGCTATGAAAAGCTGCTCGAAGTCTTCTGGCGCAATATAGACCCATTTGATGACGACGGGCAGTTTTGCGACAAAGGCGACCAGTATAGAGCCGCCATTTTTTATCAGGACGATACACAAAAACAGCTTGCAGAAGCCTCGAAAACAGAAATCGCCAAAAAATTCCCAAACCGACACGTAGCCACTACAATCAAGGCTGCTAGAAAGTTTTTTCCGGCGGAAGACTATCATCAAGGTTACTATCTTAGTAATCCAGCAGCCTATGAATTTTACCGCTTTACCTGTGGCCGTGACCACCGCCTTAGCCAGATATGGGATGAATAAAAAGCAGCTAGAAAGCAGCTAGTTTGAAGTTTGGTTAATTATTGCAACGCTGACTAAATCCTTCGACAGGATTAACGGTAACGGGTTGATTCGTAACCATCAATTAAAAGCACACCTCCCCAAGCCTTTGAAATCAAGGCAGACTAACGCCTCTTATCAATTACAACAGGCATTCACGGAGCCATATCAAGAAAACGCCATTATCCAAAGCCATCAATGAAAAAGCTTTATCCGGCATTCCCGACCTAAAAGGTTGGCGGGTATTTCTCTGCGGCCATCCTGAAATGGTCAATCTAATGG
>JAYVGW010000222.1:0-15706 GCA_043771735.1 Methyloglobulus sp.
GGTCGGTCATCATCGCTTGCAGGCTTATCTCAACGAATTTGTGTTTCGGTTCAATCGGCGCTTCTACCCGATGACGGCATCCAACTCCGCCCTAGGTCCTGCGGTGCACGCCTCAGCACCTACTTACGAAACGCCCTACAGCGGTGAGTGGGCTCACCCAGCGTGATTGGCAAGCAACCGGATAGGCATGCTTTGAACATATCAATGCCAAAATAAACCATATTGATACATAAGCCCAGTATGCTGGCTATTTGCCGACGAACAGCGTACCTTTCACTGTAATCACGCAAAAACTGGCGTTCGGTTTTAGCGTCAAACGGTTTTGGCGGACAAAAAGTGCTACAAAACAAGGTGATCGGATTCATTGGTGTATATTGTCTGTATCAAGCTTTCGTAAGGGACTTTGTAAGAGTAGGCTAACGTGAACTATGTGATTCTACAGCTTATTGATCCGGCCCTTTGATGTTTGAACCGTTCGTGCTGAGTAAGTCGAAGCACAATAAGCCTTTCGACAAGCTCAAGGCCAGCGGGAATTAAAACATCAGAAGGCCGAATCAATAAGTGTTCAGTTGCCCAAAAATCGAGTAGGACCATAAATACACCCTTTAACTACGGGCTACCATTAATAGCTTGCGACTTCGTCTTCATCACCATATTTTGGTCTTTAAGCAACGCGGCCAACTGCCTAAGCGCTTGCCCCCTGTGGCTTAGGGAATTCTTTACCTCCGCCGGTAATTCAGCGGAAGAGCAGTCATGCTCAGGCACCCAAAATACGGGGTCATAACCAAAGCCATTCGCACCGGTCGGATGAAATAAAATCCGTCCTTCCCACGTACCTTGGGCAATAATAGGCACCGGATCGTCTGCGTGTTCGATAAGCACCATCACGCAGATAAACCGAGCCGTGCGTTCTTCTAAGGGCACGCCGTTCAATTCGATCAGCAGCTTGTTGACATTATCTTGGTCGCTCGCGCCTACACCCGCATACCGGGCTGAGAAAATGCCCGGCGCGCCGCCTAAGGTATCAACTGCCAAACCCGAATCATCCGCCAACACCGGTAGCTTACAATGCTGCGCGGCATGGCGGGCTTTAAGGATTGCGTTTTCGACAAAGGTAAGCCCAGTTTCTTCTGCATCCGTTTGCACAAATTGGGATTGCGGCAACACGCTTATGTTCGGTAGCATGGCTTCAATTTCCCTGATTTTACCGGGGTTGCTGCTGGCGAGGACGATGGTTTGTTTTTTCATCTTATTGCGCTTATTGAATTAAATGCCACCTATTTTGCCATTCCCGCAAAATAAAATCCCGCAGATTCATCTTTTCATCCTTGGGCATTTGAAACCGCGCCCCGCCGGAAGGGGTAAGCAGGCTTTGCATTTTAATACCTTGGCTTGCGCAATATTCATTTACAGGTTGCCAACGCTGCCGCCAAAACGGGTCGCTTATACTGCGGGTAAGGTAGACGTGCTTGATAGTGTCATACTTGGCAAGAATGCGGGCTATATCCACGTAAGTGAAGCGCTTAAAATGCTTGGCAATCAAGTCGTCGCGGTAGCTGCTGAGGTAAGCGATGTGGTTGGGACTATTTTCATCGGCATCGTCAATGCTGTGGATAAGGTCGGTTAAGGCGATGCGGTGCTGCTTGCAAAATGCTTTCCAATCCCGGTGATTAGCTAACCGCAAATCGTGATGCCCATAAACTCTCGGTAGCACATCCCAAAAATAATTGTTGCGCGTCCTGCCGTAAAACCAGGTTGCCGTGTTGTTGAGCTTATCCCAGCCTGGGTTGAACGTGCCGATGATTAAGGTGTTGGGTTGAAAGCTTAGGCGTTCCAGGGATAAATCGTCGGTAAATTTATGTAAGCACGCCATATGTTTATCGTGCCGGGCCTAGCCTTCTGGGGTTGATGGTTTCTTGGGTTTAAAGCCGAGCAGTGCGCGTAGCCGTAGCATCGGACGGCTGCTGAAAATGCCTTTTACCCAAAGTTTAATATTGTGCATGCGGGTTTTGATGCCAACATAAATCCGGCTGGTCTTGATTTTTAACAGCACGTTTTGTAAGCCGTCGTAGCACCATTTGAACCAGGCGAAGGTCATCAGCTTATCTTTGGCGATGCGGAACAGCCAAAAGGTTATGGCGGCAATCGGGATTTTTCCGGCATAAACGGCCATGCCTATCAGGGGTAAGCCATTCGCAAACAAGCCGATGGCGACTAGGCCTAAGCCTTCGACCAACGCGAACAAAAACAGGAATATAACTAAAATGGTATAGCGGTTAAGCCCGTGGACTGTGCTTTCCAGCCGTTGCAGCAGCTTCAGGCCGTGCAGGAAGCGGTAAACCGGCTCGGCAATCCGATCCCAAATTAGCTCTTCCAGGATCAGGTAAATTAAGATCAATATCGTTAATAAGATATTGATAAGTTTACGGATAATAAATCTAACCATGATGTTTTTAATGCCTCGTTTAAACGGCTAATGTCCGGCGGATAGCTTAAGCTAAAGCAGCGCCATAGGGAACATGGCTAGCGAAAAAATTACCTGTAAGGCGAATGATTGCTGCTGTATTCAGCCTATAAGCCAATGCTGAGAAAATCAGCCAATAGCTTACAACTTCGCGGCAACACAAAAGAGGTAAGCATTAAACACGCTTAATCTAAGCCGAATACGTTTACGTTTGTTCTATAATCCCAAGTATTTGGTAATCTAAGCGGAAAACGATGATTGATTGGAATACCACCCTGGCCGCGATTGCAGAGCGCCAGCCGGAATAAAAAAGCTGCTATTATTAGGGCTATCTAGTTATCTTTAAAGGGGACCAAATATGCTCATTAACTGCGTAGCCTACCAAGAAGGCAAAAAACTCAAGGACATTACGGTTGAGGAAGTCAGCGATTACCTGGAAATCTCGGATTGCTTTGTTTGGGTTGCCTTATTGGATGCCACGCAAGCGGAGCTGGAAAAAATGCGAGAGGAGTTCGATCTGCACCCTCTCGCTGTTGAAGATGCCTGGAACAGCCATCAGCGCCCTAAGGTTGAGGAATACGGCGATTCGCTGTTTGCCGCCATGCACTTGGTGAAAATGGACGGTGACGATGTTACCGTTGGCGAAGTCGATGTGTTTGTCGGCATAAATTACGTGCTGTCCGTACGTAACCGCAGCAAAGACGGCTTTCTTGGCGTACGTGAGCGTTGCGAGCGCGAACCGCACCTATTAAGCCACGGTGCAGGTTTCGTTTTCTATGCGCTGATGGATGCAGTTGTTGACCGTTATTTTCCTGTATTGGATGAGTTTGAAACCGAACTCGAAAATATTGAAGAACAAATTTTCATAAAAGGTTCTGCACGCACCAATATTGAGCGCCTGTACGCGCTCAAGCGCAAGGTTATGACCCTTAAACATGCGGTCGCTCCGTTGATGGAAGAAACCGGCAAACTGTATCGGGGGCGCGTGCCCAGGGTCTGTGCCAATTCCAAGGAATATTTTCGCGATGTGTTCGATCATCTTACCCACATCAACGCCTCAATAGACACCATGCGCGACACCATCGGCACGGCGATCCAGGTCAACCTGTCGATGGTCACCATCGAAGAAAGCGAAGTCACCAAACGCCTCGCCGCCTGGGCGGGCATCTTCGCCGTCGCCACGGCGTTTGTCGGAGTCTGGGGCATGAACTTTGATGTCATGCCGGAATTGCGGATGAAATACGGCTATCCGGCGGCGTTGACCGCCATCGCCTTGGTGTGCGGGATTTTGTATCGGCGGTTTAAGAAGGCGGGCTGGCTTTGATGATTGGTTCAATATCGCGGCTACCGTGCAAGATACGGATAACTTCAATCCCTGTCTTTGTCGGGCGATAAAATATCAGATAGTTATCGACTGGAAACTTAAAAAGGCCACGGTATTCTTCGCGCTGAACCCCAAGCAAAGGACTATCTGCCAATAACTGGCAACTTTGTTTCAGGATAGCCATGTATTGGGATGCAGCTTTAGGCTTGTCGTCCGCAATAAATTCGTGGATCGCCCTTAAGTCATTTCTGGCAAGTTCAGAAAACCGTGCTGTTCCCATGCTAACGGAAATTTGCTTTATATTAAGCCGTCAAACGCCGAATCGATACCCAATAATTGGCCTTGCTCTGCTTGCCGAATGCCTTCATTCAAATCGCTTTGCAAGGCTTTTAACTTGAGTTGTTGGTAGATTGCGTATTCGTTTTCTGAAATCAGGACGGCAACAGGGCGGCCTTTTTTTTCAATAACGACAGGTACTCGCTGTGCCGTGTCCAGCAAAGCCCCGAAACGGGTTTTAGCCTCCGTAGATGGAATGGAAACCATAGCAGCCCTCGATATTATATGGTTAAAATGATTATTTTAACCATTATGGCTATTAATAATCACGTTTACAAGCAAATGTTGACAATATGGCGCTACTATAGGCAAAAACTAAGTTATTAGAATGATCGACCACTTAGACCAGAAAACCCGATCACGGATGATGGCTGCTGTCCGAAGTTTCAATACGCAACCAGAAAAGCGGGTACGTTCGGCCTTGCATCGCTTGGGGTTTCGCTTCCGGCTGCACAACAAGAAATTGCCCGGCACCCCGGACTTGGTTTTGAGAAAATACAAGGCGGTCGTGTTTATCAACGGCTGCTTTTGGCACCAACATGTCAATTGTAAGCATTCACATATCCCAAAAACCCGTAGCGAATTTTGGCAGAAAAAATTTTCCCGCAATGTGATACGTGACCAGAATGTCATGTATCAACTGAAAATAATGGGTTGGCGTGCTGCGATTATCTGGGAATGCGGCCTAACAAAAAAACGACGGGACGACACCGTTAAAAGGTTGGTGCTTTGGCTTAGGTGGGGTAGTGAATATATTGAAATTCCTGTCTATGATGAATTTAACGAGCAATAGTCAACCGCAAATGCCTCACGGAAAAATCCTAGGAAAATTGGCGTACTTTGCTGCTGTTCGCTTCCCCGTGAGTTAGGCTTAACAATTATTTTTCAGCACCTTCCGCTCCGACTTCGCTCTCGGCGGCTTTCATTCTTTCAGCGGCAAGAGCATTGGCTTTATTGATGTCGTCCGTTGTTTTGTCGATTATTTGTTTAGGGACGGTGCCGATAGTGGTTGAGGTTTGCTGTTCTTTTTCACAGGCAGCTAAGGCAAAGAAAACGGCCCAAACTAGTAATAGTTTATACATTATGGTCTCCTAAAATGGTTAAAGGTGGCGCAATAATTTATTGTAACCTCTAAAGATTCAAAAAACTCCTTCTCCCTTTGGGAGAAGGTTGGGATGAGGGCTTTAAAATCAATTGGTTGCCCCCTCACCCTAGCCCTCTCCCAGAGGGAGAGAGGATTATTATAGGTTCCCTTATGTAAAATCATCTGCTTGTATTGTAGTCCAATCATTAGGTTTCAGGGCGAATCACTGTTCGGTAAGAATCAATGTGATCGGTTGATCTTATTTGGATTAGCCTGTTCGCAAGTTACAATAGCCATTTATCATAAATCAGCCCTCAGTCTCAAAATGGACAACCCGATTATTTACGCGCTCGATTTTGACGGTGTTATCTGCGATAGCGCGGTGGAAACGGCGATTACGGGCTGGAAGGCGGCTACCAGTATTTGGGACGATATGCCCAAAGTTGTTCCGCAAACGATGATCGACCGCTTTCGGGTTATAAGGCCGATCATAGAAACCGGCTATGAGGCTATTTTGGCTATGCGCTTGTTGCATTTAGGGGAGTCAGTCGAAGATATTTACAACGATTATGCGAGAAAGATACAAGCCTTGTTAGAAGGTAGCCAAATCACGATAGCTGATTTGAAAACATTGTTTGGAGAAACCCGTGATGTTTGGATTGCTAACGACTTGGCAGATTGGGTCAACATGAATCCCTTGTTTGATGGCGTAGCAGAAAAATTACAGAAGCTTGGGGGGCGGCGGCCTTGGTATGTGGTCACGACCAAGCAGGAGCGTTTCGTCAAACAAATCCTGAAGGCCAATGCGATTGAACTGGCGGACGGGCAGATTTTCGGGCTGGACCGCAATATGAGTAAGATTGAAGTGTTAACAGGGCTGTTAAAAACCCATCCCAATGAAACGATTGTTTTTGTGGAAGACCGCTTGCCAACGTTGCTGAATGTTTCCAAAAACGCTGGGCTTGCAGGTGTTAAACTGATTTTCGCCCTATGGGGTTATAACACTTCCGAAGATAAAGCCTTGGCTGCAAGGCAAGCTTTCACCCCACAACAGCTTGAGGATTTTCTTGGGTCATAGGGAACGCTGAACAGATAAAAACGACCACCTCACTGGAGAATAATAATGTCACTAAATATGTACGAAGCCTCTATCCCTGTTTTTATCCGTATATTAGGAAATTTGTCGGCGATTCTCGATAAAGCAGCGGCACATGCCGAGGCAAAGAAAATCGACCAGGCAATCTTTATCAACAGCCGTTTAGCGCCTGATATGTTCCCCCTTAGCCGACAAGTGCAAATTGCCACCGATATGGTAAAGGGTTGCGCTGCGCGGCTTGCTGGATTAGAAGTGCCAAGTTATGAAGATAACGAAATCACGTTTGCAGATTTGCAGGCGCGTATCGCCAAGACCGTCGCATTTTTGCAGTCTGTAAGTGCCGAGCAAATTAATGGCAGTGAAGGGCGGACGGTTACGCTAAAAGTGCGCGGCAAAGAAGTCAGCTTTTTAGGCCAGTTTTACCTGCTGAATTTTGTGTTGCCCAATTTCTATTTTCACGTCACCGCAACTTACGCCATCCTGCGGCATAACGGGGTGGATCTTGGTAAGATGGACTTTCTGGGTAGTTACTAAGTTGGTACATCATCCCAAACATACCGGGCAGGCTTTGGTATCAGCAAATTAGGCGATGAGTGTGTTACAAATCCTCAAGGTATTTGTTCTTGAGTTCGACGTAGTGTTGGCTGGAATAGACTAAAAATTCCCGTTCGGAATCTTTTAAAGGCCTGACTAATTTGGCGGGGGAGCCGACGTAAAGATGCCCGCTTTCGAGTGTTTTTCCGGAAGGGACTAATGCGCCAGCGCCTAACATCACGTAATCTTCGATGACGGCATCGTCCATAATGATTGCCCCCATCCCGATCAGGCAATAATCGCCTATCGTACAGGCATGGGCGATTGCCCTGTGGCCGACGGTAACGCCTTTGCCGACAGTTAAGGGATAACCCCGATCGGTAAATTTTCCGTAATGCGTAACGTGCAATACGGAACCATCCTGGATGTTGGTGTCATCGCCAATGGTGATGCGTTCAACATCTCCCCTAATGACGGTTGTCGGCCAGATAGAGACATTATTGCCAATCGTGACATCGCCGATAACAACGGCGCTGTCGTCAATGTAAGTCGAATGGCCAATTTTAGGCAGGATGCCGTTGAATTTTCGAATGCTCATCAGCAGCTGCTCATCACCTGCATTAAACCAATAGGCAACTTGCAAGCTAAGGTTAACGCTAGTATTGACTGAATTTTGTTGGGCATAAAAGACGGTGGGCTTGGTATAGCAACCATAATCTGTGCAGGGTTAGCGCGGGGTGGAGCGGGAATTAAAGACTGTTGCCTGGCAGGAATCCTGCTAGGCAACAGCATATTCAGGTTATTTCTTATCTGTAGCGGCTTCGCCTGCACCCGCAGCAGCATCTTTTGCGGTATCGGTTGTAGCAGGCGTAACGGCTTCTTTTGCCGCTTTAGCGCCTTCCACAGCGGCGGTGCCCGCTTCTTTCGCCCCTTCAACAGCAGCAGCGCCAGCGGCAGCTGCACCTTCTGAGACTGCCGCACCAGCATTGGCAGCACCTTCTGCCGCCGCCGCACCGGCTTCTTTAGCGCCTTCCATTACGGCAGCGCCAGCGTTTGTTGCGCCTTCGGCAGCAGCGGTTCCGGCGCTAGTGGCACCTTCGGCGGCGGCAGCGGCCGCACTGGCTGCGCTATCCGCTGCGGCAGCGCCAGCATCGGTTGCTTTTTCAACCGCTGTAGTACCAGCGCTTGCGGCACTATCGGCTGCTTTAGTGGCTGATTCTGTAGCTGTACTCGTCGTTGATTGCTCGGCAGATGAAGTCTGTGGGGTATTTCCGGCATTATCACAGGCTGCCAACAAAGCCATACTAATCATACTTGTAGCAATAATCTCTTTTGTTTTCATACTTAGATTCCTGATGTTTAAGTTACAAACGGGTCGTGTGTTACCTGAAGACTTCGTAGGTAATGCATTAATACTAGCACATGGATAAATGTGCTTCGAAAAAAAATTGCTGCTTAGGTTCATATAGTGGGTGGAAATTACTAAAAAATAGCCGCATGGATTCGGATATTGACTGCTTAAGTAATTGATAGCAATGAAGTATCTGTCAAAAATATTATCTTTCTTTAGGATGCGAATCAAGTCTGGGCTTTCTTCATGGCCAATAATACGACAGCGAAAACCGTTAAGCTGGGCAGTAACGCCATAAATGGTGGGCTGAGGTCATAAATCAATCCGACATGGTTGATGATTTTATTGAAAATATCGAAGCCCATCCCAATCGCTACGCCGAGCATGATCCGGGCGCCAACGCTGACTCCCCGACGAATGCCAATAACAAAAGGTGCCGATACCAACAGCATAACGAAAGTCGTTAGCGGACTGACTGCACGACCCCAAAAGGCAACTTCATAAGCGTGTGATTTTTGGTGATTTTCTTTTAAAAATCGCACATACATCGCTAGATCATACAAAGAGAGGTTTTTGGGATTAACAATGACAATTTTTAATAAATTGGGCGCAATGGATGATTTCCATATTTGTTCGGCTTGTTGGCTTACCTGGATTTGCTGTGTTGAAACCGTCGATTGTTTAATGTTTTCCAGCTTCCATGTTTTTTTGCCCAGAAAAGTGGCTTTATCGGCATGCAGTGCGCGATTTAAGCGCCTTTGTCCGTCCAGTTCATAAATGCTAATGTCGGCCAGTTTGCCATCATCCTCTACCTGGCGCACGTTGACATAATTGGTGCCTTCCCGCAGCCACAGGCCGTAGCGGGAATTCACGATGATTTGTTCGTTTTGGGCGGTCATTTTTATTTTCTGCCCCAACCGTTCACCTAATGGTGCTATAAACTCACCGATCAGAATTGATAAGCCAACCAAGACAACCCCTGCCAGCATAACGGCCTTGATAATGCCCAGCACTGATAATCCAGACGCTTGCATGGCAATCAATTCCCGATTATTGCCCATAGAACCCAAGACAAATAAACTGCCAATTAATGCGGAAGCAGGAATGAGTTGATACAGAACAGTAGGTGAAGTTAAGCCAATAAAATAGAAAACTTGTTTTAAGTTGTAGTTGCCCTGGCCTATGTCCCTCAATTCATCCGCAAACGTAAATAAATTGAAAAGTGTCAACAAGATCAGTAGGGTAATCAATGAACCTTTCAGGACTTCCTTGGCTATATAGAATGATAAGACATTCATTTAGAAATCCTTTGCCTGACGGTTAAGATTAGCCATCGGTATCCATACCAGTTTGCCAGCAACAGCAAGCCGATGAAAAACAGGATTAAATTTACCCAGAAAATCCCAGGCCAAGAAGGGATAGACCCCTTGATGACCCAGCTTTGGGCAATATTGGAAAGGTTTCCATAGCTGAAATAAATTAAAAATCCCAGCAACATGCTGCCATACACGCCGCCCCTGGGCGAAATCCTGGACAGCGGCACCGCTATAAATCCCAGCAACATAATGCCCAAAGGTATGACAAGGCGGTTTTGAAGTTCTGCAATTTCCTTTTTTACCGTGGACTTCCACAGCATGGCGCTGTCAAGCGCGGAAGGGCTAAGAAAAGTTGACAGTGCTTTTTCTTTTATTTTTACAGCGTATTCATTAAACACTTCAATTTCGTAATCGAAATCACCGGGATGGCCTTGTATGCGTTCGCCACGCTCAAAAACGATATAATTGCCTGTGGGCAAATCCTCGAAACGCCCGTGCTCTGAGTTAATAATGCTCAATTTGTTCTTTTGCCTATGCTGCACAAAAACCGAGTGCATCTTATTGTCGGGCGTTATGTTTTCAACATAAAAAACTAGGTCGCCCCGGCTGTACTCACTAAATTTTCCGGCCGCGATGCCGCGAATATCGGAGGATTGCTCATCTTGGTTAATGATTCCCTGTGTTTTGTTTTCAGCCCACGGCGAAACATAGAGCGATAAGCCGATGGTCATAATGCTTAGTGGAAATATCAACAAAAAAACCGCCCTGTAGAGCGTTCCCGCACCGCCTCCCGCAGCCGCAATTGCAGACATCTCCTGGTCTTTGTACAACCGTCCCAACACCATTAGCAGCGCCATAAAGGTGGCGGCAGGTAATAGGGAAATGCTGGATGTTACGGTTTTTAAGCCTAAGATGGTCAATAAGGTCTCATTGGAGACATGGCCCTCGACTGCCTTATCAAGAATTTTGATAAATTTCCGGCTCACCACAATGACAACAATCACCGTCCACACAGACAACAGTGTTTGCAACAAGTCTTTGGCAATCATTTTGTCCAAAACGGTAACCCATGGTCGCCGTGCCGTTTTATAGCCTTTAGGCCAATCCGCTTCCAAGCCTATCTCCTCAAGCAAATCGATATTTGTGTTGTATAATCAAACGAAAAACAGCGTTAAGCGGCAACCGCCGGTTATGCTAAAACCCTAGGGAATCTCTAAAAATTCAAAAAACACCTTCTCCCTTAGGGAGAAGGTTGGGATGAGGGGATTTAAAATCAATCAGTTAAATCCCTCACCCTAGCCCTCTCCCAAAGGGAGAGGGGATTATTAGAGGTTCTGCCTAGTCAATTTAGAAACAGCCTATTTCAAAGTAAGATGGATTATTCTTTAGAAACCTCCGCCCTAGAAGCACTGCCGTGTGATTGTATCATTATTGGCCTTTATCAGAACCAGTCTCAAAACCAGCAACTGATTGCTTCTGGATCAACCCTGACTGATAAATTACAGCAAGTCATCAGCAATGTCGTTAACCGCGGGGATATCAGCGGTAAGCTGGCCGAAACCTTATTGATAAACGTCATACCAGACAGCAAAGCTGAACGCGTGCTGTTGGTCGGCCTAGGTGAAAATAAGCCGTTATCGCCAAAAAATTACCGGAAAGCGCTGTCGGCTGCGGTTCTGAGCCTAAAAAAACCTTACGTCAAAACAATCGCCTGTGGGCTTGCAGACGTTGCCGTTGAGGGCTGCGATGCACAATGGACTGTTCGCCAAATTATCGAAGTCTTTAACGATGCCAGCTACCAGTTTACTGCCCTCAAATCCGACAAGGACACCGAGAGTAAGTTGCAAAAAGTCATCATCACAACCTTGGAAAACGGCCTTGCTTTGGCGCAAGCTGGTTTAAAGCAAGGCTTAGGCATTGCCGAAGGCGTGGCTTTCACCAAAGCACTCGCCGACCTCCCTGGCAACGTCTGCACCCCGACTTATATGGCTGAACAAGCGATTGAACTAGGCAAAACCCATCCAGCGCTCAGCGTTAAAATCCTGGAAGAATCGGAAATGAAAGAACTCGGCATGGGTTCTTTCCTGTCGGTTTCACGCGGCAGCCGTCAGCCTGCCAAATTGATTGCCCTGGAATATCTCGGAGGCAAAAAGGACGGCAAGCCTGTCGTCTTGGTGGGCAAAGGATTAACTTTCGATGCAGGCGGAATTTCCTTGAAGCCCGGCGCAGGCATGGACGAGATGAAATACGATATGTGCGGTGGCGCGGCGGTAATGGGTACCTTGCTGGCAGCGGTAAAAATGCAATTGCCGCTCAATATCGTGGGTTTAGTCCCGTCATCAGAAAACATGCCCGATGGCGATGCCAATAAACCTGGGGACATTGTCACCAGTATGTCCGGTAAAACCATTGAAATCTTGAACACCGATGCCGAAGGCCGTTTAATCCTTTGCGATACCTTGACTTACGCAGAACGCTACAAGCCTGATGTTGTCATCGACTTGGCAACCTTGACTGGTGCATGTTTGGTCGCTTTGGGACGTGTCCCCAGCGGTTTGTTAGGCAATGACGACGAGTTATGCAATGCCTTGATTAAGGCGGGAGAATCCGCCTGTGACAGCGTTTGGCGCTTACCGTTATGGGAAGAATATCAGGAGCAACTCAAATCCAATTTTGCAGACCTTGCCAACATTGGCGGCAAAGATGCCGGTACGATCACCGCCGCCTGTTTCCTGTCGCACTTCGCCAAAAACTTCCGCTGGGCGCATCTCGATATTGCAGGTACAGCCTGGAGAACCGGACAATTCAAAGGCGCAACAGGCCGTCCCGTGCCTTTACTAAGCCAATATCTCATTGACCGGGCAGCATCATAGGTTAGCCGTGTGCCAGAGATCAGCTTTTACCTATTGCCGACGGAATCATCCCAAGAACGCTACCTGTTCGCTTGCAAACTGATAGAAAAAGCTTACCGCAGCGGCTCTTTTGCTTACGTACTCACCGATTCATTAGAACAAAGCCAACTCATCGACGACCTGCTCTGGACCTTCAGGGCAGGTAGCTTTATTCCCCATCAGATAAATACCGGCGAAATCCACGCTATTGAAAATACTGTGCTTATAGGCTCAAACAATCCGCCTGAAAACTGGCAGAAGACCGTGATTAACCTGTCATCCCAAATCCCGCAAGACTTTCTAAATGCCGAACGCATCCTTGAAATACTGGATAACAGCGAAGAAACCAAGGCCTGGGGACGACAGCGATATCGGCAGTATCAGCAGGCAGGGATTGAGATCGCTACGCATAAGATGTGATGGTTATTTTACTTCTTCTCCCTTGAAGGGGAAGGTTGGGATGAGGAAGAGTTTATAAGGTATTTTTTCTTATTACCAACCTTCCACACTATAGCTTAGTCAAGCAGGAGGAAGAGTTGTGTGTTTTCTAACCCATTAGCATCTGCATTGTACCCGCGTTCCAATGTGGGAGCGGTAACAACCAAGGAAAATGCCGTCGTATTTGATGTTGCCGTCACTGTCCACAATGTGTCTTTGCAGACACTCAAAAAGAATAGCCTATCAATGATTTGAATTTTAATAACCGGCAAAACCTGACAGTCAGCAAATTTTCTCTAATTTCATTCCTAATCAAAATACGCAGGCGGGCTTTAGGCATGTTTAATTTTGAACTTTAACATCTGTATCAATCAAACCCATTATTCGTACATTTAATTGCTGTCCGTTTTCTCGTATGCTAGATTATGGCGTAGTAGGCTTTCAACCCAGGGTTGCATAGTGATAACAGCGTTGTATTTCAAAAGAAATCGCCCTTACCTGCACGCATTAATATTTGTGTTGCTGGTGAGCTGGATTTCTTTGGCCATTTCGGCAACCTGTACTATGCCTATGCCCTCGGTAATGACGGCAATGCCCGAGCACATGCCCGGATGTTCGGAATCAGGTGTACTTAAGCATACGTCCAAGACGATGCAGGACTGTACCCTCAAGCCGTGTCTTGACTCGCAAACTCATCCATTCCCCGATTTTAATCGTCTGGCTCACCCTGACCTGCCGGTTATTATTCTGGGTCTTATTTGGGCGATTGTTTGCTTAAACCTATTTTCCCCACCACTCGTAAAACCCCTTCCAAAAACCGAATCTCCGCCTGGGCGACGGATTCTGCTCATCTATCGGTTCTGCACCCTGCTGAATTAGCCACCCCTCGAAATCGAACCCTGCCAAACCATTAATTGGTTTGGCACTGCTGTTCCGCGACCTGCGGAGCTTGTTTGTTCCGATTTGAGAGGAAAACCTTATGTTTTTCATTATTTGTCCGTGGCCGCCGCGTCGCGTTTATCCGACGTGTGCGGCAGTAATTTTCGGGCTGGCACTGTTTTCGCCAGGCCTGGTTATCCATATTTCTACCGAACTATTCCGTGTGACTTGGGTTGAGGCACGAGCCGAAACGCAGCCCGCTAAAACGGATGAACCCATCCTGACACTTGATAAAGCAATAGAACAAGCGTTACTAGGCAACCCTGGCTTGGGGGAGATCAAGGCACGGGCCGAGGCGATGGCAGCCATACCTTCCCAAGAAGGCACTTTGCCCGATCCGACGCTCAGATTCGGGGCTCTTTACCTGCCGACCAACAGTTTCAGTCTGCAGCAGAGTGATTTCACCATGATGGAAGTGGGCATAAGCCAGGATATTCCTTTTCCCGGCAAGCTGGCTTTGCGGGAAAAAATCGCCGAGCAGGAAGCGCTGGCCGCCGCTGATTCGGTCGATGAAGCCCGATTGCGGCTGGTGCGGGAGGTAAAACAGAGCTGGTGGCGGCTGTTTTATTACGACCGCGCTTTAAACCTGCTGGACGAAGCCGAACGTTTCTTCCAGCAGCTCATCGACATTGCCCAGGCCAAATATAAAGTGGGCAAGGGAACGCAGCAAGACGTGTTGCTGGCCCAGCTCGAACTGTCCAGGCTCAAGGAAGAGAAACTGGACCTGGTTAGTCTGAGCCATGGTCAGAGCGCCCGCATCAATGCCTTGCTGGATCGCGAGGCGGAAACGCCTGTGCAAATTCCGGCGGAGGCTGAGTTCAAGTTGCCGGTCATTGTCGAGTCTGCCTTGCATGACAAAGCCTTGCAAATCCGTCCTTTATTCGCCCAACACCGCAAGATGCTTGACGCGGGGCTGGCCAGGGTCAATCTGGCGCAAAAGGGTTTCTACCCTGACTTCACCGTTGGCGCCTTTTATGATGCTCGTCAGAACACGCCGTCAGGGCAGTCGCGCAGCGATTTCGCCAGTGTCCAGCTGAGTATCAATGTGCCGATTTATGCTGACCGCAAGCAAGCCAAGGCGGTCGATCAGCGCCAGAGCGAACTCTTGCAGGCGCAATATGCATTACAGGACGACCACCGCAAAATTCAGGCTGAGATAGCGGCCAAAGCCGCCGAGTATCAACAGACAAAAGAAAAGCTGTTGCTGCTCGAACATGAAATCATCCCGCAGGCGCAGCAAGCCGTGAATTCTCTACTGGCTGGCTATCAAGTAAGTCAAACCGATTTTACCGATCTGCTGCGCACGCAACTGAGCTTTTTCCAATATCAGACGCAGTATTGGCAGGCGTTGACCAACACCCAGCAAATCCTGGCCGAGCTATCCGCTGAAGTGGGCGAGGAGTTGAACCATGATTAAGTATTTTGGCTTCATTGTCATATTACTGTTCGGTATCGGATTGGGGTTCTGGTTAGGGCAGCAGCAAGTCGTGCTAAATTCGGCTCCGGCAGTGACGGAACGGAAACTACTCTATTACCGCCATCCGATGAACCCAAAAGTGACTTCCCCAACACCCGCCAAGGACGATATGGGGATGGATTACCTGCCGGTTTACGCGGAAGGCCAGGGCCAGCCTGAAACGCAGCCGCAATCCGGAAAAATTTTGTATTACCGCCATCCGATGGGCGCAGCCGACACGTCTCCCGTACCCAAAAAAGATGAAATGGGCATGGCTTACCTTCCTGTTTATGAAGGTGAGCCGGAGACCTCTGGGCAAATCAGGATCAGCCCAGAAAAAATACAGAAGCTGGGCGTAAAAACAGAAATTGTGACCAAGCGAACGATCACCCGCAGCATACGTGCGCTAGGCAGCATCCAGGTCGATGAACGGCGCATTCACGCCGTGACACCCAAGTTTGAAGGCTGGATTCAGCG
>JAYVGW010000223.1:0-32283 GCA_043771735.1 Methyloglobulus sp.
TCAATGGGGTCATCGCCGCCTTTGTCGGCACGTTCATGCCGACCATGGCTCATTTGAACCCAGAATTTAGGCCTGTCGTCAATGCGTAACTTCTATTTAAGTACATTAACGCACCTGTTCTTTTCATGATACTGGGCTGCATATCCTTCGATCTACTGTAATTCACAGGTGAAAGAGCAACCAAGGTATGCCTGAGACGCTGTGAAACGGCAAAAGACAGTAAGGGACAATCAAGTTATAATAAAAGCGAGAAAACAAACAATCCGAGGGGTGTTAGATGAACCCAAGCTACCAACATATTATTACTATTGAACCCGGCAAACGGGGTGGAAAGCCTTGCATCAGGGGCTTGCGTATTACTGTTGATGATGTCCTGGATTACTTTGCGGCGGGGATGACCGAGCAGGAAATCCTGGAGGATTTCGATTACTTGACCCACGAAGATATTCTGGCTTGCTTTGCTTTCGCAGCGGATAGGGAACGGCATACCCGCGTAATTAGCGGATGTTGTGCTGTTCGACGAAAATCTATCGCCGAAACTGGTACAGACCTTGGCCGATTTATTTCCCTGTTCGGTGCATGTTGATCGCATCGGATTTGGCGGCAGTACCGATGAAGACGTTTGGAACTACGCCAAAGCCAACGGGTTTACTTTGGTAAGCAAGGATTCCGACTTTTACGATAAAAGCATGTTGTACGGACATCCGCCTAAAGTGATATGGATCAAGCGCGGCAATTGTACCAATCGGCAAATTCAATTGCTTTTGCGTAACAAACTAGAAGCAATCAGTTCATTCATCCAGGACGATCAGGTATCGTTTATCGCCATTACTTAACCGTGATTCTAAGCCGAAAAATAGGGGCAGTGTCGATATAAATGGGGTAACTTTGGGGGTATGTTTTTGGTGGAAGCCCTATAAGCATTGATATACATAAAGCAGTGAATCCTCTCGGGTCCACCCCGTCCCACAACATCCCACAAACCCAGTAATACCAAGGCTTATAGCCTATGCGTAGCTCTGCCCAGTCCCGCATATCCTTTGACATCTCAATTAAATAGGGGGGGCTTTTTAGGGGTACTTTGAATTTTGTAAAGTGAAATACTGCCAAATGTTTGGGAAGTAGGTTTTAGTCTACATTGCCTATTAATTATGAGAAGGCAATCAAAGAAAACGCTGACAAATCCTTCCTGGACTTGTCAGCGGAGGTAATGGCCAAATGCACGTTGGCTTTCTAACAATCAATCACTTAACGTGATCAATTTTCAAAGCACATCCCTGTGCTGTGGACTGAGTTCCTTTCAGTTTTAACATCCAGTGTTATCGTCCTTGGCGCCTATCCTTCTGCGCTTTGCTCTCGATAGGTGTTAGCGATTGCTTGGCCCTATCGAAAAAATGGCCGATGAAACCGACCATCACTATGGCAAAGAATACGCGGCTGACAATCAATACCTCAGCCAGCGGCATTTCGGAGTCTCCGCCACCCAGTGTTTTTACGAAATCTGCAAGCCGGCTAAAGCCAGCTGCACCATTGTCAAAAAAGTTAATCAGTTGGTTGCTCATTTTGGTCACCCTCAATCTGTGTTAACGAAATGGGTCGTTCAATACCTCAGTGCGCTTAAAAAAGTGTGCATCCTTGCACAACATAAAATCCTTTTTTCATCAGGAGGTACACGCACAATTTAGATCAGTTGGTTACTTTATACTGTGATCCAGTCGTGATTTCTATGAAGTATTACCATTTAGGATGAAATAAATCCTGGTTTTTTAGGGTGGGGGGTTAAGAACGTAGATTTGTGATGGTTTGGTCAAATATCCAACCAATTTTGGGGCTTTAAATAGCGCTCATAAAGCGTTGCTTCGGGACTTTTGGGTTCGGGTTGCCAGTTGTATTTCCAGTTTACAACGGGTGGCAATGACATCAGGATGGATTCTGTCCTGCCGCCGGATTGTAGGCCGAACAAGGTGCCTCGGTCATAAACCAGGTTGTACTCAACATATCGTCCACGTCGGTAAAGCTGGAAATTTCGCTCCCTATCACCGAAAACAGTAGTTTTGCGCTTTTGCACGATAGGTAAGTAGGCTTGGATATAATGGTCACCCACGCTTTGCATCAGCGCAAAGCAGCGTTCAAAGCCCCATTCGTTAAGGTCATCAAAGAATAAGCCGCCAACGCCACGGGTTTCGTTGCGGTGTTTGAGGAAAAAGTAGTCGTCACACCATTTTTTATACGCTGGATAAACGTCGTCGCCAAAAGGCAAGCAAGCCGCCCGTGCGGTTTGGTGCCAATAGATAACGTCTTCCTCAAAGGGATAATACGGCGTTAAATCAAAGCCGCCGCCAAACCACCAGATGGTGGGTTCGTTTTCTTTTTCTGCGATCAAAAACCGCACGTTGGCATGGGAAGTGGGTACGTATGGGTTGAGTGGATGGATAACCAACGACACGCCCATCGCCTGAAATTGCCGATTGGCAAGCTCGGGACGTTTTGCGGTGGCCGAAGCCGGCAGGTTAAAGCCCGAGACGTGCGAAAAATTTACGCCACCTTGCTCAAACACCTGCCCATTGGTCAATACCCGTGTCCTGCCGCCGCCGCCTTCCTCGCGCGTCCAAAGATCTTCAATAAACCGGGCTTCCGGCTCTTCCCCTTCCAAAGCCTTGCAAATACTGTCTTGCAGGTTAAGCAGGTAATTTTTTACTTTGTTAATGTCATCAAGGTTCATGGCTGGATCAGGGCAATCAAATTTGTTTTAAAAGATACTGTAATTCAGCCTGAATTCTTTTGCGATAAAAAATAAACTTCCAGCGCGAGCCGCCGCATTGTCGCCACAATAAAGCCGAGCGGACACCGGCCAACAGCAGTGCCCTGACCTTATTGGCTATATCAGGCCTGGACAAGTAAGCTTGATCACCATTCACCATCACTCTAGGCTGTAAGGTGCTGATCGTGCTTTGATAAATCCCCCCAAGGCTGGCTAAGACATTACCGTGCAGCAAACCAAATTGCTCAACTTGCGCTTGCGCTTTTACGATTCCGGCTTGTACGGTGTTGAGCATATCCTTGCGGTCGGAAAGTTTCCGTTCCAGAAATACGATTGCCGCTGCATACCGTGCTTGCTCAGGGTTGGGGGCTTTGTCGCCAGTTATTTGGCCATCAAGCTGTTCTAAGCCCAATTTCAATCCGGCCAACCCCCCATAAATATCGCCTACACTGTCCGAATCTATTTTTAATATGCTGCCAATGCTGGCTTCCATCGCTTGTTGGTCGCAGACACCGGTGGTCGCCAGTTGCTGCACCAGGACGGCCACTTGGGCGATCCCTGCAAGGGCAATGGTTTGGTTGGTGAGGGTATTGAGTTCCATACGCTTATTCTTAGTGAATAGTTTAGAGGGTAATCGTACCAATAATAATGTCAACTTGATAGCCTTACAACCAGGTTATGATTTGGTTGTGGACATAGTACCTGCCAATGGGTTGTGATATAAATACCTTTACACAACCTTTTTGGAGACGAAAATGACTGAAACCGTATCGTTAACAGTAACAGGCATGAAATGTGGTGGCTGTGAAAACAATGTCACGACGAAATTAAAGGGCTTGGATGGAGTCAAGTCGGTGGTCGCATCAAGCAAAAACCAAGAAGTTAAGGTTGAATTTGATGCAGATCAAACCAACCTTAAAGCCATTGCACAGGCCATTACTGACGTTGGCTATACCGTAATTAATGATGCAAGCTGATTTTCCACAACATTAAGGTGTAGCCATGAGTACAGAACCAGCCCCTGATATAGCATCCGATGAAACCCGCTTATCCGTCATGGGAATGACTTGCGCGGGTTGCGTGAGTACAGTTGAAGGCGCATTGTCGGCCGTGCCGGGGGTGGTTTCGGTCAGTGTGAATTTTGCCGACCATTCCGCCATGGTCAAAGGCAATGCTGATCCTGAGCTGCTAAAACAAGCGGTGGTTAGTGCAGGTTACGATGCGGCGGTTATGGAAGGGCTGGAAAATCCCGAAGAGCAAGAAGCTTTGGAACGCCAACATTACCGTGGCTTAATGAAAAAAGCCGCAGTAGCGGGCGTTTTCGGTGCTTTTCTCATGGCGGCAGAACATTTTGCTTGGTTGCCCGACATAGGTTCAGCGGCGGGTCGCTGGGTTTGGCCTGAACTTGCATTGATTACCTTGGGAGTCATGATCTACTCTGGTTTGCACTTTTACCAGGGTGCGGCCAAAGCGTTGAGTTTGGGGCAAGCCAATATGGACACCCTAATCGCATTGGGTACAGGTGCGGCGTGGTTATTTTCCTGTATTGTCATTGATTTCTCTGGAGTCCTGCCGTCATTGGCAAAGCACGCTTACTTTGAGGCTGCGGTCGTCATCCTGGCGTTTATCAACCTGGGGACAGGGCTTGAAACGATGGCTAGAGGGCGGACATCCGGAGCGATCAGGAAGCTGATCGGCTTGCAACCCCGTACCGCCCGTGTGATGAGGGATGGTAAAGAACAGGATATTCCCATAGAAGAAGTTGGTTTGGGTGAGACGCTACGGGTCAGGCCGGGCGAGAAAATCGCCGTCGATGGCGTGTTATTTGAAGGGCATTCGACAGTGGATGAATCCATGTTGACGGGCGAATCCATCCCTGTGGAGAAAACCGTCAACAGCGAGGTAGTTGCCGGCTCCATCAACCAGACGGGGACATTCCTGTTTAAAGCCACCCGCATCGGACGCGATACCGCACTGGCGCAAATCATCAAAAGCGTCCGGCAAGCGCAAAGCAGCAAGCCCGAAATAGCCCGTCTGGTCGATAAAATATCCGGCGTATTTGTGCCGATTGTGGTGTTGATTGCCATCGCAACTTTCGCGCTGTGGTATTACTTTGGCCCCGCGCCTTCACTGGGTTACGCCTTCGTCACCTCCATGACCGTCCTGGTGATCGCCTGCCCTTGCGCATTGGGCTTGGCAACGCCGATTTCCGTGATGGTTGCGGTGGGCAGGGCGGCGCAGTCGGGCATATTGATACGCCAGGGTGATGCCCTGCAAAAGGCGGGACAACTGACCTGCGTTGTCCTCGACAAAACTGGAACGATTACCGAAGGCAAGCCCGTCGTATCTACAGTAAGGCGTGCGGCTAAATTCGATGGCGATTCCGTATTGGCATGGGCGGCCAGCATTGAATCAGGCTCGGAACATCCCTTAGCCGCGAGCATACTGGCGGCGGCAAAAGAAAAGCAGCTTAAATTAGAAAAAGTGCAACATTTTGAAGCGATTGCAGGTCACGGCGTGGCGGCAACTATCAACAAAAGACCGGTGCATTTCGGCAACCGTGCCCTGATGGAACTGAAAGGCATCAATTCAAGAAAATATGACGAGCAACTGGCAGAATTGTCGGTGCTAGGGCAAACGCCCATGTTGCTTGCGGTTGATAACACTATTGCTGGGATTATTGCGGTGTCCGATCCCATCAAGAAAGATTCGGTCAATGCCGTGCAACAACTGCAAAAGCTGGGTATCCGCGTGATTATGGTCACAGGCGACAACACCATCACCGCACAAGCTATCGCCAAACAAGCGGGTATTACCGAATTCAAAGCCCAGGTGCTGCCTCAAGATAAGGCCAGTATTATCAAAGAACTACAACAACAGGGCGAAATAGTCGGCATGGTGGGCGACGGCATCAACGATGCCCCCGCACTGGCACAAGCCGATGTGGGCTTGGCTATCGGCACAGGCACGGATGTAGCAATTGAAAGTGCCGACGTGGTGATTTTGCAGGGCTCGTTACTGAAAGTACCCGAAGCCATTGCCTTATCCAAAGCCACCGTCAAAAACATCAAGCAAAACCTGTTCGGTGCATTCTTTTACAACACCATCAGCATTCCCGTCGCCGCCGGGGTTTTATTTCCGTTCTTCGGCATCCTGCTCAACCCCATGATCGCTGGCGCGGCAATGGCGATGTCATCGTTAACTGTCGTGACCAATGCTAGCCGGTTGCGTTGGATTAAATTGGTTGGTTGAAAATATTGCTTAGATCTACCTCCATCAAAAACAATTACTTCAGATATGGGCTGAAAAGCTTCCAATTCGACGGCTAACACTTGAAACTTACAACATCCACTAAAATTCAAAGATAGGAGCCTATATGCCCCGTACCCCACTTTTTAGAAAGCTCATTCTCGCCCTGCAAGCGGCCAGACGGGAAAACCTTAAAGCGCAAGATTTACCTCCACCATTGCCGCACAGTGCCAGCAACTGGACGAGACGAAAATTCGTCAAAACCACGGCGGCTTTCGGGGCGGCTGGGTTAGCTAGCGGTTGCCTGTCTTTTCCTCCTGAGGCAGGGGCGATGCCTGCCGCATCTAGCATTGCGATTATAGGGGCGGGAATTGCCGGGCTTAACGCGGCTTATCAGCTCAAAAAAGCGGGGCATTCCGCAACGGTGTATGAAGCGAGGTCACGTATAGGCGGACGTATGCTTTCTGCGGATATGGGCAATGGCTTGATTGTAGATTTGGGCGCAGAGCTTATCAACACCGATCATGCCGATATGTTGGCACTGGCGGAAGAATTCGCTATTGAGTTGTTTAATAGGGTAGAAGATTCAGCAAATTTGCCCTACCCCAAGGAAGCTTACTACTTTAATGGTGTCCGCCATAGTGAATCGGAATTAGCTGATGATTTACGCCTTATCGCAGCGCAGATTAGCTCAGATGCCGCACTACTCGACCAGGATTGGGACACTTATGCCCCGCAATTTGACAAGCTTTCTGTCGCAGATTACCTGGCTTTACATGCTGATAAGGTCAATAAACCCTATATTTTCAAATTGTTTGACGACGTGACGCGTACCGAATACGGTGTTGAACCCAATGAGTCTTCAGCGATACAGTTCATCCTTACCCTTCCTGTCGTTGAAGGGCAAACCGTCGAACTGCTAAGTTATAGTGATGAAGTGTATTCAGTGATGGGCGGCAGCGACCAAATCACAAATGCGTTGGGAAAAGAATTGGCCGGACAGGTTCATTTAAGGATGAAACTCACGGAGATCAAAAAACATGACGCTAAGTTCCAGCTAACTTTTGCCAATCAAACGAAAGTTGATGCGGATATAGTGATTGTCGCCATTCCATTCCCCGTTTTAAGCACGGTCAAGATTAATGCGCCTTTGCCCAAACTGCTGCGCCGCTTTATCGATGAAGCCAAATTGGGGTCAAACGAAAAAGTCATTGGCCGCTTCACTAACCGTTTTTGGCGGCAAAAGAAAGGTTTTACCAGTGCAGCATGGGGCGATTTGGGCTTTTCCGAAGTTTGGGACGCAACCCAACGCCAGACATCGCGGGTTGATGGTGCGCTAAATTTTTTCCTGGGTGGTGATCAGGCGCGGCAATTAGCCAGCTTCAATGACGTAACTGGCCTAGGTAGCCGTTTCGTATCTAAGCTAAATCGCTTTATTCCGGGCGCTTTGGCGGCAGCCAAAGGCCAATTCATCAAGACCGGTTGGACAAACAATCCTTTAACGGCAGGCGGTTATGCGAACTATAAACCTGGGCAGTTAACCCAGTTTGGGAGCCTATTTTGGGTGGAGTCTGATATTCCAGATGAACGCCAACAAGTCAATGCCGGTAATTTGATATTTGCCGGGGAACACTTAAGTGACTCGTCTTATGGCTTTATGGAAGGTGGTGCCCAAACCGGAAGGTTGGCTGCGGGTTTAGCATTGGAAAAAATAGCCGCCGCTAGAAGCTTGGGCTGAACTTACATAGCCTAATGTCATGGGAAATAAGCAAACGTACCACATCAGCGCCCATAGGTAGTTATACGAATATTATTAATTTTTTAGGATCTTATAATTACGCCTAATTTACCAATTTTTATGAAGCCTAACTATTTTTTTGTTGGCCTTAAGTTGTTGCAATTTAATGAGTTAGCTATCAAATCAAGTGGTCTCCTTTATAAACCGAAAATTTTTTCAATTCGATTGGCTAACCCTTGAAACTGATAGCATTTACTAACTTTCAACGCTAAGGAATTATTATGGCCCGTACCCCGCTGTTTAGAACGCTTATTCTCGCCCTGCAAGCAGCCAGGCGGGAAAATCTTAAAGCACAAGGTTTACCGCCACCAGTAGCACACACTGCCAGCAACTGGACAAGGCGAAAATTCATAAAAACCACTGCAACTGTCGGTGCCATAGGCTTGGCTGGTAGCTTGTTTTCTCCCACAGATGCTGGAGCAACGGCTACCGTCGCACCCAGCATTGCCATTATAGGTGCCGGGATTGCTGGGCTTAATGCAGCGTACCAACTCAAGAAAGCGGGTTATTACGCAACCGTGTATGAAGCCCGACCTCGTATAGGAGGGAGGATGCTTTCAACTGATATGGGCAATGGCTTGATTGTTGACTTAGGGGCCGAGCTCATCAATACCGATCATGCCGATATGTTAGCGTTGGCGGAGGAATTCGGCATTGAGTTGTTCAATAGGGTTGAAGATGCAGCGAATTTTCCTTTCCCGAACACTGCCTACTTCTTTAATGGCGCCAGTATCACTGAATCAGCATTGATTGATAATTTACGCTTGTTCTCCGCCCAAATCACCCATGATGCCGCTTTGCTTGACGAAGACTGGGACACCTATGCACCGCAGTTTGATGCCCTTTCTGTGGCAGATTACCTTGAGTTACATGCGGATAAGATCGACAAGCCTTATATTATCGAATTGTTTAAGGATGTCATTCGCTCCGAATATGGTGCCGAAGCCCATGAATCTTCCGCCTTACAGCTGCTCTTTGTGCTTCCCGTCATTGATCAGCAATCTGTCGATTTGATAAGTTACAGCGACGAAATGTACTCTGTCGTCGGAGGCAGCGACCAAATTACCGATGCGCTAGGTTCCAATTTAGAAGGACAAATCCAGTTGCGGATGGAGCTTAAAGAAATAAGGCGGACAGCCAATAAATTTCACCTTACTTTTGCCGACGGCACGTTAGTTGTTGCGGACATTGTCATAGTAACCATTCCTTTTCCCGCATTAAATACAGTTAATATTTTGGCACCGCTACCTAAATTATTGCGCCGTTTTATCAATGAAGCCGGGCTGGGCGCAAATGAAAAATTACTTGCTGCTTTCAATAACCGGTTTTGGCGGCAAGAAAGCGGGTTTACAGGAGAAGCTTGGAGCGACTTAGGCTTCTGCGTGTTATGGGATGCAACCCAACGTCAACCCTCACGAACCGACGGCGCACTGAATTTTTTCCTTGGAGGCAATCAAGCGCGTACGTTAGAAAATCAATCTGCCACGGGGCAAGGCAACCAATTCGTGTCCCGCTTCAACGGGATTCTTCCCGGAGCCACTTCAGGGGCAACCGGAAAATTTATCAGAAGCGGTTGGTTAAGGAGCCGTTTTACAAGGGGTGGCTACGCAAATTACCGGCCTGGGCAACTGACTACATTTGGCGATTTTTTCTGGGTCGAGTCTGATGTCCCACGCGAACGGCAAGAAGTCAGCGCAGGAAATTTAATATTTTCTGGGGAACACCTTAGCGATGCTTTTTATGGCTTTATGAATGGCGGCGCACAGACAGGACGGCTGGCTGCTGAACTGGCAGTGGGCAAAATAACCCGGAGAGCTGGCACAAGCTGATGTGGGCATGGCTATTGGCACGGGGAAGGGTACTGATGTGGCAATTGAAAGTGCTGATGTGGTTATCTTGCAGGGATTGTTACTGAAACTACCGGAAGCCATTGCCATATCCAAAGCCACCGTCAAAAACCTCAAGCAAAACCTGTTTGGTGCATTCTTTTGCAACACCATCAGCATTCCCGTCGCCGCTGGGATGTTATACCAATCCCAATAAGTTCTCATTGTTACCTTCTCCAAAGGGAGAAGTCTAGGATGAGGGGATACATGTAACAACTTTTTGGGATTGGTATTATTTCCGTTCTTCGGCATCCTTGCTCAATCCCATGATCGATGGCGCGGCAATGGCGATGTCGTCATTAACTGTCGTGTCTAACGCCAGTCGGTTGCGGTGGATTAAGCTGGTTGATAAATAATACATAAGTAAGGGTAGCTTAGAGCCATCGCGCGAAACCTAAGCTACCTATATCTATTTACTTACCATACAAAGACCATAATTTTCCGTCTGATCCTGCCCCAAACAAGCCATTGAAGCCCCTTCCCAGCAACCCCATCCTACAGTCGCCTTTATTACGGATACAGTTTTGAATAAACATTTCCTGTACATTGGAATTGATGCCACTAAAGTAATCTGCATGTAAACCGGAGCCCGCAGGCGCACTAGGGTTATCTGATGCTAACCGCCAGTATTTAACACTATCAGGAGCAGTCACAGGATAATCGACAAATAACGAAATACTGGGAATTCTTACAGGATGCGAGCTAGGGCATTGGTTAGCATTATTGCTTCCATTCCCTTCCAAAATGAATGCCATATGAGACCGGTGGTCAGGCGAATCTAAAGTCACGCCATTCCAACATTCAGGAAAATTATTGAGTTGGTAACGAAGCCTTCCTGCTTTAGTACAAGCAGGAAAAGCTTTAGAGCTTCCTATACCATAGCTGTACCCACTAACATCCAAGCATGTATAGTCGAAATTCGGCTTATCCCACGCAAAAAACTTCGTTTTCCCTGGAAGCATTTTTAACCCATGTGGCATTTTCTTCGTATATTGATTGGCTGAAAATGAGTAGTAGTAGACTAAGGACCCTAACGGTTTGATAAATTTATTAGTCCTAATATCAAGCGTACTTGGGATCCAGAAGCTTGACCTGATATAAGTACCCCCAGTACAAGTGGAGCCACCGGATCCAGCTAATGTGCTGGCAGTGGACGTTGGGCTGACTCCTGTATTACCAAAAAAAGTATGATGATGGCCTACATTGGATTGACCTGGAAAAACGATAGGATCAAATTTACCTCCTTTAGCAAAACTACATATAATCCTAATTTTAGGATCCCCGGGAGGGGCCGCACCTGGGGCAGTATTCGTTTCTTTGATTAAACCGGTAGTAAACCCCGGGTCCGCTGCTGAAACAGTAGCTGGGTCAATCTCGTAAACAGCATATAAATTTGAAGACACTGCCAACAATACGGCGATAAACAATAATTTCATAAAACCCTCATTCTCTTTTTATTTTTGTGTAATCTCAATGATTACGTTTAACATAAACACGCCATTTCTTACGCAAATCTAATTTATTTATTACTTATCAAATAGTTAACTATATAGTAGGGTTTGAAAAAGCCTTCATCGCCTAGCCCAGTATAGCTAGAAGACCTTACGGAAAGTATCTTTGCGAACTAGAATTAAAGAACTTGACGTCAAAAAAGCGTGGATAAGTCAACCACAAATTAGAAAGGGTAAATATTGGTATGTTCGATTGATGACGCTTGATCTCGATCATCGGGTTGAATTTTAAACACAATATCTTAAGCGAGCCTTATAAAGGCTGCCTATTGACGGAGCACCCCTACCGCGCGCGCGGTTTAGTCCATCGCCCATTTCCTGCCCATCATCTTCCAACAAGGTATAGCTTAAACTACTGTCCGGGTTTCGGGCGCTTTAGCCTGTTTGCGGCTTACTGGTTTCAGCTTTCCCGTACCCTGTTTCTGGCTTGTAAGACTTCAGCATGAGGGATAAATAGTAGCCTAGCGACTTTATCGACCAAGTATTCCTCATCCACATCCAGATTATTGTCCATAAAGGCGATTTTCCATAAGGATTCAATCAGTTGAATTTTTTGGTCGCTAGTGAATTCAGTGCAGATTAAATGCGTAAAGTCAAAATAATCAGTCGCTTGCTCCCGTTTATGTTCAGCTATTTCCATCAAGGCACAGGCTTGTTCCTTGGTTAATCCGAAGGTTTTTTCCAGCAAATTCAATATCAAGTCTTGTTTTTTGTCTTCACAGCTTTCCTCCATGTGCATCATTTCGATGAACAGTGCGGCGCTGGCGACTTTTAATTTGCCGTCAATATCGCCCTTAGGTGTTGTCAAGGCGATATGGGTTTCAAAGAAGTGTTTTATTTTTTCGAGCATAACGTGGGAAGTGGTATCAGTTATGAGGGATTATAAGCGATGAAGTGGTTTATTGTAGTCAACAATTGCGGTTTGAAGTGTCCATCGTTTGGATTGATAGTAAACTAGCGCTTCTTAAAAATAATGAGTCAGAGGTGTGTGTTGGCGTGGTTGCTATTATTTTCTGCGGGTTTGGTAGAAATCGTCTTTGCGTTGAGCCTTAAATATAACCAGGGTTTTACCCGATTAATCCCGAGCTTGATTACGCTTACGTCGGGCGGTGTGAGTTTATTTTTGCTGATGACGGCAATTAAATTCCTGCCAGTGGGGACGGCGTATGCGGTTTGGACAGGCATGGGCGCGGTAGGCGTTGCGATACTGGGCATCGTGTTGTTTAAGGAATCTGCTGAAATTTACCGCTTATTTTCTATTTTCCTGGTCATTGCCGGTATCATCGGCCTTAAACTGACCGACAGTAATTAATGCTGCACCTTATTTTTCAATCACCTATCGACATTGCTGTGCTGGATAGGATGGCTTCGGGCGATGTCGCCGTGTTCCTTGAAAGCGCCGTGCTTGGGCTGTTGCAAAAAAGCACGTATGCCGATGTATTAAGCCATAAGCTCAACACTAACCGCCTGTGCGTGTTGTCCGAAGATATGGTGGTTAGGGGTATCGCTCAGTCCGAATTGGTATCTGGACTGGAGATCATAGACTATGCGGGATTCGTTAGCCTCACCGTCGAAAACCCCTTGATTACCTCATGGTGTTGATGGTTAACGGCCTTGCTTTAGAAACAACGGCGCAAGGCTTTTTGGTGAATAGGGCGGATTGGAACGAAGACGTTGCCAACCACCTTGCCCAACAGGAAAACATAACGCTTACCGACCAACACTGGGAAATCATCTTGTTTATCAGGGCGTATTACGAGCAATATAAGCACTTGCCCAATACGCGGGTGTTTATCAAGGCAATAGCGAAAACCTTGGGTGAGGACAAAGGCAATAGCCGATATTTGCACCGTTTGTTTCCTGATGGGCCCTTGAAATACGCATGTAAAATCGCTGGCTTATCTAAGCCGCCGACTTGTTTGTAAGTTTTGACGGTTGTTGGCTCGTTGTGAAAGGTAAGTTAAGCGCGTGCGTACCATCCCGCTTGCGCGGTTTAGAGGTAGTGTGCATATGCCTTGGCAACTTTACCGTTCAGGTTAAAATGGAATGCCTCTGCGGATAAGCCACGGGTACCATTGTAATAAAGTGTGATGCTGTTTACGCCAACAAGCGTGGCAATTAGCTCAAAATGAAGATCGGGGATCAATTCCAGTGCGTTAGCCCAATAAGCTCCTACAGCTTGCTTGCCCTTACAATGTCCCAGAAGGTTCACCAGCTATCTTGATGATGACAGGTGACGACATTTCAAAATCATCGGCGTAATGCGACAGGATACGATCAAGGTCATGCTTATTCCAGGAATCAATCCAGTCAGCCGCAAAACGGTTGGCGAATGCCTTGTCGATCATGATTACCCTAACTTTGTTTGAAACGATGGATTAAACGGCGCTCTTTTTTGTTAGGTTTGTGGTCTATCCCAGAAAAACCAAGCAGTTCTTTTTGCTCCCGTTCAGATTGGATTTGTAGTTGCCGTTTGGTATGGCTTTCCGTTGTTTCCTGGTACAACAACACGGCATCCTTGGCGGAACGCCGTTGTCCAGTAAGTCTGGTAACGGCTATGTCCCAGGTATAACCGCTTTTGTTGAGGGTGATTTCCGTGCCAATTTTAATTTCTTTTGCGGCTTTAGTGCGCTGCCCATTGACGTGGACTTTGCCGCCGTTGATGGCATCCGCTGCTAGTGCGCGGGTTTTATAGAATCGAGCAGCCCAAAGCCACTTATCCAGCCGGATAGCATCAACGTCGGTCAGCACAGTTAAGCGGTTTTTTTCAATCCTTTAGGTAAGGAAAACACGACTTTTTCTTCAATGCCTTTGAGTTCGACGGCGGTATGTCCGCCCCACGCTTTCAATTGGTCGATCACTTCCTGCACCAGTACTTCGGGTGCTGACGCGCCCGCCGTCACACCGACAACGTTACTGTTGGCAAACCAGTCTTGTTGCATATCCTTGGCGGTGTCAATAAGGTAAGCGGGTTTGCCGAGTTGTTCAGCAATTTCCCGTAAGCGGTTGGAGTTAGAGCTATTCGGTGATCCCACGACCAAAATGGTGTCGGCTGTTTTGGACAGATCATAAACCGCATCCTGGCGGTTTTGGGTGGCATAACAAATGTCATCCTTTTTTTGTTCCTGAATGGAGGTAAAACGCTTTCTCAAAGCGTCAACCATCACCTTGGTGTCGGTCATTGACAAGGTGGTTTGGGTGACATAGGCCAGATTATCGGGATTGTTGACTCTCAAGCTGGCGACATCAGCTGGTGTTTCCACCAGATAAATGCCGCCATTTTTCGAGCATTTATCGTATTGACCCATCGTGCCTTCGACTTCAGGATGCCCGGCATGACCGATAAGGATAACTTCACGATCAGACTTTGCATGCTTGGCGACTTGTAAATGCACTTTGGTGACGAGTGGGCAGGTCGCATCAAAAACGGTCAGGTTGCGTTCAACAGCTTCTTTTTGGACCTGCTTGGATACGCCATGGGCGCTGAATATCAGGTAAGAACCGACCGGCACATCGGAAATATCTTCAATAAAAATAGCGCCTTTTTCTTTCAAGCCGTCCACTACGGTGCGGTTATGCACCACTTCATGCCGGACATAAATGGGGGCGCCAAAGGTTTCCAGCGCCTGATCGACAATGTCAATAGCGCGGTCAACACCGGCACAGAATCCACGGGGGTTAGCGAGTATAATTTGCATGGTTGGGCTTCTTGATTAAGTTAAGATATTACTATTTTAACTCAACATCGTTCCAGATACGATTATTCAGTTAGGATTGTCGCCATTAATGCAACATACGTCGTAAAGATTTGGGAAATAGGCGGGTCATGTACTGCCCCGATGCCTGTGAGATATGCGCTTTCTTCAAATAACGAGCAAACGATTACCAGTCAAATAGCTGTTTAATGTTTTCAAGTAGATGTTTTAAATAGGTATATAGATCGCGGGTTAATTCACCGTTTATTTGCGCCCAGGCATGGCCTGCCGCTGTGATTTGAACAGTTTCTTTAGCAATATTGAATGCCGTCAATTTCAATGAGGTAGGTTTTTCTGCTTCGGGGCAAGTGCCTTTTCTAAAATTTCTGCTGCCCAACCAGAGTATCTTTTCGCTTGTTGGGGCGGCGCACAGCAGGTCATCAATTGCCTGATCCCCCTCAACAGTCGCAACCGTGCCTACGGATTGCGCCGAGATCACACCGCTATTCTCGTTGTTGTTAAATCCAGGGATAAAAAAAGGTTCGAACGGTTTTTCAGGGTTCCATTCTGCCAGAGAAAAACGGAAAACTATGTTGGCACCGTTTTCTGGGATTATCGTCACTGGGATTCCTGCCAGCTTATAATGCCAATTCCCAATCACTAAGCCACTTTTATCGTCTGCGCTATGGTTGTCTGGATTTTTTACTTGGACAATTTCAATCGCAAGGGCCAGCCCTTCAGCCATGATTTTGAAGTCTGGTTGGGTTTTGTTGGGCATTAAGTCGGGGGACAAATAAAGCGCGTTTGGCATAACTGTTGGTTTTTTGAGAATAACTTTGATAAATGTCTTGCTGTCCTTGTTTTGTATCGTATTAAAGTTGACAGGTTGGGAGTTGGTGGGCGTATCTGGAAGAAAGTGTTTCAGCAGTTTGGCCGTATTGTCATCCAACCTAGCCTTATCGAAATGGATCTGGACAGATTGATTAGGGTCGCCAATATACTCAAATAGTGTTTCGTTATCCCCGTCACTAACAATGTTGCCAATCCGTAGTTTTTGGTTAATCGATGTTTTAACGGGAGAGCATGTTTCACAATTCTCCAGCCTTTGGGATACGGGTACAAGCGTGAGGAGGTAGTAAATCCAGGCCAGCAGCAAAGGCAGCGCGATTTTTTTTAGCCAAGGGGTATTTTTTAGCTGGTTGATTATTTCAGTTGCTGACCATTTGGGTTGATTCTTTTTGCTGGGGGGCGGCATGGCGATCCTATGAAAAAATGCAGACGATTATTCCTTGACTTCCACCTGTCCAGGCGAGAAAGCCACCACCCAGTCTTTGTCATTGTTGGTATACCAGGCACGAATCTGCAATTGATGTAATCCTATTGAAGGTCGTTTTTGTCCTGTTTTGCCATCCCAAGTGAAACTTGGGTCATCTTTGCCGATCCATTGGCCTGAGGTTTCATCAATCGAACGAAATGGGTCATATATGTTTTTATACGCGATGCCCCCGACCTGGATAGTGCCATTACGGTTTTCGATTTTACGGAACTCTTCCTGCACTTTGTTAAACGATTTGTGGGCAAAATAGAAATGATGCGCCAATTCGCCCGAGTTGACGTTGATGCTATCAGGCCCAAAATTAATCTGGTCGATACCTATGGAACCGACTGCTTTAGTGCCGCAGGCGAACCCAAAAATTTTGGTGGGCACTAATGTAGTAACGCCGCCGCTGTTACTGGCCGCATGAATTTCAATGATTGCCCGCACAGGTTTATCGCCAAGTGTTTGGGGGAGTTTAAAAATCTTTAATTGACGGTTGGTGTTCGCGCCATCTAGCTGATAATCATAGGACTTTCCATTATTAATTTGCACCCTAAGCATTGCGGAACCTGGGCGGCTTAACTGGTAATCAATGGCCACAGGCCATCCGCCTTGTATATAGCCCCCTATTTTCAGGTCACTGAAGTTGAAATGTTCTGGGATGATCGGGCCGTTTGTATCCCATTGCGGGTCTTTAGGGTTATTTGCATCTCCGGAGAAAGCTTCGTGAACAAGGTAACCGAGGAGGGCGGCCCCAACGGCTGCGCCAATGCCGATGCCAACTTGTTCCGGTGTGCTTAGACCGCCGCTTGGACAATCACTTTCACCACATCTTTGCGATGTATTACTAGGTGATCTATTGCCTGCACACCCGGCCAGCATGGAGATGATTAGCCCTAAGACGATAAGCTTTGCTACCCTAGGGTATTCAATGTTTAAGTTATTCATTTGCCACTCCTCAAGTGTCGGATTAAGCAACTGCTGCCGCACCGTTATAAAGCTATCAGAATAAGGCCAGAAATGCTGTTCAATATTACCCTTGACAAAGCCTATTTATCAAGATTAGAAGGAGATAAGGGATTGATTGTGATGAAATTATCGCAATGAGTTGTTGGCCTGCTTAAAAGGACAGGTCAACACGTCCTTAGCATGGGGCTAACAATTTTATTTTCAGTAGGATGCAGGGATTGAAAAATGTTTTTTTCAATCCCTGCTTAATGAGGGGGCAATATCTATGTATTAGGTGCAGTTTTGTAGGTTAAAAATTCAACCACCCCGACCCAAAGGAACCTGCAAACACTAGGCTCACAATGGTCATCAGCTTAATCAAGATGTTCAAGGACGGCCCACTGGTATCCTTGAAGGGGTCGCCGACCGTGTCGCCGACGACGGCGGCTTTGTGGGCATCAGAGCCTTTGCCGCCGTATTGTCCGGTTTCGATGTATTTTTTCGCGTTATCCCAGGCACCGCCAGCGTTTGCCATCATCACCGCCAGCAGAAAGCCCGACAACAAGGTGCCGACCAACAGCCCAGCCAGCGCTTCTTTGCCCAACACATGGCCGACAACAATCGGCACAACGACAGCTAATGCGCCAGGCAGAATCATTTCACGCAGTGCGCTTTCTGTGCTGATACCCACACAGGCTTTATAATCAGGCTTGCCAGTGCCTTCCATTAAGCCAGGTATTTCATGGAATTGCCTGCGCACTTCCAGTACGATTTCATGCGCCGCTTTGCCCACCGCCATCATGGTGAGGGCGGAGAACAGGTACGGCATCATCGCGCCTATCAATAAACCCGGCAGCATGGTGGGCCCTAGGATATCTAAGCTTTCAATTTTGGCTGCGGTAACATAAGCGGCAATTAATGCCAATGCGGTCAAAACGGCAGAACCGATAGCAAAGCCTTTGCCGGTAGCGGCGGTGGTGTTGCCCAAGCTATCGAGCGCATCGGTGCGATGCCTGACTTCTTTGGGCAGGTGGCTCATTTCCGCGATCCCGCCCGCATTGTCGGCAACTGGGCCGTAAGCATCGGTTGCCAGGGTAACACCCAAAGTGCTTAACATGCCGACACCGGCCAGCGCGACCGCATACAATCCGGCAGCGAGTGTGCCATCGGCCTTATGCCCCAGCCAGATGCTGATTAGAATGGCAAATGCCGTGATCAGCACCGGCAAGGCGGTACTCATCATGCCCACGGCCAAACCTTGGATGATGGTCGTTGCCGCCCCTGTTTGGGTGGCGTTGGCAATTGCCAGGGTAGGTTTTTCGGTATAGGCGGTGAAGTATTCCGTCACGTAAGCGATGGCATTTCCGGCAACCAAGCCCACCACGATAACTAACCAGTAATTAAAATGTAAACCCGACAGCAACACGGCCAGCAAAGAAAGCCCTAAAATAAGCACGGAAGCGCCCCACACAGAACGGCGCAGTGCGGTCAATAAGTCTTCCAGCGTGGCGTTTTCGTCGATTTTGGCGACATATCGGCTTAGGTAAGCAGTAATTTTGGTGATTAACGGTGCATCGGCGGTAACGGTATTGTCATGGTTTTCGCCTTGCTCCTTGCCAATCACCATGTAAATCCCAAACAGGCTGGAGACAACTCCCACGGCAGCCACCAGAAACGGCAAGCCGATAAAGGCAACCGTTGAACCTTTGCCCAAAGCCGCGCCCAGTGTGGCGGCGGCGATGATCGAGCCGCTATAGCTCTCAAACAAGTCCGCACCCATACCTGCGACATCGCCCACATTGTCGCCCACGTTGTCGGCAATCACGGCAGGATTGCGCGGGTCATCCTCTGGAATGCCTTTTTCAATCTTGCCCACCAAATCAGCACCGACATCGGCAGCTTTGGTAAAGATGCCGCCGCCTACCCGCGCAAACAGCGCAATACTGCTGGCACCAAAACCAAAGCCGGTAATATAAGTCAGTTGATTAGGGTCGCCGTTAAACACCAGAAACAACAACGTCATGCCGATAAGGCTAAAGCTGACTACAGACATGCCCATAATAGCGCCACTGCCAAAAGCAACGCGCAAGCCTTCATGTAAGCCGCGACTGGCGGCGAAAGCGGTGCGGGTGTTGGCGCGGACGGCGACATACATGCCCAGATAACCGGCACCGGCCGAGGCAATAGCACCCGAAACAAAACAGAACGCCGTTTGCCACCGCAAAAATACGGTAATGATAGTGGCGACAATGACCACAAAAATAGCAATCACACGGTATTCGCGCGCCAGAAAAGCGGACGCGCCCTCCTGAATGGCAGCGCCTATCTCGCGCATGAGTTCATTGCCTTGGTCGTAAGCGAGTACCCGCTTTAACTGCCAAAGCACAAACCCGACCCCGGCAATGCCCATCAATAAGGCTATAACAATTGATGCTGATGTTGATAGCAACATAGTCTCCACTCCTCTGGTTATTATAATTATTAGTTTTTATTCAGTGGCGCATGGTGAGCCAACAGCTACGAAATGGTTAAGATTTTCTCGTTAAGGATTATACCTTAAGGATTATACCTTTTCATTGCTGGCTGTATACATTTTGTGTGGGGTGGGGGTTAAGACTTTTGCCGCATCCGCAAGCAGGTAAGGCTGGCGAATTTTGGATGTGTTGACTAGCTACTGGGGTTGTGATTGAAGTGCTTGTCTTTAGCGAATTGGTGATTAAGGAATCCCTGAACAAGTCGATTTAGCTTATGGTTAAAAAGCTCGCCACGAACGAAACCAATTACCAACCGTTGGGTCTGAGGTTTGAAGGGCTTCCTCAAATATCCATAAACAACATAGGGATACCATAAGTCAAAACAAAATAACTAAACGCAAAAATGACGCTTTCACTGATCCTGTACAAAAAGAATTTCCGAAAAATATAGCTCACAATGGCTATATACCACACGACTAAAAATACCCCTAAAGCGGTCGAAATCTCCTCTCGATAGGCTTCGTGCCTCATTACCATGAGGTGATCCAAGGTTTCGGCGGCGATGGCCAGCGTCATAATAAAGTTTTCGCAGACAAAAATGGCGGTGAATAATTGGTTAAAGAAACGGCTTTTTTTCAAGACCAGCAATAACGTGGCGATGGACGAAAACGCCATGATGGTTCGCAACAATACTTCCAATGAGCCGTCGGCAGGGTCAGCAATCAACCCTTCAACAATACAGCCTGAAACAAGGTAAAACGCCACCGTTTTCCACATAAACGACCTTGAGGGAATTAGGTCGGCGGGGTTGTTTCTGAAAAAACAAAGCGCAAGGTATTGCAGTAATAATTTCATGGTCAAGGATTTTTTGTTCGGTAAAGCGGACAGGTTAACGGGTTAAAAAGTGCCGGAATTATACCCGTTAGCAAAAAATCATTGCAGTAATTATTGGGGAAATATAGGGGGTGTAAATAAATCCGTGTAACCGTTTATTTTCAAAGCCGTACAGTGCGGCAAGACAAGGAGGGAAAATGAACGGCCTGATTTTGGCATTCTTTTAGCTATATGTTGAGGCACCCTGCCTCAACATAAGTATTTCCTGAACGAGAAACTGAAACCCAGTCCCTTACGGTATTGTTACAGCAGAAATTTAAGGCGTTAGTCCTTGCCCAACAACAATCACCTTAAGTGCATTGGTGCCGCCCTGAACGCCCGTCAGATCGCCTTTGGTGATGATGAATTTGTCGCCGTCTTTGGCAAGGTTCCACTTCCTTAATTCTCTGACGACATCACGGTTAACTTCGGCATGGTCGTGCTTTTCGTCGATTTTATGGTAAATAGGAAACACGCCCCGGAACAAGGTGACACGCCCCAGTGCTTTTTCTGAGCTACTCATCGCAAAAATGGATATGCCCGAACTGATCCGTGACATCCATAAAGGCGTTGAGCCTGATTCGGTCAACGATACGATGCCTTTGATTTTGGTGTGGTTTGCCATATACATCGCGGACATTGCAATCGCTTCGTCATCGCGTTCAAATTGAATATCCAAACGGTGGTCGGAAACACGGACGCTGGGCTGTTTTTCGGCTTCCAGGCAGATCCTGTTCATCGCTTCAACGGCTTTAATCGGATGTTTTCCTGATGCCGTTTCGGCAGATAGCATGATGGCATCGGTGCCGTCATACACGGCGTTGGCAACGTCAAACACTTCGGCGCGGGTAGGGATCGGGTTGTCGATCATCGACTCCATCATTTGCGTCGCGGTAATCGCAACGCGGTTGAGTTCGCGGGTGCGTTTTATCAGCAGTTTTTGCACGGCGGGCAGGTTAGCATCACCGATTTCAACACCCAAGTCACCCCGGGCAACCATCACGGCATCCGATGCCAGGATAATTTCATCCATAACGTCTGGCACGATCGCTTCCGCCCGTTCAACTTTGGCGACGATCCCGGCATGGCAGCCTTCCGCCACCAGGAGGCGGCGGGCTTCATGCAGGTCTTCAGCGGTCCGTGGAAAAGAGATGGCGACATAATCACACTTCATCAGCGCGATTGTTTTGATGTCTTCCTTATCTTTTTCGGTCAGCGCCGCCGCAGAAAGCCCACCACCCAAAAGGTTGATGCCCTTGTTGTTGGATAGGTCGCCACCGACGACGACGGTGCAATTGACCCGCATGTTTTCGACATTGACGACATCCAGGACAATACGGCCATCATCCAGCAACAACCGGCTTCCTGGCTTGACTTCCAAAGCCAGTGGTTCATAAGTGATACCGACTTGGGTATTATCCCCAGCCAATGGATCAAGATTGATATCTAAGGCAAAATCCTGGCCTTCGTTTAGCAACACCTTGGTGTCTTTAAAACGGGCGATACGTATTTTAGGGCCTTGGAGGTCGGCAAGAATACCGACGCGATGCCCTAGCTTTTGGCTGAGTTCCCGTATCTTGTCGGCCCTGTCAATGTGGTCTTGGGCTGAACCATGTGAGAAATTCATGCGGACAACATCGACTCCCGCATTTATTAATCCTTCAAGTACGCCCGGTTTATCAGTAGCAGGTCCAAGTGTCGCTAAAATTTTGGTTCGTCTTAACATTAGGTGTTTTTCAGTTTTATGATGGGTTGTTACTCTTTGGCCTATTTGGCATTAATTAGGGCAACCGTCGTATCCAGCATACGGTTTGAGAAGCCCCATTCATTGTCATACCAGGACAGGACTTTTACGAAGCTACCGTTCATGACTTTGGTCAGTCCTGCTTCATAAATAGAAGAGGCTGGATTATGGTTGAAGTCGGTTGAAACGAGTGGTTTTTCATTGATTTCCAGGATGCCTTTCAAGAAGCCTGTAGACGCAGCTTTCAGTATTTGGTCGATTTCGTCTTTAGTGGTGTTTCTGGAGGCTTGGAAAGTTAAGTCCACGATGGAAACATTGATGGTCGGAACGCGCATGGCAAAACCATCCAGTTTCCCAGCCAGTTCAGGCAATACCAAACCTACCGCAGCGGCAGCGCCAGTTTTGGTTGGGATCATGGATTGTGTGGCCGAACGGGCACGGTGCAAATCGCTGTGGTACACGTCGGTCAACACTTGGTCGTTGGTGTAAGAGTGGATGGTGGTCATCAAGCCATGTTCCACACCAATCGTGTCGTGTAACGCTTTTACGATAGGTGCCAAGCAGTTGGTGGTGCATGAGGCGTTAGAGATAACGGTATCAGATGCTTTAAGTGTGTTGTGGTTAACACCAAAAACGATGGTGCCATCGACATCACTGCCGCCTGGAGCGGAGATAATGACTTTTTTGGCGCCAGCGGCGATGTGCGCTGAAGCTTTGGCTTTGCTGGTGAACAAGCCTGTACATTCATGGACGACATCTATGCCCAATTCGCCCCAAGGCAATTTGGAAGGATCGCGCTCTGAGAAAACCTTAATTTTATCGCCATTGATGACGATGCAATCGCCGTCTACGCCCACTTCAAACGGAAACTTGCCATGCACGGTGTCGTATTGGGTCAGGTGGGCATTGGTTTTAGAATCGCCCAAGTCATTGACCGCGACAATTTGAATTTCGTTAGTGCGACCAGATTCGTAAAGTGCGCGAATAATATTACGTCCAATACGGCCATAACCGTTGATGGCAACTTTGATAGGCATTGAGTTTATCTCCAGAATGATTTGATGGGGATTACGAAATCGCTTTAAGGATTCCTGTAAATCCCCACATTATACAAAAAAAGGGATATTTCGTCTATGACCAAAAAAGCCATGGCTACTTGATAGTGTCTGGCGGGTTTTTTAATGCTTCCCTTGCCGTGTAGATAGCTTTTTTGACTGTTTCCGGTGCTGTGCCACCGATGTGTTTACGGGCGGCAACCGATCCTTCCAGGGTTAAAATATCGTATACGTCTGCTGTTATCAGCGGCGAAAATTGTTGCAATTCAGGGAGTGATAGTTCGGCAAGGTCGCGTTTGCTGTCTAAGCCTAAGCGTACGGCTAGTCCGACAATTTCATGGGCATCGCGGAATGCCAAGCCTTTCCGAACCAAATAATCAGCAAGATCAGTTGCCGTGGCAAAACCGCGTTTTGCGGATTGGTACATATTGTCTTTTTTGGCTTTGAGATGGGGGACCATATCGGCATAAGCGCGTAAGCAATTTATTAACGTGTCTACCGTATCGAACAAGGGTTCTTTGTCTTCCTGGTTGTCCTTGTTATAAGCCAAGGGTTGGCTTTTCATTAGCATTAACAGCGAGACCAGATGGCCTGTCACACGGCCTGATTTGCCGCGCACCAGTTCCGGCACATCCGGATTTTTCTTTTGCGGCATGATGGAAGAGCCGGTACAAAAGGCATCGGGCATGTCGATGAAATCGAACTGGGCGCTGGACCACAGGATCAGCTCCTCGGAAAACCGCGACAGGTGCATCATGATCAGGCTGGCGGCTGCGGTAAATTCAATGGCAAAATCGCGGTCGCTCACTGAGTCGAGGGAATTTGCTGAAGGCCGGCTAAAACCAAGTAAGTCGGAAGTCAATTGGCGGTCAATTGGATAACTCGTACCAGCAAGCGCGGCAGCCCCTAGGGGCATTACATTGATGCGCTTGAGACAATCTTGCAAACGCTCATGGTCGCGGCTTAACATCTCAAACCACGCCATCAGGTGATGCCCGAAGGTGATGGGCTGGGCAACTTGCAAATGGGTGAAGCCTGGCATGATCGTATCAGCGTGTTGTTCGGCCAAGTCCAGGATGGCGGTTTGAAGGCGGCGCAACTGCATTTCTATATGTTTTATTTCACTGCGGAGATAAAGCCGGATGTCGGTGGCTACCTGGTCGTTGCGTGAGCGCCCCGTATGCAGTTTTTTTCCTGCCACGCCGATAAGGTCAGTCAGCCTGGCCTCAATATTCATGTGCACATCTTCTTGTTTGATTGACCAGATGAACTCGCCTTTGGCTATTTCATTGCCTATTTGAGTCAATCCTTGGGTAATTGCATCGCGCTCATCTGTTGTCAGGACACCCACCGCACATAACATGGTGGCATGGGCGATAGAACCTTGGATGTCTTGTTCCGCCATACGCTTATCAAATAAAATCGAGGCGGTAAATTCTTCCACAAAGGCATCGGTGGCTTCGGCAAAACGGGCGCTGGAGAGTTTTTCGGAATTAACTGTAGTCATTTTAAGTAAGCGAATTAGCTGGATTATTGGTGTTTACCATAAAGTTGGGTGCGGTTGGCCTCGGTGCAGGAGAGACCTAAGCCGTGGCTACTATTTGGCAGAAGCCGACGGAAAGCTTTTGTGGAAGAGGAAAGTCACTTATCACTGAAAAAAGGAATCGTCATTGCCATCATCTTCAGTGGGTATGGGTTCTCCAGGAATTACCTTTTCCTCCATAGCCCATTCGCCTAAGTCAATTAATTTACAGCGTTCACAGCAGAAAGGGCGAAAGGGGTTTTCCGATGTCCACACCACGGGTTTCTTGCAATTGGGGCATTTTACCGTAAGGGGTTGGGGGGATGAAGCCATCAGAACATACAGCGGGTTAAAGAAAAAGCAATGTCATCAGCGCTTTGTGTGGGCCGTTGTTCATCGGCGGAAGGTATCATGAAACGTATCGAACAGCGGTGTTTACCGCCACTGATTTCGGCGAAACAAGGCAACGACCTATCCATGCTGACTTTGATGAGTTGGTAGGGCAGGCTTTTGTCCAAAGCAATCTGGAAAAAGCCGGCCTCTGCGATTTCTTCGCTGGGCGCATTGCTGGTGCGGATAAAATCCAAGATCAGTTCTATTCCGGTGCGAATATCATTAAACGGGCTGCCCCAGTGTTCCAGGTCTTTTAAGCGGGTAGCTTCATCTTGTTCCAGCCAGTAATGAAACTCCGGCAGGTCAAAAGAGCAGGTTCCGCCAGGGATTGAGCTGCGTTGTGCAATGCTCTGAAATAAGTCGCTTTCCATTACCCCTATGCCTATTTTCCCGCTGGTTGCATAAAGCTTCTTGCTGGTTTGAGTTACTTTACTAAGAATGGCTTCCAATTGTTTGGGGTCAACATTTTGGCTGTCGGCATATTTGTTGAGTACTTTCGTATGGCGGTCCAATTCCTTAAGGATTTCCGACTTGAGGTCGTTGCGCCGGAAAATCGACATAACGTCCAGCAGCACATTAATGGCGGCGCGTTTGTCAGCGACAGTCGGCCCTGATGAGAAATGGCTGAATTCCTGGAATAGCTGCTCTAGCCTAATGAAAACTCGGATCCGTTCATTGAGTGGAAATTCATAGGTGATGTGGTTTTTCACAAGCGTTTTTGTCCTAATGCGCTGATTGCTAGGTAAAGATTGTGCAATTTTTTGACGTGTTCTGCAAGTCCGCCGCCAGATTGAGAATTGTCGATGACATCATCGGCATGTCTTAGCCTGTACTCTCGGCTAACCTGGCTGTCGATAATTGACCGGATTCTAGCTTCAGTCAAATTATTCCTGAGCTTAACACGTTCTATCTGAATTTCGACTGGGCAGTCGATAACCAGTATCCGGTCAACAAATTGGCCCCTATGTGTTTCAAACAATAACGGGATGCTGACGATGCAATAAGGGCTAACCAGTTGGTTAATTTTCTCTTGCATGGCATTAAATACCAGCGGATGCAAGATGTCTTCGAGCTTTTGTTTTTGCTTTAGATCTGTAAAAACAACATCACGTAAATGCTGCCTGTTTAAAGAACTATCTGGGTTAAGGGTTTTATCACCAAAGGCTTTGCTGATTTCTAATAATGCTGGTTTTCCTGGCTCTACTAGCTGGTGCGCGATGTCATCAGCATCAATAACAGGTACATTTAATTCGGTAAATAACTTGCTGACCGTGGTTTTACCACAGCCTATGCCGCCGGTAAGACCTACTTTGAGCATTCGCTTATAGGCCTGCTATTTTCAAATAGAATTGGTTAATGTCAGCACCCCAAATCAAGGCAATCCAACCCGCCGCCGCCAAATAAGGCCCGAATGGGATGGGTGTGTTGCGGTCATGTCGGGAAAAGATAATCATGGCAATGCCGATGACCGCGCCGACTAGCGATGACAGCAAAATAATGGCAGGCAAGGATTGCCAGCCTAACCAGGCACCGAATAAAGCCAGTAATTTGAAGTCGCCATAGCCCATGCCTTCTTTTCCGGTCAGCAATTTAAACAAGTGAAAAACGCCCCAAAGTACCAAGTAGCCGGCAATCGCACCGATTATGCTGGCATGGCTATCGGTAAACAGGCCAAATAAGCTTAATAACAGGCCCAGCCATAAGACAGGCAACGTGATCGAATCCGGCAATAATTGATGGTCAATATCAATAAAACTCAATGCGATCAAAGACCAAGTCAATAGCAAGGCAAATCCTGTTTGCGGCGTAAAACCGAAATGCCAGGCTATGATAAAGGATGTTGCGGCGGTAAAAGCTTCGATGAGCGGATAACGTAAGGAAATAGGATTTTTGCATTTAGCGCACTTGCCGCGCAAAAAAACATAACTGATAACCGGAATGTTCTGGTAAGGCTTGATGGGCGTGTTGCAACCAGGGCAACGGGAGAGCGGGAACACCAGATTAAAAGGCTCTTCTGCCTGTGGTTCTGCTTCTAGCCCCAGATAGTCTTGGCAATCTTTACGCCAGTTTTTCTGCATCATGACCGGCAGGCGGTAGATGACCACGTTCAAAAAGCTGCCGACTAACAGGCCAACAACGCCGGCGAGGGCGGAAAAAAGGATTGGCGAGCTAAAAAGGTAGTCAAATTGTTGCATGATGAGCGCTAGGCTTCCTTGCGGAAGCGCTTTCTTTAGTTTTTACGAAAATTCAGTTTGTTAAGCAACTGCAGCGCGTATTTTAGTGGTAAGTAAAAGAGTGCAACAACAATCAAATCGCAGAACCCATTTTGAAGATAGGTAGATACATCGCAACCACCAAGCCACCGACTAGGGTTCCCAGGATAACCATGATTATAGGTTCCATTAAGCTGCTAAGGTTATCAACTAGGTTGTCGACTTCTTCTTCATAAAAATCAGCCACTTTTGCTAGCATGGCATCAATAGAACCGGATTCCTCACCAATAGCAATCATTTGTTGCACCATATGCGGAAATAAGCCAGCTTGGCTCATGGCGTATTGGAGCCGTTGACCAGTGGCGACTTCTTCACGCATTTTTAAAACAGCATCTGCATAGATAATGTTACCGCAGGCACCAGAAACGGACTGCAATGCATCGACTAATGGTACGCCGGCTGCCGACATGGTCGATAAGGTTCTGGCAAAGCGGGCGACTGCGGATTTGTTCATAATAAGGCCCACTACAGGGACTTTTAATAAAGTCCTATCCAAGAAATGATTGAATGGTCGTGAACGTTTTTTGAAGTAACCGAAAGTATAGACAGTGGCCACCACAGAAAGGATAACAATCCACCAAAATTTTTGCATCCATTCCGACATGTGAACGACCATTTGCGTAAACGCTGGCAAATCAGCACCAAAACTCTTGAACAAATCTGCAAACACCGGCACCACGAAAATTAGCAGGATGGTTGTTACAATAAAAGCCACAGCCACCACCGCTATTGGGTAAGTCAGGGCTTTTTTGATTTTTTTCTTCATGGACTCGGTTTTTTCTTTGTAAGTAGCGATTTTGTCCAGGAGCGTTTCGAGAACACCGGCCTGTTCGCCCGCTTCAACCAAGTTACAAAACAACTCATCAAAATAGAGCGGTCTTCTGTTGAGTGCCTCTGATAAGGTGTCGCCACCTTCTATGTCTGCTTTAATGCCCAGCAAAAGCTCCTGCATACTGGGATTTTCATTGCCTTTTCCAACAATATCAAAGGATTGCACCAAGGGTACCCCTGCTTTTAGCATGGTCGCTAATTGCCTTGAAAAAATAGCGATATCGCCAGGTGTGATGGCTTTGGCACTTTTTTTAAATAAAGGTTTGGGTTTAAGCTTGATTTTGGTTACCCGGTAGCCTTGCCGCCTCAACTCGGCCTTGGCAACCGGTTCGCTTTTCGCAGAAAAAACTCCTTTGTTTACTTTTCCGTTTTTGTCTTTGCCTTCCCAGATAAAATCCAGCTGATCGGTTTGTTCTGCCATTGCTATTCCTTGGTCACTCTATCAATTTCTTCGATGCTGGTAACGCCCAGCCTAACTTTGTTTAAACCCGATGCACGCAAATCATTGATGCCTTCAGCTTTTGCTTGTTCGGCCAGTTGCATGGCGTTGCCGCCTTCAAGGATTAGGCCGCGCATTTTTTCGCTCAAGGTCATAACCTGGTAGATACCGACCCTGCCTTTATAGCCGTTTGTACATAAATCACAGCCCACAGGCCCATATAGGTCTAGGGTTTTTAATTCTTCTTCTTTGAAACCGATAGACAAAAGGACATTGTCGGGTAAGGTAACTTTCTTTTTGCAATGTTCGCATAACCGTCTGGCTAAACGTTGTGCCATAATCAAATTAACCGCCGAGACAATGTTAAACGGCGGAATACCCATTTGCATTAAGCGATTTAATGTTTGCGGTGCATCATTGGTGTGTAAGGTAGACATGACTAAGTGACCGGTTTGCGCAGCTTTTACGGCAATTTCGGCAGTTTCCAAGTCACGTATTTCGCCAACCATGATAATGTCTGGATCTTGTCGTAAAAATGCCCGTAAGGCATTAGCAAAAGTTAAGCCCGACTTAACGTTGACATTGACTTGGTTAATACCCTCTACGGTAATTTCCACGGGATCTTCTGCCGTGGAGATATTGCTTTCCATCCTATTGAGGATATTTAAGCCAGTATAGAGGGTGACTGTTTTACCGCTACCGGTAGGTCCGGTTACAAGTACTAAGCCATACGGTTTATTGATGGCTTTGAGAAACACCTCTTGTTGCACAGGTTCAAAGCCCAGTTTTTCGATACCAATTTGGGCACTGGTGGGGTCCAAAATACGCAGCACCACTTTTTCACCGAACAGGGTAGGGCAGGTGTTTACACGAAAATCAATCGCACGGGTTTTGGATAATATCATCTTGATGCGGCCATCTTGCGGAATCCGGCGTTCTGCGATGTCCATTTTGGACATGACTTTAATTCTGGAGATGATGCGGTTGGATATATTTGATGGCGGACTTGCTACTTGATGCAATATGCCATCTGATCGATAACGGATGCGGAAGTTTTTTTCGTAAGGTTCGAGATGAATGTCGGAAGCCCCTTTTTTGATGGCATCCAGCAGAATCTTATTGACGAAGCGAACGATGGGGGCATCGTCAATATCGGCGTTGGCATCGTTTTTTTCGGCTTCATCTTCGCCGCCTTGCACATTCAGGTTGTCCAGATCCGTGTCCATAAGATCGGACATCGACGTATCGACCGCTTCTAAGGCGGTATCAATGGCCTTATGTAACTTGCTTTCCTCAACCAAAATGGTTTCAAGGTTGAGCAAGCTCTGAAATTTAATATCGTCAAAGCTATGTGTAGCAGTAGGGTCGGATATGCCAATGAACAGGGTTTTGCCCCGTTTCAAGAGCGGGATGGCATTGTGCTTGCGGATAAGTTTTTCGCTAACTAGGCTAATGGGCAAACTGCGAGGGTCAATCGCGTCCAGGTCGAAAAATGGCATCCCAAATTCGACCGATGCTATTGAGCCTATGGCCCTGCTATCGACCAACTTATTACTGACCAAGTAAGTTATCAGGGAGATCTTGTTCTTTTGGGCTTCTTGAATGTGAGCCCTGGCATCCTTTTCTGTTATCAGGCCTTCCTGGATGAGGCATTTTGCAAGCCCGCTGAAATGAAAATCTGTTATTGCCGTTGCCATGAGAGTTCTACCCAATGATCGTATCCAATGAATATAGATGAAAGGTTGACAAGGTTCAAGGGTTAAAACGGCTAATGTCTTATCCTAGTACCTGCAAGCGGATTCCCTGCGGCTAAAAAAAGTTAGTCGCCTGCCGTTTGCGCGATGAAAACCGCCCTTTTAGGCGCTGGCAGCCCTTCGCAAGTCAACATTGGATTGTCCGGGGCTAGATGGTCGCTTAACGAATGGAATGTCATCCATTCCGTTCTCCGTTGCTCTTCCGTGCTGGTAGCAGTGATGTCAACAAGGCGGATATTCTTGAATCCACAGCGGCTTAACCAGGCCATCAAGGTCGGGCAGCTCGGCAAAAACCAGACATTGCGCATTTTGGCATAGCGGTCTTCGGGGACTAGCACGTCGCCTAATCCGCCATCAATCACTAGAGTCTCCAAGATAAGTTCGCCGCCAGGGACAAGACAGTCCCTTAATTCCAACAGGTGGTCGATGGGAGAGCGGCGGTGATAAAACACGCCCATAGAAAATACGGTATCAAACGCTTTCAGCCCATAAGGCAGGTCTTCAATGCCCAATGGCAGGACGAAAACAGGCGGATTTCCACCATATAGCTTACGGATAAACTGGAATTGCATGACGTTAAGTAACATAGGGTCTATGCCGACGACACCTTTTGCCCCAGCCCCCAGCATACGCCAGCAATAATAACCATTGCCACAGCCCACATCCAGCACCAGCCGATGTTTGAGCGGGGAAACATGTTGTGCGACACGTCGCCATTTCCAATCTGAACGCCATTCGGCATCAATATTAATGCCGAAAAGATCATAAGGGCCTTTGCGCCAGGGATGCAGGCTTTTTAACTGGGTTTCTAGCGTTGTCCTTGTCTGTTCGGTTAGGTCGCTAGCGGAGCCTATCTGCACGGATTCTGCATCCAATATGCGTTGATTGGTAGGAAAATCTGGGATGCTATCAATTAGCTGTTGCCATGCCGCCAAATGGCCATGGCGGGTGCGGTCAAATACAGCGCTGATTTGTTGCGGTAAGCGGTCTGCCCATACATCTGCCTTTGCAGATCGAAGCGTTTGATATAAAGGTTGATAGTCAATCACTTAAGCGCGATGATTGAGGAAAAATTAAAATATTGAAACCAAACTTCAGCACTGCTGAAGCCCGCTTCTTGCAGTCGTTGCTGATGTAAGCTGAAGGTTTCGGGGATCAATACGTTTTCCAGCGCGGTGCGTTTTTGGCTTATTTCCAGGTCGGTATAGCCTTTGGCCTTTTTAAACAGATGGTGCATGTCAGTTTGCAGGGTGTTTTGCCTCCCGTCATCAAACTTAAGTTTTTCCGATAGGATCAGTATCCCGCCAGGCAACAGGCCTTGGTTGATTTTTTGCAGAAAAACTAATCGGTCCGCTACGGGAATGAATTGTAAAGTAAAGTTCAAGACGACGACCGATGCGCTTTCGATGCTTATATCCCGAATATCGGCACACAGCACATCAACCGGAATCGAAGATGGCAGTTGCCGCAGATTTTCCTGAAATCCAGACACCATCGCCGGCGAGTTATCGACAGCAATGATGCGGCAGTTTTCGGCTTCTATCTGGTCTCGCATGGATAAGCTTGCCGCGCCCAGAGAACAGCCCAAGTCATAACAATGGCTGTGCGGCTGTGCGTAGCGATTCGCCAGTAACCCGATAGCTGTGATAATCGTACTGTAGCCCGGCACTGAGCGTTGGATCATGTCTGGAAATACGCAGACGACGTTTTCATCAAACGTGAACGCGCTAATTTCACCGAGAGGATTGGCGTAAATGGA
>JAYVGW010000224.1:0-3039 GCA_043771735.1 Methyloglobulus sp.
ACACCCTAACAAAGGTTTTTAACGAGAAAAGTTATGTCAGTAATTGTAGAAGGCAAGGTCAAGTGGTTTGACGATGCAAAAGGTTTCGGTTTCATCGAACAAGAAGGCGGCAAAGACGTATTTGTCCACCACAGTGCTATTAACAGCAATGGCCATAAATCTTTAAAAGAAGGGCAACGCGTAACGATGGAAGTCACGGCTGGACAAAAAGGGCCACAAGCGGAAAACGTCACCCCGTTGTAACCGTAACCCAGCCCAGGCAAAGCGAAATTATTTCCTTTTGGTACTTAGGCCGTAATGGGGCTTATGTTTCAAATAGACGGCCGGTCGTAAATGCCTAACCCTGGTATAGTCTTATGGGAAGGTGTTGCTGATAAAAACCAAAATCCTTGTCGCTGGTAAATATTTCGATGTTTAACCGCACGGCAACGGCACAAATTAATAAATCAATGTGCGAGCCCTGGACACCTTTTTGGCGGCATTCATTATAAAACTGGGCCGCAGTAATATAATCCTCGTCCAGAGTGGGCGTGTTTTCAAAATAGCCCAGCTTGGCTTTTAACGTCTCAAATTTTTTCTGGTCACTATAACCCGACAAAACTTCTTGCCGGATAGCCCCAATAATCAACACCTGCTGGTCGGCTATTAATGTTTCCAGACTCTTTACCTGCGCTTCAAACTCCGGCCTTTTAGAACGGAGTGCGTTCGACCAGATGCAGGTATCGACCAATACGCTCAAGAATGTCGGCCTTGTTTATAATCATAATCCGGATCAGGGTCGAACCGACCGAATAAACCAGTAATCTCTAGCTGTTTCCGGCGGTTAATGAACTCCCTTAACGCCGTAATCACCGTATCCTCCTTGGTCTTAAAATGCCCCAGGGTCAACGCTTCATTAATTAAATCATCATCAATTGCAAGATTTGTTGTCATGGTGTTTATCCTCCTAAGTTAGACGTTGAGGGGTAACCTTCAGAATTCATTCGTAACTGCGTAACAGCCATCAATAGCCATTCAATTAATGGCAGTAATTATATCGGATCAGTACCTCATAGCGGCTAAAAGTGTCGTCTTCGCAAGAAGGCCACAGTAGAACCCTTAAATTTCCCCCCGTTCTTTCCGGTGCTTTTGTTGGGTAATTTTTGAGCATTTCTTGTGGCTGCCTATATTTCGTTTTAGTCCGCATACCGGGCAAAGCCATGTAGGGTCAGGCTTCACGGCATCAACGCTTGTTTGGGCTTTTGCATCGGCCGGTAAGCTGCCATCTAGCGAATCTATTGGCTTTTCACTCATTGGGTTAGTTTAAACAAACGGCAAAAATATTCCACAAGTTTCTTAAAACATACTCTGGTTCGAAGACACTTTTTTTCCAGAATACTGTAAACCTAATGAAAACAATACCTTTGAGGCGGCCACCGGGATTAATCTGGAAAAAGCCCTGTTTCTGCGAAGGCTGCTGCAATCAGACCGCATGGAGCCGAATATTTATGCCTCAGGGCTCTCCCCTGACATTGAGATGGCGGTCAACCATATTACCCAGGCAATTGACAATGTCCTGTATGAAACCAAGATCCGCCGCGAAATGTTTGCCCAGACCGCGACGGTCCTGCTTGGCAGCGGCCAGGGACGCACGAGCGAAAATGCGGCGACCCGGACCGCGTCCCCGAACGATGCCAAACGACTTGAAAACGGCGAGGTGAAATAAGATGACGCTTGAAAATAAGTCTTTCGCAGACCTTAGCTTGCCCAGCCCTGAAACCCTAAAACGCAGCCGGTGGCTGTTTTGGGGCGGGATGGGGGTGTTTGTTATTGCCACGGCACTGGTCAGTGTGTGGGTGATGTCCCATGACACCGTGGCACAGGTTAAGACGTTGCAAGACCAATTGACCGCCGCCAAGCCCTGGTTCTTGGGCTGGCGGCTAGTCTTAATGGCTCTCCTGATCGGCGGTTATCCGGTTTGGGTGAATAAAGTCGCTGATTTTTTACAATTCCATCCGCAGCAACGGCAATACGCCTTAAGCCAGCGCTGGCCGGTGGCCATCCTGATACTCCTGGTGGAGTTGTTCTTCGCCCAGCGGGGCTTTGCGGTGTTGTTGCATTGGCTGTTCCCGGGCCGTTAAGTGACAACCGCTGCACTTCGTTGGTGTGTCCGGGTTAATGACGGTTTTTTTTAAGGAAATGTGTGATGAATGTCAGTTCTGCGATTGAAATTTATACCACGGTCTTAGGCTGGTTTTTGTATGACGGCATCTGGGATGTGTTGTCGGATGCCGGCTTGCTGTATGTGCCTCTGGTCGTCGCTGTTATCCGAAACTGGGGCATGGCCTGGCGGATGCAAGGCATTGACGGCGCTGAGGCCGTTATCCGCAACAATTGGGCGGACATTATTATCATGATGTCGGTGATTGCCCTGGCCGAGGTGCCGGCATTCACCATCAATCCAGCGGGGGTCAACCATACCACCCCGTGTGGCGGCACGACAGTCTCGGGCGGCAGTACCGGCACCTTGTATGACAAGGCTTTCGCCGCCATCGACGGTAAATCGGCGCAAGTCCCGATTTGGTGGGATTTGGTGATGCACGTTGCCGATGGCCTTAACAATGCGGTGGTGGCGTTGGTGCCCTGCTCCCCGGATCTTCGCACGTATGCCTATCGCATGGACAATGCCCGGGTCAGCGACCCGGACATGCGGCGGCAGTTGGAGCTGTTTACCCGCGATTGCTGGCAAAAGGCCCGTGCCAAGTTCTTGGCCGGCCATACGGCGTTGCCACCCAATTACCCGCCGGAGGATATCGACTGGGTCGGTTCGCAGTTCTTCCAGGACACTGATGGGTTTTATGGCAATAGTAATATTAACCTCAGCATGCGGGCCAGCGAGGAAATCCCGGGCTTTGCCTACAATGCGGCCCGGGACACGGAATACCAGCCGGGCTTTTTCCCGGCCCAGACTGTGTAAAAACGTCATGGTATAATTTAGGCATGCCATGAAGCCGGAGCCAAACTGATGAAGCGATTTATAGAAGGCGAATACCGTGGCCA
>JAYVGW010000225.1:0-26696 GCA_043771735.1 Methyloglobulus sp.
TTCTTATAGAGAGCCAGCATCGGGGCTAGGGTCGGGCTTGTCCAACAAACGGTTCAGATTGCCGTTCGCTACGCTCAGACAATCTAACCTTACTCGTTATGCCTAAACACCTTCCAACTCCATGAACCAGAAGCTACCAAATTTCGACCAATTGAATTGATATGACTTCTGCAATTCGATGGAGACGTTTTTTCCGCCAATAGGCACTGACAGGTTGGCTCCTGATATTGAATACCCATCGGAAATGTCGTATGCCCAACACTTGCCGCCCTTTGTTTTTGGATTTACGAACCGTTCCAGGTCGTTCATTACCAACGCAACACCACGGCTTGCAATGCCTAGAGAAATATATTCTTCAAGGATGCCAAGGCTTCGTAAACATCCTTCATGAATATGTCGTGGGCACCTCTTGGGCCGCCTGATGATGCAATAGCTCTGTAGCACTTGAGTTCAATTGCAATTAACGACTTGCCTTGGGTCGATTCACCTTTCAGCAAAATATCAATCTCGTTTGTTCCCGATCCCGTTTTCACTCCCGTTTCTAATTCAATGTCTGCAACCTCGTGACCTGAATGTGAAGTGAGCGGGATTAACTGCCTGAGAATGTAAGCGTACTGAAGTTGCATGGATGCTTCTTTGTTAACCGGAATGGTTTTCCCGCCAACTTTACGGGCGAATATTCCCCATGCGGCTGACACGGCATGCCTCAATCGTTCTTCGTGTGTTGATGCCGTGATGAAATCAGACATAGCGTTCCCTTGGGGCATAACGTTAAGTAGACACCTAATAAGTGCCGTTTTTCTTGTTAAAGATACACCTTTATCGGTGTACTTTTTTTCAAAAATATTTGTTTTTTATGATGTTACTGGATTTAAATTTTGTTACACACCTTTTTGAGAGGTATGTTTATACACTGATTTATCCCCCAATTTTACACTGCTTACTCATCACCCCAACTTTCAGAAAGTGAGTAGGTGAGTGGCCAACTTTAATATCCAACACATAAAATTTAACTTAGTTTACACAAACGTAAATACCAAAGCTGCAAAAATTTTCATCGCCAAGGCGTGAATATTACCTTGCTATTTGCAGATGAATATGAAACACGATGATTATATCTGCTGCAATTTTAAAATACGGTGGCTAACATTAATTTAATGATCATTCAAAATAGGTGTATATCACTTGTAAAATATTATTTTAACTATGCTAATATGGCATCTGTATTTTGTTATCAACCTTTTTATGCAAAGCGATTATACGCCTATTACCCCTCCTCCAAAACTGCTGGACCAAGTGCGTGACCGCCTCCGTGTCAAACACTACAGCATCCGTACTGAAACGCAATATTTGCAGTGGATCAAACGCTTTATCCTATTCCACGGCAAACGCCACCCCACAGAAATGAGCGCAACCGAAGTAGAAGCATTCTTAACGCATCTGGCAGTAGCAGGTCAAGTATCCGTCTCAACGCAAAACCAGGCGTTATCCGCACTATTGTTTATGTACAAGGAAGTCCTGGCGATAAATTTACCTTGGCTGGACAACGTAGTACGCGCCAAACGCCCACAACGGCTACCGGTCGTATTAACACGTTCCGAAGTGCGGGAAGTGCTAACGCGCATGACGGGTACTTATGGCTTGATGGCTAATTTGCTGTATGGTACTGGCATGCGCTTAATGGAATGCGTACGCCTGCGCGTTAAAGACGTTGATTTTGAACGCTACGAGATTTTAGTAAGGGATGGCAAAGGCAATAAAGACAGGGTAACCATGCTGCCTTCAATAATAGCACCGATGTTACAAACCCATCTCCAACACAGAAAGGCCTTGTTTGAAGATGACAAACGCTTCGGCAAAGCGGAGGTTTATCTCCCTGATGCCCTGGCGAAAAAATACCCCAGCGCCGCAACGGAATGGATGTGGCAATATATTTTTTGTGCTGGCAGCTTTTCAACCGATCCGCGCAGTGGGCGCGAACGCCGCCATCACGTAGATGAAAAATTGCTACAACGCGCCATGAAAAAATCCGTACTGGCCGCACAGGTCAACAAACCGGCCACACCGCATACCTTAAGGCATTCATTCGCCACCCACCTGCTGGAATCTGGCTACGATATCCGTACCGTGCAAGAGCTGTTAGGCCATAGCGATGTCAGCACCACTATGCTTTATCTTCATGTTCTCAATAAAGGCGGTAAAGGCGTACAAAGCCCATTAGATCAATTATGATAGAACCCCTCATTTCACCAACATTGCCTGATGGAGACCTAATTATGTCATCAATAAACATCGCATTGTTCGAAAGCCTGCAAACCATCGAAAGCCCTGGCGACTACTATGCCAATGGCAAGCTGGATATTTTTTTACCCCAGCTAGAAGTGGATGGCGTAGGCCGCATCGCCCTGCCCTTGTTGCCTGTGCAAATGCAACAACTGGTGGCCACTGCCGAACGCGCCCCGTTTGGCAAAGGCACACAAACCCTGGTAAATACCGAGATCAGGCGCACCTGGCAAATTGATGCCGACCGCGTAAAAATTGGCGGCAAGCATTGGCCAGACAACCTTGGTACTATCGTCAAGCACTGTGCCACTGGCTTGGGAGTAAGCGGAGAAATCCATGCCGAACTGTACAAATTGCTGGTTTACGATACCGGCAGTTTTTTCGTCAGCCACCGCGACAGCGAAAAAGCCCCCGGCATGTTTGCCACCCTGGTCATCGTCCTGCCCTCGCAATATCAGGGCGGCGAACTGATCATCCGCCACAAGCAACACGAAGTGGCCCTGGATTTACACACCGAAGATAGCTCTGAAGTGGGCTATGCCGCTTTTTATGCCGATTGCCTGCATGAAATTTTGCCGATTACCGAAGGTTGTCGGTTAACTTTGGTATATAACCTGCTGCGCATTGACAAAAAACTGCCCTTGCCCACCCCGCCGGATTACCACCATGAGCAAGCAACCGTGGTGGTCTTGCTGCGCAACTGGGCGGCGGATTTGGCTAACTCGAAAGAAGGTGTGCCGGAAAAACTGGTTTATCCCCTGCAACATGCCTACACCCCTGCTGAAATCAGTTTTGATGCCTTAAAAAACACGGATGCGGCGATGGCCAATGTATTGATTGCCGCCTGCCAGGAAGCCGATTGTGAACTGCATCTGGCCTTGATATCCATTGATGAAAGCTGCGATGCAGAATATTCCGGCTACAGCCAACGTGGACGTTATGGGGGTGAAGAGTATGAAGCAGGCGAAGTGCTAAACCGTGAGGAATCTATTTCCGATTGGCGGCGGCCTGATGGTACGGTTTCTGCTTTACCCAGCTTGCCGTTTACGGAAAACGAATTTTGCCCACTGGAAGCCTTTGATGCCATTGAGTTTGACGAGGAAGAATTCCAGGAATACACCGGCAATGCCGGTGCCACCTTTGAACGCAGTTACCGCCATGCCGCTTTTGTATTGTGGCCAAAAGCCTATTATCTGGCCATTGTCAACCAGGCAGGGATCAGCGCGGCGTTACCGGCACTGAGCGATTTTTGCCGACGTTGGGAAGCGGAAGGCAAAGATCCAGCGTCCAAATTATGGCAAGATGCCCATACCTTGGCCGGTTATATCTTGAGAGATAATTTGTGCAGTAGTAGGTATCCTATGAATGGCAGCCATATGCTACAATTTTTAGACTATACCAGCCGTTTGGCTGATATCCAGCACATCAATCGAATATGGGTGTGGCTGGCAGAAAACGGATTTTCTGATAAGGATAACAGCACGGTATTGGTACAAGCGGCCGAGTTATTGCCTTGGCCCGATGGGGTAAAGGGCGTAGAGAAAATAGTGGCGATCAGCGCCACCAAATCCCCACAAGCCTGCGCCTCTTTATTAGACGGTTTTTGCAAAGCAAAACCTGAGTCGGCCAAAGATTTGCTGACCTCGGTGTATGCTTTATTTAGCGCACTGCCGGGTGATCCAGCACGTTCTCCGGAGCTGTTGCCCTGGCAGCGAGCCACCCTAACGGTGGACAGTGATTTGGTCGTTGACGTACTGCGTAGTTTTAATGCGGTTGATGCCACGATGGCAGACAATGCCTTGGCTTATATGCTGGCATGGCCAGCCATGTACAAGATGGATGAAATCTTGCTGCCTGCCGCATTACAATTGACAGCAGCATCTGATAGTTTGCATTTGCCTGTGGTGGCCAGCTTGCGTGATGTTGTGGTGGCACATTTACAGGCGCGGATTGCCCTGGAATTGCAGCCTCCAGCCAATTGGCGGCGTGATAGCCAACTGAGCTGCAAGTGTGCCGATTGTGCCGGGCTGAAGCAATTTTTGGCTAACGAGGAGCAGGAACAATGGGTCTTTAAGGCGGCAGAAGCACGGCGCAAACATGTGGAGGATATAATCAGGCAAAATAAATGTGACGTAGGTTGCCAGACCCAAAAGGGGGGTACGCCCTATCGTTTGATCTGCACGAAAAACCAGGCCAGTTACCAACGCCGCGTTGACCAACGCACCCAGGATTTTCAACTGTTGGCTAAGCTGGCCGTATGATGTCGGCTCACGGCGTGATGATGCCGCAGATCATTTACGGCACTGCCTGGAAACAAGAACGCACCGCCGCACTGGTGGAACAGGCGATAACCTTGGGGTTTCGGGGCATTGATACCGCTTGCCAGCCCAAGCATTATCATGAAGCCGGTGTCGGCGCAGGGGTTGCGGCCTGTTTAAATAAGGGCTTGGAGCGTAGCGAACTGTACCTGCAAACCAAGTTTACCTCGCTAGATTGGCAAGATCCGCTACGCATACCTTATGATGACAAGGCCAGCCTTGCGGAACAAGTCGCACAGTCCTTCCAGGCATCGCTCCAAAACCTGCAAACGACTTACCTGGATTGTCTGGTGCTACATTCCCCCATGCCCGAGCCGCAGCAAACGCTGGCAGTATGGCAGGCGATGACGAATATTTTCCACAGCGGTGCAGTCAAGCAACTGGGCATCAGCAATTGCTATAAGTTACACGATTTGCAAGCTCTGTATTACACCGCAGAGATTAAACCGGCAGTCTTGCAAAACCGTTTTTATGCCGATACCCAATATGACCGCACCATCCGTGATTTTTGCCAGCAGCACGGGATTGTTTATCAAGGCTTCCGGACGCTGTCCGCTAACCCACACATTTTGGCAGATACTGTACTGCAAGCCTTGGCGAAACAATACCAGCGCAGTGTCGCGCAGATATTGTTTCGCTACTTAACCCAGATGGGCATTGTGCCGTTAACTGGCACGACATCTCCCAGGCACATGGCAGAAGATCTGGCGATTTTTGAGTTTGAATTAACAAGTGATGAGTGTGTAGCGGTTGGGGCGTTGCTTTAAGGACGCTGAGGTATATTGGACGATGAATAAGTACACATCAGTAACACACAACAACATGTTTTACTTGTATTTTTATAACAGATAGCCTAAATTAAAACCAGCCGTCATAACCCAAATATCCCATGTACGCACTCAAGCGCTTAATCCTCATCGACTCCTATAAAGCTGGCGAACTGGTCGAATTGCGACTGGACGGCCACACCAATCTTAACGGGGTCAATGGCGCGGGAAAGACCACTTTGCTACGTCTAGTGCCGCTGTTTTTTGGGGAACGCCCTGGGCGTTTAGTGCCCAAAAGCCGCGTCACCGACAGCTTCGCCAAGCATTATTTGCCTAACGAATCCTCGTACATCATCTTTGAATACCAGCGTTTTGAACAAACCTGTATGGCGATCATATACGCGTCAACCCAGGATGAAGGCCTGTGTTACCGCTTTGTCGACAAAAGCTTTGCCGTAGAAGATTTTATCGAAACCCGCGGCGACGGCTCGTTTTATCCAGTGTCGTGCCGTAACCTGCGCACGCATTTTCTCAAGCGCCGTATTGCCCATAGCGAACAGATCACCGCCTGCAATGATTACCGCACCGTCATCCAGAACCTGCCGCACAAAAAAGGCCAGGAACTGCGTCAACTGATAGCGCGTTACAGTTTCTGCAACAGCAGCCTTGGCCACCGGCTTAAGGATATCGAAAAAATCGTCACCGGCATGTTAACCCGCTCCACCGATTTTGCTGATTTACGAGACATGCTGGTCAACTGCATCGAAGAAAACCGCGATTCGATTGCACTGGATTTGCAGATGGAAACCCTGGACAGCTGGCACAAGGAATACCGTGCCTACCAAAACACCGAGGCCGAGCGTGGCAAAATAGAACAACTGAACCAGTTGGAAAATGACTTTGCCCAGGTTGATTTGGAGCTGGGTGAAACCCAATACCGGTTGCGCTGCTTGCTCAGCCAAAACGAACAACAATTGCAACAAGCGCAAGATAACGGCAACCGGTGTCAGCAACAACTGGAGCTGCTAAAAAACACCTGGGAAGAGCGCGAACAACAGCTAAAATCGGCGCTGGCAGAAAGCAAGGCCGCACTGGAACAGGCACGGCGCCAACTCGACTACCTGATCCAGGAAAAAGCCAGTTGGGACAAACAAGATGTACCCTTGCTCAGCCAGTTGTTGGCCCGTCTGCCGCAAATAAAAACACGCTTGCAGCAAGAACAGGCCAACCTCCAGCAACTGATGGCTGATGTGCAGGACATCGAAGCCCAGTTCAAACAATTAAAGGCAGAAAAAGAAAACTATTTTTCTGGCCAGCAACACGGCTATGAATTGGCAATCAGGGACAGTGCCAGCCAAGCCAGTGAGCTGAAAGCGCAGGCACAAGCCCATACTGAACAACAAAAGGAAGCACTGCGTGTAGCCCATGCCAGCCAGCAGGAACACCTGCACACTGAACACTCAAAGCTGAGTGTGGCCAAGGGTGTATTGGCCAGCCAAATAGCCGACATCCAGCCCGAGCCTGCCCTGATTGCCAACCGCGAAGCTAAACAGGAGCACTACCATGCTAGCCAGCAACTCAAGCAGGAAGCCGAAAAAGGGGCTAAAGTGATTGAGGCGAACAGCAAGAAAAATCAAGCCGACATCGAACGGAGTTTAAGTGACAAGGCTAGGCAGGTACAGGAAAAACAGCGTATCCTTGACGAGTTGGCGCATTTGCAAAACCAACTCGATGCCAACCCCGACACCTTGCTGGGCTTTTTGCGTGAGCACCAGCCGCAGTGGACGGGTACTATCGCCAAGGTCATCAACCCTGCACTGTTGCTGAAAGAAGATCTGGAGCCGGTGCTGCAAAGTAGTCCTGCCAGTTTGGCGTGTCCTTAAACCTTTACAACCTGGTGGCAGACCATGCCGCAGACGAAGATAAAATCCGTGCATTATTGTTGGCCGGGCAAGATCAGTTACATGACTTGGCAGTGCTGGAGGCCAAGCACGATAGCCATTTGGAAACCTTGAGAAAAGCTGCCGAAGCCCTGAAAAAACAAGCGAAAGCGGCGGACTTACATGTCGGGCAGTTGCAAGCCCGGCTCAATAAACTGACCGAAGAGTTACAGTCCTTAAAACAGCAGATAGAGCGTAGCAAACGCGAACGTAAGGCCGCGCTAGAGCTTGAAAAGAATGCGCTGGAAGAGCGAATCAAACTCAGCACCAGCCAATTGCAAGCCTTGAAACAACGCCTGCAAACTGAGATGACGCAGTTAAGCAAGGAACTGACCGACCAGCATCAGCAAATCGATGCGGATTTTACTGTGGAAAAACAAAAAATACAGCAACTGATAGACCAACTCAGGCAACTACAGAACAATGAACTGGCGCAACTGGAACACCAACGTTTGCACAGCCTGCAAGAGCGAAAAGTGGACACCGCTACCCTGCAAGCACTGGAAGACAGCATCAAACAATTACAGGCCGAAGCCAAAGCAGCCGAAGTCGCCAGACATACCGTCAACGACCACCAGCGCTGGCTGGCGCAGGAATGGTCGCGCCATGACGGCTTATTAAGCCAAGCCAAACACCATGAGGCCGACATCCAACGGCAACAAGCGCAATACAGCACCGAACAGGCGCAAAACCAACAACAGCGCCAAACCTTGAACACAGAGCTGGCACGGATAAAAATCCAGCTGGACAAGGCCAACAAGGACATGGCCACCCTCCACAAATTGCTGGCCGACTTGGCGCTGTACAGCATGCGCAAACCGGAGCAACCGCGTTTTGACAATGCCCACACCCTGGCCTTGCTGCACAGCGATTGCCACCGGCTGGCCGAGCAGCACAAAAGCCTGCGCAACCAATTGGCCACGCTGATCCGGCAACTTAAAAAAGTGTTGGCGCACTCGCCCGATACCCATCCAGGCCGCTACTATAGCCGTGTGGAAGACGAATTAGGCTTTGATAGCGATGATTTGGCTTGGCTGGCCCGAATCCAGGACTGGTATGGCAGCGAAGCCGACACCGCCCGTAGCTGGCTGATGAGCCAGGCACGTTTGTTCGGCAGTGCGATTAGAAATTACAAGGAAGCCTTAGCGCGTTTTGACCGTGGTATTGATTCCTTGTCCCGCCGCTTGGCGGCTAATATAGACAGCAATATCCGCTTTGAGAAAATCGAGCGCATTGAAGGCCGCCTGACCTCCAAAGTCACCACTTTGGGCTACTGGGAGCAAATCGTCCGCTTTACCAAGGATTACGACGACTGGAGCCGCACTAATGACGGGGCCTTGCCCTCTCAAGATTTTGCCGACATGGTCAAGCAGATAGCAGAACAGATGCAAAGTAAAAGCCGCGTGGAAATGAAGCTGGTCAATCTGCTGGAGCTTGAGATCATGGTGACCGAAAATGGCCGCACCAAACGCGCCACCCATGCCGAGGAGCTGCGGCAGATTTCCAGCCATGGTCTGTCCTATCTGATCTTGTGCGTATTTTTTATCGCCCTGGTCAATATGATCCGTAAAAACCAGCCGGTCAATATCATCTGGCCGATGGATGAGCTGAAAGAACTACACCAGATGAATATCGAGATGCTGGTGGATATTTTAACCCAGAACCAGATCACTTTGTTTTCGGCGTTCCCCGACCCAGACCCCGATGTGCTGCGCTTGTTTACTAACCGCTACCAGGTCTACGGCTTTAGGGAATTGATTGAAATGTCGGTCGATGACGATTATTTGGCGGGCTTGGCCCCATTGCCCGTGGAGGCCGACCATGTTTGAAACCGTGGTCAAGCGTTTGCTGCAAGGCGAGTTTATTTGCGAGATCAGCGATGAGGCCAGTTTCCGGTATTTACAGGAGGCGGACAATAGCGATCAAGTTGGGCAGTTTTTGCAGCGCCTGGATTACCGTTTGTCGCGCACCCAAAACCAGCTGGCGTTTTATGCCGGCTACCGTACCCTGGACAGCCACGCCCGTAACGACATCCGCCGAGTGTTCCAGCAGTTTCGGGTGGAATTGCAGCCTGTGGTAGAATGGCTGGACATGATGATGTCCTGTTTAAACCAGGACACTGCCTTGTCGCCAGGCGATACCGTGAGCTTTTCCAGCCTGTTACAGGTTATCGAGCAAAATCAAGCACAGGCCGACCGCCTGCAAAGCTTTGCCCGCTTTAAGGATTTCACCAGCAGCGATGATTCCATCAAGGCACGGCTGGAGAAGTTGTTGTCCACCCTGCAAAAATGGGACTATCTGAACCTTGCCAACCGTGACACACTGATTTACCAGGTTACCGGCAAGCTGGATTATTTTTACCAGGCCTTGCAGTTTATCAAGGAGCATGAGCAACTCCCGATTGAACAAGGCGAAAACGATGCCATCCAGGAGAGCCTGTTTTGAACCCGTCGGGACACAATCTGGAGCGTTTGTTCAAGACCCTGGCCAATCACAGCGAGCTGATCAGCCAGGTGTATTTTAACGGCGTGGTATACAAGGACAGCCAAAACCAGCGTACGCTCATCCAGCTCAAGCAGCTTAAAATACTGGTCAACCACAACAGCGACCACAGCGATGGCTATCGTATTGCAGGGCGCTTGGCGCAGTTCATCGACAGCGCCCTGAGCAGCGACCGCGTCCGCCGTTTGGACACCGACCTTGCCAGCTGGATTGATATGCTGGAGCAACAGATTGGCCTGTACCAGGATGCCCACCATGACAATCGGGTGGAGGATTGCGACAGCTATTTTGCTGAAATCGAGCGCCTAGTGTTCGACCTGTCCGACACCCTGGAAGAAAACACCCGCTACTTGCTGATGCTGGTCAACAGCCGATTTGCCAATGTCCGCACCCTGGCGGAAAAGCAAAAACAGAACACCTTTTACATCTCCCGCCTGGAAAAGCTGGTCAATGCCATCACCGCCCTGCAACCGGAATTTTTGCTGGAACTGGTAGAAGACCAACCCGTTCTGTATGCCCTGCTCGACCAACAACTGATTCGGCTATTACCGGTTTACCAGCAGCGCTTGCAGGATATACTCGATAAGCTCAAGGTGTTTTTGTTCGAGCTGCGGCAAATTGAAGTGCGGGCGCAACTGGTGCAGGGCTTTGCGTTTTTCCTGCAACAAAACCAGAATTACCAGCCACAGGACTGGAACGAGCGCGACACCATCCCAGAGCATTGGAACCAGATCAAACCGTTGGCCTTGTTCGCTTACGCCGACCCATTGGATCATGGTATCGAAGACGGCTTAATCGAGATTGCGCAAAAAATCCGCCGTGATACCGAGAGTTTACTGGCCCAGCCCAAACAACGGGCATTAAATTCGGTATCTCTTAACCCACCCGGCAAACAGGTGCTGGCATTGCCGTTATACCGCCAACAAACGGCGCGCTATTTTGAGCGTGTGTTGCGTTCACCTGACCAACCTATTTCTGCGATGGCTTTTTATAAGGCCTTTGTCACTGGTATCGAACCATCTATCTGGCTCAGTTGCGTGCTGAACGAGTGGTTGCGAAGACAACAAAGCAACAAACGTTTACAGCTGGAATGGGTTCAATGCACTACCAAGATAGTATTTTCGGGCAATAAACAAGTGCAGGATATTTTGCTGGCCGTTAAGAGTGATGGCCAGTGAACAAGCTTATCTTAAAAGTCATCCAGAATGCCATCCAATCGGACAAACAGCTGTTTCCGTTAAACCAAAGCTGGCAATACCTGCACCAGAACTATAATATTGGCCGTACATATGGCAACAAACTGGAAGTAAACGCACAGGATAAAACAGAATTGCTGGCCTTGGTTAAATTGGCAACCGGTATTGACCTTGAGCAGGTTGAAATAGCTGAGTTTGCCATAATGACCCGGGAAGATGCGTTATCTGTCGCAATAGATGAAAAACTGGCAGGGCACGCGGTTAAAAAAAATCGTTTGGCGCTTAAGGCATTGGCTGGCCAGACATTAAAAATCAACGGGCAACTCTATGGCTTGCCTGCTTATGGGCATTTAGACATCAGCTTGGGAGATATAGCGGAGACGGCGCATACCTGTATTATGATCATTGAAAATTACCGGTGTTTTGACCGCTTGGCCACTATTCGTCTAACGTTACCCGTGCCCTATAACAACCCCTTGGTCGTGTACCGGGGCGATAATGCCTACAGCGAAAACACTGTCCGGCAATTGCTGGCCAAGCTGGCTTTGCCAGTCATCGTTATGGCTGATCTCGATCCAAAAGGCCTGGTGATTGCCCAATCCTTTCCTGGCCTGGCCGGTCTAATCGCCCCTGAATTAGGCGAGATGAAAGCCTTGTTGAAAGACCCGCAAAAAGCCAATCGGCAGTTGTATACCCAGCAATTGGCTGATTGCCAGGGTACGTTGGCAAATAGCCACCATGCGGTCATCAGACAGTTTTGGGAGATGATGAAAACGTATCAGGCGGGGGTTGTCCAGGAATATTGGGTGATAGCGGATGGCCACCTGGTGCTACACCGTCTGTGAAGATAACTGGGTTAAGAAATTTACTGTGTCTTGGTACAAACTTCTAGTTCTTATCGGCAGCCTTCCCACCCCATGTCAGCAGATTGCTAATTGCCGAAGCCGCTGTCAGTTCGTTGTAAAAGAGATAAACCCAGTTCTGCGGTCTGACACCCTTTAGCAGAACAGGTATCGGTAACCACCCATCTAAATGGATTGTCGAAAAAATCAGGCGCTTTGCAACTCCAAGCCTGGCAAAATCAAAGTTCCTAATCTTGCAAAAGTGGTACAAAAACCCATTATTACGGTACCTTTTTGCAATACCGTTTGGGCTTCTTATCCCGCCGTCGCTAACATCCGCTGTGACACTCTGCTGCTGGCCAGTTCAAAAGGTCTACGGCAATCCCTTCATGAAAAAAAATTGTGGCATCAGGGTCTTTGGAGGTGATGAAAATGATTTTCGGATGTAGCAGTCAGAATCGATATAGACCGCACCCAGGGTCCGTCAATTATCAGGAAAATACTCGAACAATTCACCCACTTTGCAGTTAAACAGCTTGCACAATTTGTCCACCGTCTCCAAATCCACACGGTTTGCCGTTTCCTTATACAGCAAGGTAATGCTGTTTCTGTGCAACCCTGTTTGCCGTTCTACATCCACAACCTTCAACTTTCTTTCTCCCATGAGTTTGGAGAGATGACACACAATCATTACTTAAGCCCTTTAAAATAAAATAATTTCATATAGGATAACAAAATATCCTGTACAAATGAAAATATATCGCTATAATTGCATTCAGAATGTAATTTATACATATTATATAAAAATATTTCATTCTTAATTAATTTTATTGACTTATAAGGACTAACAAAATGCATACACCACCACTGGCAGGCTTTGAACGCTTCCCTTTCAGCCCGCATTATCCCGCCTTATGGCTGCCTGCCGCCGTGCTCCGGGAACTGGCCGAACCAGCAAAGGCCAGCGATGACAACGTGGCAGCCTGTGACGTCCAGCACCTGCTCCGGTCCCTGCTGGAAAAAGGCGGCATAACGGAGGAGCAACTGCACCGCGACGTGCTGGCATTCCAGAAACACCAGAAAACTCAATCCTACCCCGCCCCGCCGGCTTTGAAAAACCCGCACCTCAAATACATCAGTATCTTTGATGTGGCCGGCCTCCATGCCCGCAAAAACGAAGCGGGCAACAGCCGGAACCTGCAAGCCGTGATGAAGCGTTTCAAAACAGGCGATGACGGTGAGCGCGAACTGCGTCCCGTGCCGCCCCATTTCATGGCCGGCCTGCTGCACTTAAAAACCAGTTACCCCAACTGCAACCATTTTCTGGACTATATCGGCTCGTTTGCCCTGCTGGCCCTGAGACAGCCTTACCCGGCCTTTTACTTCCCCCCCGTGCTGCTGGTGGGTCCGCCGGGTGTCGGCAAGACAGCCGTTGTCACTGCGGTGGCCTATCTTATCGGGGTTACCAGCCGCCAAGTGGATTTGGCGGCCACTACCGCCGGCATGGTACTGGGCGGGATGTCCACGCAATGGTCCGATGCCAAAACCGGTATTATTGTAGATATGCTGCGTGACGGCACCGCGGCCAACCCCATTATCATTTTAGACGAACTGGACAAAGCCGCCTCGGGGTCACGGTTCAATCCACTGGGACCGCTTTATAACCTGCTCGAGCAAAAGACCGCCGCGAAGTTCATTGACGAAGCCCTGGATTTGCCGGCAGATGCGTCCCATGTGCTGTATGTCGCGACCGCCAACACGCTGGAAAACATATCTCGGCCGCTGCTAAGCCGTTTCATTGTGCTTGAAATTGAAGCCATCACCGCACCGCAGCATGTTCATGTCACGCAGTCCATTTACACGGGCCTGTTGCGATACCATGATTGTGAGGCCCTGTTTCCCGGAAAACTGTCGAAGACGGTAGTGGAAGCGTTGCGCCAGCATTCACCGCGCGTGATCAAAGGGGTTTTGAGAAGGGCGCTGGCGCAGGCAGCACAACGCAGCAGCGCCCGCAAAAAACTGACAGTCACCGCAGCGGACCTGCTGTTTTCCAGCGTCCTGTTGAAGGGCAGCGATTATGAACGCTGCAACCCTATTGGCTTCATGCCCTGACACCCCCAAGATTTACTGATCCCTCTGTTCACGCAGCATTAACCGGCATTCACTTTTAAAAAGGATAAACCTCATGTACCTTGATATCTTCACCCTCGCGGAAGCCCCATCGGAAACTTTCATCGAAAAAACCTGCGCCAACTGCGGCAGCGTTTTTGAAGTGTCAACCCGCCCCCGGCGCGGCCCCAAGCAAAAATATTGCCGGCACAGCTGCGGCACCCAGTTCCACTGCCAGCATGTGCGCGATAGGGAGGTGCAGCGCAACTGGATAGCGACTTATTTTACCGACAATCCTGAAAAACGCTTTCTGGCTTCCACCAAGCAAAGCGCCAGGCAGCGCGGGCTGTCGTTTGACCTGACCGAAGACTGGTTCAAGCAGCGTCTTGACCGGGGATTTTGCGAAGTGACGGGACTGCCAGTTAAGATCAAGCTGTACAAGGTGCAGGACCAGGGCAACCGGGGGTTTTACAGCCCGTCCATCGACCGCATCGATAACGCGATCGGCTACGTAGCGAGTAATTGCCGGCTGGTGTGCTGGGGTTACAACCTGGCCAAAAACAAGTTCACTGACCGCGACATCAATGCCCTGGCCGTGTCATTGCTGATACAGAGCGTCCCCGCCATGGCCAGAGCCAGTTTGCTGGAACTGATCCCCAACACCCTGCTGGCGTCCCTGCCGTCCGGGCACTGCATGTTTTAACCGGTGTTAAACAGCCGCGCTCGGGTTCTCTGGACAGCCATTTTTAGACCTTCCATATGGGAAGTAGGGGCAGCCAGCCTGAAGATGAAATCCGGGCCTTCGACCGGCTGTTGGCCACGTTGCCGCACTGGTGCACAATGGTAGTGGTTAGAAACCATTACCGTTGTCTGGAACGCCTGGGCAAGCCTTTTTCAATATCGCCACTTGTCTTGAAGACAGCGCCCTTTCTTTTATGATAAGGCATACAGGAATCGATTACTTTGCAGGGGCACTGCGGCTGAGCCACCTCATTTTTTTTCATGCCTGCAAACTTGTCTTATCAAATTATTCCTCCTTGCAGTCCAGAAAACGCTTTTAGCCGGCTAGAGCCATTTCTTTGCTAACATCACCGCGTTAATTTTTGATAGCTCAGCCGCTATTTTCACTAAAGTGCAAAATATCCATGGGTGCAGCCCTAATAAGACTTGATCTAACACATCATCTCTGCCCAAAATCATCCTCGTCATCTTCCGGGGACAACTCACAATTCAAGGAACTGGATTCATAATCCAGATGCAGGTCTATGACATCCTTTGGCAGGTTATCTGGGTCATAACTAAAGGCTTCCAGCATATTTTCCCCATCAATAATGCCCTTTTTGAAGGCTTGTCTTCCGGACGGCTTATTGTGTTTGACAGTCATCCCTCCATCAAGTGAAGACAGGGATGAATAGTGCTTCCTGATCGCAGACAGCTCTTGCTTATAGCCTGCCTTCAGGGCCATTTTTTCTGCTCCTTGTTTGTCCGCCATAACACTACGGATCGCATTGAGGGCCATGCCTTTGCCAGTCCAGCTTCCTGCCAGCGCTGTTTCTCGCTCTTTGGCATGTCGGATCGATAACGCCTGGAGGGCTTCTTCCCGTCTGCGGATTATATCTGACCGGTCGCGCTGTTTTTTATTTTTACTCGCTACCTTTACTGTATAAAAAACTTCAGGGTGAAGCGCAGGGCTAATGAGTGACGGTTCATAAGCCCCTAACTTTTTTTCCATCTTCGGTAATGTCAGTCTTTCGACATGGCCAGCTTTCACGCCAATATTTCCAATGAAGATAACCCCTCCCGTGTATTTTTTATGTTTTTCGTATCTCATACCGTGGCTGGCAAGCTGTTGATGTGCCTCTTGCCAGTTTTTTGCTCTTTTTAAGAGTGGGGCAGCTATGTCGATTGCGCTTCGTGTGGCGGAGTCATTACCAAAAAGTAACTCGTTATCGGCTATTTTTCCGGTTATCTTTGGCCCAGGCTCATCATAATGCTCGCGGCCAATGTCGCCACTTTCAAGAACACAATAACGTCTACGGCTTTCCGGTTTCCAGCCATGCTCGTGCTCAATTCTTGCAATAGCCCGGTGGCACGCTTCTATATCGAAGCCTTTATTGATTTCGGTAGGTTTTTCAGTAGATGGATGCACGCGGTTCACGACAATGTGCAGGTGATCGTTGTCAGTGTCTTGATGTAAAGCGAAAGCGGCTTGATGTTCCTTGAGTGCCAGTTCAGCTAAAAAAATATCCACCGCGGCGATAGCCTGCTGTTCTGTAGGGTGCTCATCCTGTTGAAACGAAAGCACGTAATGGTTTATCGGATCTTCACTTCTGACAGCAGCGCGGGCTAAACCCCACATCTCTAATTTAAGGCCTGCCGCTGTCTCCGCAAAAAAATGACGCGCCCCCGCATAAGTACATTTTTCATGGCCATTTTTACTAAATGGATTAAAAATGTAATTAATCAGGGTGTGTATCCGCGTAGATTTTGAGGATGACTTTTTGGGATTAACTATTTTCTTAACGATCACGCCCGATCCTGTCGACACATTTTTTTATTTCATCAATAACCCGCACCGTTTCCGTTGAATACAATCCGTTGCTTTCTTTATGGATGTGATTAAAAAGTCTGCCCAGCCTTCTAAGTTCATTCACTATTAAAGCCTCGGCTTGCGCAATAACGGGTTTTCCAAAGTACCTGCTCCGGACCAATGCTGACATGGACAGTCCGGCCAAGTCGGCATCTATTCTCAGCTGTTCTTTCTCTGTTTCACTCAGCCTAAGCCTCAGTGCCGCTGTCAAGGACACATCAACTTTTGTTTCAAGCACCATAATCTCTCCAATTCAATATCTGTGTCGGCGGCGTAAGCCGGTGAGTTGTTTTAAGCCTCACTTTAAAAAAGCGATAACACTATGTATTCCATACCCCACCCTGTACATTTTAATATAGACCATAAACTAGTCTTTATTAAAATGTAGGCAAACTATTTATATTTTCAAAATTGACTTAACCCTGTCTCAATACCATACTTGATATTTCAATACATTAAAAAAATCAGGTTATTAAGTTGATAGAGAAAAACAAAAAATATAATGCTCAGGAATTTATAGCAAAAGGTAAAGAGGCTTTAAATAACCTTAAAGAAAATAAAAACCCCGGCGAAGTTTCTGGTGAGATAACTAAAATGGAGGTTTTATTTGCCTTGAAAGAAGACATTAAAAACCGTATAAATGAAGGTTATACGATTCCCCAGATAGCCGACTCTTTTAAAGAAAATGGAATGTTTGATGTGCTTCCACGCTATATCACAAAAGTTATTTCCGATAGAAAAATCGCTAGATCAAAAGTAAAAAAAACCGTCAAATCAACCCCAGAACAGGATATGAATATAAACAAGGCGGACGGTAACCCGGAAAAAAAACAGGTTCAGCTTGATACCGAAGTCGCTGAAAAAGGTGCCGAAAAAAATGCTGATGCACCGTTTGATGCCAAGACTGAGCTTTCAGGAAAAGGCAGGGTATTTAAATGAGAATATTAGTATTCAATACCAAGGGCGGCTGTGGAAAATCGCTGGTGGCACGAGAAATTATTGCTGCGCCGATTGCAAAAGAGGTTGTACTGGTAGAGATAGATGTCCTAAATAGAACCCAGCAATCCTACGCGGAATGGTTTAAAGAAGTAGTTCAGCTGAATGATGAAACAACGCCTGATTTAATCAAGCTGTTAAACATGAATACGCATGTCGTGATCGATGTGGGGGCTATCCATCTTGCGAATGCCATAGATACGATGACAAAATACGAATTATTCGATGATGTCGATCTGGTCGTTATACCGTTAATCCCCGGCCGATCCGAAGAAGAAAATGCGCTAAAAACCTACGCTATCATGTCAAAATCAGTCAACAGGATAATGTTTGCCTTCAGCAAGTTTAATCCCCAAGTGGCGCTAGAAAAGCAGTATAAAGTATTCTTTGATAATCTTTCTGACACACAAAACGTTAACACAGTACTTAAGAATCCAGAGCAGGCAGACTGCACCCAATTAGTAGAGAGCAGCTATATCACAGTTAATGACAGCGATGTGTTTGAAACAGCCCAGCACAGAAAAGAACTTGTTATTAATCTCGCTGCCGAAATTGACTACAAAGCCAAGGCTAAAGCAGCGCTAAGTAACGGGGAAAAGGAGCTGTACGATGTCCTGATGACCCAAGAACTGGACAAGCGAAAAGCCAGAATCCTGGTAGAAAGCTGCATCATGCCAGCGCATAAAAAAATCATGTTACAGGGACGATCACGTGAATAACGAAACCCTGCAGGTTATGTTCAATAACTCGGAGCGGGTGATTGATAAACTGGAAGCCGCCATTGAAGCGGCGAACCGTATTCAGCAGGTCAACAGTAACGCCCAAAACATCACCGATACGATAGCAAAATTTGACGGGCTAAAAGGAGAGGTTGAGATACTCGTTATCGATGTGAATAAAGCAGGCAGGCTATTAACTCGGCATGTTTTAATTTTTTGTGCGGGCTGTTTTTTGATCACTGCGGCGGCGGGCTTTTTTGCAGGGTATTACGCCTTTACAAAAAGTTTTGAAAACACCGTAATTCAGACCACCTTGAACAATCTTGCAGAAAAAGACATAGAATTTTCTCAAAAACATCAAAATTTTAACAAAGCCCTCCAGGCCGGTGTTGAATTCTACAGCAACGCACTAGTGTTGCCGAAAAATGTGGCTATCAATATTAATGAACAGGGCCAAACAGGATACTGGTATACAAACTAGGCCTGACATCTGTCGTCGACCTCTCCCTTGGTAACAACCGGGGCTTTTGGGTTAAATTCCCGACAATGAAGAAAATAAAAAGTAGAGTATGGGCACACTGGGTTTATCACAAAGCCAATTTGCCCAACTCTTAAGAATTTCTGTGCGTACTTAGCAAGAATGGGAGCAAGGACGCAGACAACCTTCAGGAACTGCAAAAACGCTGCTACGCGTGGCTAAAAATCATCCTGAGTATTTACGCGAATTAGCTTAATCACAGGATTAAGGTTGGAAGATGAAAATACACCCCCAACTTACTGAGCTGTAGCAGCGTTCACTAACCCGTAAACTGAAAATCCAAAGCAACTGACACCCGCCCAAAAAGCATACTTTGGTTGGTATGAGTATGACACGATCAAGGACAACATAAGATGCGATTAAAAGAAAAAGACATTGAAATAGGTTACGTCTATTTAGACACTAAAAATCAATACCGTGCAATGCTGGCCATAAAAGGTGAATTTATGATTTATGCACTCAGTTTGGAAGGCGCTGAACCTTTAAATCTGGATGCTAACAATTTGCCTTTTGACAACCAACCCTTTAAAAAATGCCAAATCGTTACCTTTGTAAAAAAGGATTATCAAGTGTTTAGTTTTAATTGCACTGAAGCGATCAAACATAAATTGAATGACTCGCAATTAGCCAAAGTCATTTCACAGTGTAATGCCAAATCAGCAATTGCTGCCCTGTTAGCAGAATAAAGCCATTCAATCAGTAAGCCTAAAAAAGGAATCATTAAGCCTTGGACAACCCATCGACTCAGTTTTCGCAAAAAAAACGCTTGCTCAATATCTTTAGTGGTTCGGTGGGTAACCTGGTGGAATATTTCGACTGGGCTATCTATTCGGCATTCGCACTGTATTTTGCACCCGCTTTCTTTCCTGAAGGCGACCAGACAGCACAATTGATGAATAATGCCGCTGTTTTCGCCGTCGGTTTTATCTTCCGTCCCTTAGGTGGCTGGGTGGTCGGTAGTCTTGCCGACCGCAAAGGACGCAAGAGTGCCTTACTCCTGTCTGTAAGTTTGATGTGTTTAGGCTCGCTTATCATTGCTTGCACACCCACTTATAAAGTGATTGGTGGCTGGGTACCCGCGTTACTGCTATTCGTCCGCATGCTGCAAGGTTTCAGTATTGGCGGCAAATACGGCAGTTCGGCAACCTATCTTTGTGAAATGGCCAGCAGCAAACGGCGGGTTTATTACTCAAGCTTCCAGTATGTCACTATCGTTTTAGGTCAGTTACTGGCGCTGGTATTGTTAATAGTATTACAAAAATGGCTGTTGAATGCCATAATCGTGGCCGGTGATATCAACGGTACTTCGGTGGTGCTCAAGCGATCTTCATTGCTGGAGGAAAAGTCCACGCTTGAAAACGGATCCGAGGAATCATTGACACCGGACACTTCCATCAAGGTACTGACTTCACAGGTGTCGATTTGCGAGGTGAGCATTTCAGCGGTGGCCAGTTCCTTGACCCGCAACATGATCATGGTGTTGAAATTACCGGTCACCTGCCCTGCCTTAGACTTGTTGCCCAAACGTGCTTCGACATCCGACCAGGTTTGCGTATACGCCGTCACCTGAAAACCCGCACCACCGGCCTTATTGAGCAAGGGAATAAATTCCGCACCGGTCAATTCATTGAACTCATCAGCATGTAACGATACCGTCGGCAACGTTTGGCTTTTGATGTCATTGGGCAAGCCGTGGTCGGTGCCGTGCTTGTAAATGTCGCCGGCCACCGACACCAGGTCGGCAAACATGGAATTGCCCACCGCCGAGGCCACCGCCATATCGGACAGGGCATCAAGTCCCACATAGACGATGCCCTTGCGGCGAATGACCTGCCGCCAGTCGATAATCGGGCGCTGGTCTCCGGCATCGGCATAATTGGGCGAGATCAGTTGCGCGGTCTTGCCGGAAATCAGCTTTTCCATCAACGGCAACAATGAGGCGACGATTTTATCGAAATAAGTCTTGTCGTATTCAAACGCCGAACGCAAGCCATCGGCCACCGCATCATAAAGCCCGTTTTCCTTCACATAACGTACCAGGGCAATCACCTCATGGCTGCGGCCTTTGAGTGCAGAGGGCAGGTCTTTTTCATGGATGCCTGCGGCAATCTTTTGCACGGCCTGCTCCCAGCCTATCGGTGCAATCTCCGGTAACCAGTGCCGGTAATATTCCAGCAACAACGGTTCGATATGGGTAATGTAGCGGGTAATCTGCTGGTAATCCGGCCGCCGTCCCATTTTTACCAGTGCCATCGCGATCATATTGGTGAAGCGCCAGGCAAATTCACGGAATGCCGCCGAGTTGCCTTCGCTGGGCAAGGCATTGGTGACGCGGGTGGCCACTTCGGTAATGCGGGAAAAATTGCCGATGGCATTGTAACGGCAGGAAATTTCTGGGTAACCCAAATGGAAAATATAGGTCTCGTTGTCGCGCCCTGCCCGTTTGGCTTCGGCCAGCACCCGTTTCATCAAGTCGGCATCACCTTTGGGGTCAAAGACAATCACCACATCGCCACGGCGGATGTCCTGGGTAATCAATAGTTCTGCAAAACTGGTTTTTCCCACGCGGGTGGTTCCCAAAACCAGGGTATGGCCAGCCCGTTCGCGCAAATCCATCCACACTGCTTGCTCGGTCATGCCCACCGCATGGATTTGAGGTTTACCGCCCACTGGCGGCAATGGCTTGAACGGATTGCCCCACACGTTCAGCTTAAACAGACGAAATAAAGGCATGAAATAAATGTTTTTTTCATGGCGGCTTTCCATCTGCCGTGCCCAACGGTATAAAAACCCCTGCTGTAAATAATGCCGGACTTTCGGGCGCTGGGTGTCACGTAGCCGCTGCGTGTGCTGCTGTGTCCATAAGAATCCCTGACCCAAAAACAAACGGTTGGCACTGACTGGCGTTTTGGCCACCGATAGCCGGTACTCCGGCAATTTCCTCAAACTGCGCTGGTAACGCAGGATACGCCAGCCTTCGCGGCTACGTATCACGGCCAGCACGGATAACACCAGCGCCGTGGCAGTGCCCACGGACGGTGTCATCATCAAAGCCCAGGGCGCTACACCGGCAATAAACGCAGCCCCTGCGGCTGAAAACGCCGTGAAAAACTCCACGGGAGGGCGCAACAGTGCTTCCATCGGGTAGGCTTTGCTCATTGCTCGATCCTGGCCGATGAAATCAGCACCGGATAATGGCTTAAGTCAAACTGTTGGGCGAGTTCAGAACCCGACAAGGCAACCAGTTCCAACGGGGCGGCCTGTTGTTTAAGCTGAGCCAATTGTTTAGCATTCTCCACATTGACCACCCAACCCACTGCATGCAACGTGTTTAAACGTTCACGGTGTCGTTGTAGCCATTGTAACGACAACGCATCTGCACCGATGATAAACACCGGCCGTTCCAAATAAGGGATCGACAGGTTTTTTGGCGCTACGTTGCCTGGTGTCAGTTCCGGTGTTGTCACCGGCAGACTGTGTGCCAAAATGGGCAAACGTTGAGCATTGAGAACGGTCGGTGTGGTCGATACTTCAAAAGCGGTTTGGACGGTCGGTTTAACGGCAGGCAAATAAGCGGCCAAGGGTTGGGTTTTGCCACTGTCGAATATCACCACCGGTTCAGCCAACCCCTGGGAAGCATGCAAGATGGCCAATGCCATAGCAGATGTAATCTTGATATTGCAGACACCTGATTTCATGAACGCTGCCTGAGCCGTGCCAGCCGCTTAAAGACATTATTGGCATAATTGAGGGCGCGTTGTTTTTGGCCGCTGAGCTGGCCAGGCGAATGGTACCGCCCCACCGCCTGGAACCAGTCATGGGTTTTGTCGTATTCGTGCCGTAAAATCCGTGCGCCGACGTGCAGGTTAAAATACGGGTCGAGGGCTTGCCACGGATTGCCCAGCTTGTCGCGGTGGTAATGCCAATTCACCTGCATCAGGCCAATGTCGATAATGGTCTTGCCCTGCCCCAGAAAACCGGTCAATGCCCGGTAACAGGCTTTGCGGGTCGGGTAAAAATACGACCTGCCTTCGACATTGAGCGTCCACGGCCACGGCCTATAATCTTTATTAGCCAATCGTTTGCCACTTTCATTCAGGGCAATGCCGTAAAAATAGTGCTCCGGCACCTGGGATTTACGCGCCACCCATTGGTAGCCTGACGGCACGAAAGCATAAAGATTGGCGCTGTACCACACGATGATAAGCATTAGCACCGATTTAACACTCGATAGACGATTCATTACAAGTTACTCCGTTTTGGCCACAATGCGCTGGGCGCTGGCGATAATGTCCGGCAAGGCGGCCATCAGTTCACTGACCACCCATTCGCGTGCCTGTTGTTCAGCAGTAAAATGCGCGACCTGGCTGAACATGCCCACCGAGGAACTGGGGCACAGTTGCCAGGCTTTTGACAGCCCGACCAAGGCAAACAGGTCACGCGTGGTGCAGTCAAAGGTGCGCTCCAAGGCGGTAAACACCTGTTTTTGGCAATCCTCCAGGCGTTTGCCGGCCCGCAAATAGTGCATGAGCAACTGGCTCAGGCAAAAATCCCACACCACATACTGGTTGACCCGGCGTTCCAGGATATGGCCCCAGGGAAATTCATAGCCGATAGCGCATTCATACTGCGCCATCGGCGGTTGCTGGAGATGGATGTTGTGCATGATGGGACTCCTCAAGGTGTATTCGGTTAAGATGGCATCTGGTATGGCCAGTGCCCGGCTGCATTGTTGCAAAAAACGTTGGCATGATAATTGGTCGATGCGCGGCAGCCCCACCACAACACGCCTGCCGTCGTTTAGTTCGCCCATTGTTGCAACTGGTTGCCGCGCAACACATACACCACAGGGACATCAGCGACGATTTTCTGGCTGACCTGGTAGTAAGACCCCTTGTCATGGTTCAGCGTCACCGTTTTTTGTGCCAACCGTTGCGGGTCAAGCTTGTGCTGTTTGGCCCAGGCCACCATGCGTGGCTCATCCTGCTGTTCTTTGGTGTCGGTGAAATAGATGTCCACCTGGACACGTTTACCGGCACTGCGTGCCAGCACCTGTTGCACAACGGTGTTACAAGTCAAACAATCTTGCAGTTTTACAAACACCAATAGGCGGTCACCATCGACTAAACTGGCTTGGCCGTTATGTGGGCTGTTTGAGGACATCAGTTTGGCATCAAACAACGGTGCCTGGCCGTACAGTTCCTTGGCGGCTTCCAGATAAGCACGTTGGAAAGCCAGGGTGCGCTCGACATCTTCGTGCATCAGCTTTGCCCAGCGTTTGGCATATTGTTTACGCTCCTGAGCGGTTTCGGCATGGATGCCCAGCACTTCCAAAGGTGACAGCGACTTGGGACTGACGCTGCCGCGTATGCCGTGCAACAGGCTGGTATAGCGCTGCCATTCCGGTTCACTGAGTTGCCATTGCTGCCGGTCGAACTGCTGTGTTTCGGTACCGGTGATGGACGGCTTTAAGGCAGTGGGCGCACTGGCCGCTAACGGCATCATTTGCGGCTGGGTGATTTCAACCGCTAAGCCCAGTGTTTGCCAGAGCATCAGCACGGCACTGAAACCCAAATACGGCAACGAATTACTGATTGATTTCATCACAATGCCTTAATCCAATGCCAATAAGCGGCGTTGGCCACGACGGTTGGCCATATAAACGCCTTCGTGGCTGTCAGCAAATTCCACCACGGTCCAACCCGACAGCGTGCTGCCGGATGTCAGGGTATAAAGTTGGCCATGATGACGCAGCACGGCTTGTGTTTTGTCGCCCCAATAGTCAATGCTGGCTAAGGTAAAATCTGGCACTGATGCCTTGATGACCGTTGAATGTACTGGCCGCTTTCGAATAGCGGTTTTTATTTTTGCTGGCCGGTGTGCTTGTGTTTTATGCAATACCGCTGGTGGCTTTCGGCGTATCGATTTAGTGGCTGTCTGCACCACTTGTTGTTTACGGGCTTGTTGCTGCAAGACTGTTAACTGATTTTCCAATGACTTAAATTGTTCCGAGTAGGTTTGCTGCTGTGTTTCAATACGCGTACTTAATGAAGCCAGTTGATTTTCCAGCTGTGTTATTTTGGGATTGTCGATGGGTGGCGGTAATGGTAAGGTCTGATGGCTATCAGTAAAATGGTCTGGCCGGAAATACAGGGGGTGTGCTTCCGGTATCTCCGTTACCCGTGTGTCAATGCTGATTTTTTGAGATGATGAGGGGACAGTTCCAGCCGACAACCCAACAAAGGCTGGTATCTGCCAGTTTTTAACGAAGGGTAAAAGCTGTTTAACATGCCCTAAATAGACTATCGATAACGCGAGCACTACACCGGCACTGGCCATCATTATCCAACGTGGCATCCTACTTGGTTTAGCGGGTGAATCCAATTCAGCATAAAGAGGCTCAAACATCTCACTAGGGTCTTCATTACTCATCGCCATGTCCGGCACAAGCTTGTTATCGGGACTCATGGAGTCACCTGGCGGGCAATGTTGGAAGGTAGTGCATAGCCTACTTGGCGGTGTACCGGATCGACGGTCAGTTGAAACGGTGCGCCTGCCAAGGTTTGCAATGCACTTTCCAAGGTCATCGGGCCTAAATGTCGGTGTACGGCGGGAATGGGTTTTAGCAATAATTGCTGGACATCGTAGGTCTGGGGCAAAGCAGTAAACTGATAACCGCTACGCAGCAATAAATAATCCACTGCCGCCTGGATATCCCCCACCTCCTCCGGCAAGGTGACTTCGATGATGACCTGCAAAAGTGCCTGCTGTTCCCTGGACGGCACGGCATTGACCGTGTGGTACCGGCCTACTTGTAACCAGTGTTGCCCCGATTTATGGATTGTGGTTTCTAAAGCAGCCGGATGACGTTGGGTGGCAACGTGATTAGTTGCCGGAGGCCATCGGTCTGTGGCCTGGCCATATCGTGGGGGGATGGTGTTAGTACACCCACACAACAAACAGGTGATAATCGATAACCCCCAAAAGGGTGTAAATTTTATAAAGGCTAAGTGAGGCATGTGTTTTTCCTGTAGGCTGTTAAAAACAGTGTGCGGAAAAATCATTCAGGCGGCAATAGAAAACCGTCCTTCCAAATCGGACAGTTTTTTTGATGTTGGATAAGTTGCTATTTTGAATGGGGTAATGGATTGATGTGTAGGCAGCCAGGATATTTAAGATGCTGCGGGGCTACAGTTATCGTCTATAATCTTGGCAGCAGTTAAAAAGCGGAACAGGCCGGATTACCTGACATAGCTGCTCGTTTTGGTTCACAACAAACAACCGATAAACACCCTACCCTTCATTTAATCTACACATCTATATTGGAGTATCCTATGAATAAAGCTGACCTTATTGCCGCCATTGCCGAAAGCTCAAACTTAACCAAGGCTGATTCAGGCCGTGCTTTGGAAGGTATGCTTAGCGCCATTGAAAATACCTTAAAGGCCGGTGATTCGGTTGCTTTGGTAGGTTTTGGTACGTTTTCCGTTAAAGACAGGGCTGAACGCATTGGACGTAACCCACAATCCGGTGCGGAAATCACCATTCCTGCCGCAAAAATTCCGTCATTTAAGGCAGGCAAAAATTTGAAAGATGCGGTTGATGGTTAAGTATAGAGAAATTCACTGAAATATGACAACTCAGACGGACACTAATTACCAACGACTTAATCATTCATTATGAATATTCAGCTTTAAGGTTATTTAACGATCTTCCCAAAACAATTGCATCATGCGGGACAAGCAAATAAAACCATAGCTTATTACCGTTATTTGTGGCGTGTTCATTAGCATAGCCACACCAACGTTTAGCTGCGTGGGCTTTTAGCTGCACTTCATCCGAACTTATCTGGTCTGCTCGTTTAAGCTCAATCAGCAAATAGTGACTAAAACATTC
>JAYVGW010000226.1:0-3324 GCA_043771735.1 Methyloglobulus sp.
CTAAGGGACTGGATAAACGCTTATCCCAAAGCCGATATCAACGAAACCCGCAAAATAGTGGAACAAATTGCCAAGGGGCTACGTGCTTTCCATCGCAAAGAGATGTTGCATCAAGACCTTAAGCCGGAAAACATCATGTTTGACAAAAATGGCGTGGTCAAAATTATCGACTTTGGCTCGGTAAAAATTGCAGGTATCGCCGAAATTGCGCCGCTATCTTTCGATAGTGACGAAAACATCTTGGGTACATTGAATTACACCGCACCCGAATACCACGCGGGGCAACGCGGCACGGTAAAATCCGATCTCTATTCCTTGGCCGTCATAACTTACGAAATGTTGAATGGCGCATTGCCTTTCGGTCAGGACATGCCAGAAAAACCCAGCCAGGGTTATCTTGCTAGCTTGCGTTATGTACCCAGTTTTCACCACAATCCTATGGTGCCAACCTGGATCGACGGCGCATTAAAAAAAGCCACGGCAATTGCGCCGCATATGCGCCATGACGAATTGACCGAGTTTTTGTACGACCTCAATAACCCCAACCCCAACTTCATGCGCACTGAGGACAGCATTCCGCTGTTACAGCGCAATCCCTTAAGGTTTTGGCAAGGTTTATCTGCAATCCTGATCATTATTAACCTGATCTTGTTGTATTTAATGGCATCAATGAAGTAACCTTTAAGCCAATGCGTGGGGTTTGGGCTTGCCATTCCCGCGGTCATGAATGCAGTCCACATGAAGCACCGTAGAATAAGGCTTGCAGGCAACCTTACCTAAACCATGCTTAAGCAATCAACTTTCAAACCCGCTTGGTGGCTAGGCAATTGCCACTTGCAGACGATTTATCCGGCATTATTTAGGACGCTTCTAACACCACCTGAATACCGCCGTGAGCGGCTCATCACGCCTGACGATGATTTTATCGACGTTGACTTCTGTGGAACTGGCGAGCAACCGTTGGTTCTATTGTTGCACGGCTTAACCGGCAGCTCGCAATCGGGTTATATCAAAGGACTGCAACTTGCCTTGCTAAAGCAAGGACTGCGGAGTGCGGCAGTTAATTTCCGAGGTTGCAGCGGCCAAGCCAATAACCGTGCGCGTTGTTATCATTCGGGTGAAACTCAGGATATTCAATTTGTCTATCAAACCTTACGCCAACGCGAACCCGACACGCCAATGGCAGCCGTCGGATTTTCATTGGGCGGTAATGTGCTGTTAAAGTGGTTGGGTGAACAAGGAGAAAACCTAAACTTATTTGCCGCCGTGGCTGTTTCTGTACCATTAGTATTGGGAATTTGTGCGACAAAACTGGATAACGGGCTTTCCAAACTGTATCGCGGCAATTTACTGAAAGAATTGAAAAAATACATGCACAACAAACTGGCACATTTGGAAACACTGGGGCGCAAGAAAGACGCGATGAAGATTAAAGAATTGGGCGATTTATCGGCGATCAATTCATTTTGGGAATATGACGGCCGGGTTGTCGCAAAATTGCATGGCTTTCAAGATGTACATGACTACTACAACCGATCCAGTTCCAGGCAATATCTCAAGTCGATTACAGTAAGCACCCTTTTGATTCAATCACTTGATGATCCCTTTATGACGGCAGATGTCTTACCTGGGCTTAATGAAATATCGCCCCATGTGCAACTGGAGTTCACTCCACACGGCGGCCATGTTGGTTTCATATCCGGGCGCATTCCATTCAAGCCGCAGTATTGGCTGGAACAACGGATACCGGAGTTTTTGCTAGAAAACATCAATAGCTATCGAAATACCTAACACTTTATCCAAGCTCGCTGCGAATTCTTACAGGTGAGCGTTCCATCAATTAGGAGAACGGCAGATGATTATCCAACCGAACAGCAAATTGGTCCTGATTGGCGACTCCATCACCGATTGCGAACGCGCCAGGCCAATTGGGGAAGGACTGTTTGATGCCTTAGGGACGGGCTATGTCAGCTTAGTGGATAGCCTATTGACGGCGCGTTATCCCGCGCATCATATTCGATTGGTTAACATGGGCGTTTCAGGCAACACGGTTCGTGATTTGCAGGGCCGCTGGCAAACGGATGTGCTGGATTTAAAACCCGATTGGCTATCGGTCTTTATTGGGATTAATGATGTTTGGCGGCACTTTCATTCACCAAACCAACCCGAGTGGCATGTTTCCTTGGAAGAATATACAAAAACCTTGGATGGGCTATTGCAGGCAACACGGCCGACACTTAAAGGCCTGATTCTTATGACCCCTTACTTCATTGAACCCAATAAAATTGAACCAATGCGGGAAATGATGGATCACTATGGGGAGACTGTACAGCAGTTAGCCGAAAAACACCGCGCAGTATTGGTCGATACGCAGGCAGCTTTTGATGCCGTTCTAGCGAATCTACACCCGATGGCCTTGGCGTGGGATCGTGTGCATCCGACGCGTACCGGACACATGGTGTTAGCCCGGGCTTTTATAGAAACCGTAGGCTATGAGTGGCAAGACTATGGAAAACAAAGCTAGATTCGCCTGGATTGAAATCTTAAGGGTAGTATCTGCATTTGGGATACTGGTTTACCACACGAGCTTGTATTACACGCATTATGCTTTTACCCCCTCCCCCAATGGCCTTTTGGCAAATTGGCAAACCCTGGTTACTGTATTAGTTGATAAATTTGGCCTTAGTATTAATACCTTGGTAGGGTTTGTTGCGCTATTCGGTTTTCAGTTTCTTGATGTGTTTATACTCTTGATTGGACTTGCGTCGGTATTATCTTGGCGAGGGGATGAAATTTATTTTGATTACCTAAAAAGAAGATGCCTCAGGGTTTTGTGGCCGTTTTGGTTGGCGGTTTTATTTACCTTGATTTTAACTGTATTGCAGCATTATCTTGTCGGCGGTTATTTAGCGGGTGCTTGGTATTGGTTCGTGGCTTTCACTTACCCTTTAGCTTATGATTTTCACGGCACTTTATTGCAAAATATTAGCGGTCCCTGGTGGTTTGTGCCATTTATGTTGGCAGTAGTTGCTGTTTCGCCCTTTATGCTTAGAAAATTGGAATGTTGGGGCATTAAAAACTTCCTGTTATTCTTTGGTTTATTGACCTTTTCATATAGATTATTGTCCATCAACCTTTTAGGTGGCCATATTAATTTCTCGATTATAGATACAGAGGCAGACGAAGCGCCTTACCTATTATTACCTGCGAAAATATTTTTGATCGCCCTAGGTTCTGTTGACGTTTCAAAATAAGGTCTTCAAAAACAATAGCTTACAAAGACACGGCAAATTATAACTTATTGATATAGAAAGATATTTTACC
>JAYVGW010000227.1:0-4379 GCA_043771735.1 Methyloglobulus sp.
CGCTAAAATGGCTGCAACTTTCTGGGGTGACCACGCCAAAATACCTGTCCAAGCCCAAAGCCTGATGACCAACAAATATACCAGCCCAGCAACCAAGCCGATATGGGAGCCGGAAATGACCATAAGATGGGTTGTGCCGGTTTTGCGAAAGATGTCCCATTGCTGTGGGGTAAGGCTATCGCCATCGCCGATAGTCAAGGCTTTAATCAGCGGCAGGCTCTCACTATCAGGCAGCAGTTGCCCTAATTGGTCGGCGATATATTGCCGCCAAACTAGTAGGCTGGTTTGGGTAGAACCGTTGTCCAATAACTTAGGTGCAGGTTTAGGGCGGACATAACCTGTCGCGCCTATGCCTTCTAAGAACAACCAGCGTTCGTAATCAAAACCGCCAGGATTAAAGTTGCCGTGCGGACGTTTTAGCCTGACCGTAAACGACCAATGTTGACCTGCTTTTATGAGCTGGTCAGGGTAATACCACGTTAGCCTTAAGTTATCCGGGATGTTTTGTACAGACTTTAACACGTTGAAATTAAAGCGGACGTGGTTGCTTTCATGTTCAGGCAAATCAGCAATATAACCGTCAATCTGGACATCCTGCCCCGCCAGTGGTTCCGGCAACTGGTCATGCAACCTGCTTGAAGCAAATGCAATTGCCCACACCACGCCAAGCACAAAAAATAAGCCGCGCCAATAGCGCAAGCTTGCCAAAATCCCTGCACTAACAAGCCCTAATACCAGCCAGGCGATTTCGGGTAACTCTGGCATCTGTTGAACTAACAAGATTCCAGCAAGAAAGCATAAAACCAGTGTGACCATAGAATGCGGTAATTATTTAGGGCGAAAATCTGCTAAACTTAGCCGAAAAATATAACTATAAGAACATACATGGCTAAGGAATTTATACAAAAATTAATCCATAGATTCGTACCTGACCCCGAGGTGATTAGTAAACACAAAAACCTCCGGTTTCTCGGCGACAGGTTGCAAAACCCCAATCTCTGGCATATCAATCGACGCTCCATTGCCGCCGCCTTTGCCATCGGGCTATTTTTCGCTTGGGCACCTACGCCGACCCAAATGGCTTTTGCCGCCGCCGCCGCCATTTATTTTCACGCAAACCTGCTGGTATCTGTCGCTTTGGTGTGGGTTACCAACCCCATCACCATGCCGCCCTTGTTTTATTTTGCCTACCGGGTCGGCCTTTGGTTTTCGCATCGGCCATCACCTGCGGATAACTTTGTGTTTTCGTTAGAAGGGTTGTGGTCAGGATTTGGCGATGTGATTGGGCCGTTCTTGCTGGGCTGCCTTATTTTAGGTTTAATATGTTCCCTGGCTGGCTACATTGGCATGGATTCTTTCTGGCGTTATCAAGTCGCCAAAAAATGGGCGGCAAGAAAACAGAAGCGGTCAGAACGCACTTAACAATTGGGTTAAGAACCTTACATTTAATACTTTTTCCTTTAGCTTAACGACGCAATCATGAACCAACACGCTATCAACCTTATCGAACGATACTACGCCGCATTCAACAGTGCAGATATGGACGCTTTTTTAAACCTGCTGACCGATGATGTGATCCATGACATCAATCAGGGTAAGCGCGAAATCGGCAAGGACGCGTTCAGGCAATTCATGGCTTGCATGAACTTCAATTATAAAGAGCAACTGGTCGATATGGTGATTATGGCAACACCTGACGGCACGCGCGCTGCGGCCGAGTTTGTCGTATTGGGCAAATATATTAAAAGCGAGGAAGGCTTACCTGCCGCAAAAGGGCAGGAATACCGTCTTCCTGCGGGTGCATTTTTCGAGATACGCGACAACAAAGTTGCACGGATTACCAATTACTACAACTTACAGGATTGGATTGCCCAGGTTGGCGGGTAAATTGCCAAGCAAAGCGGCGAAATGAGGGTTCGTAGAGACGCAAGATTTTGCGTCTCTACTCCGGTTATCCTGGCTGACAGTCCATGCCGGAACGACGCATTTTTCCTTAACTTAACGGCTTTAGACAAATTAGGGCAATAATGAAGTTAGTCAGCATAGCTATTGTTGTGGGATTGGGTCTGCTTTATTTTGTTAACGAGGCAGTCAAAATTGACTTCTTTAATTGGGAAATGCTTATCCACAGCGGCATCCGGTTTTTCACCGGCTTCATTATTTTAGGGATCGGCTATTTCTATGAACACAAAATCAAATTAAAGATTTCGCTTTTTTTGATTCTAGCAATAGTACTGGCTGATGATGTTTTGGATTACTACAGGGGCGTAACCCAGTTTAGCGATAAACTCATGCTCCACAATATCTACATGCTGCTATGGGGTTCCCTGGTCGGTTATTTAACGATAAGGCACATAAAGGACAAAATTAACAATCAGTTATGATGGCGTGGCTGTGTTCTTAGCCGCCCCGCTAGTGGCTTGCAGTTTTAGCCTTGAGCCGCCACCAGTTCAGCATCCTTATCCCTTACCCATGCCACGGAGGGACGAGCATTCACCCTTTCAATATAAGCTTGGATCACCGGTAGTGTTGGTATAAGGTTGAACATTGTTACCCAAGTGAGCGCCGTCCCCCACAGCACATCAACGGCGGTAAACTTATCGCCTAGTAGATATTGGCCTTTGCCGAGCTGATCGGTTAAGGTTTTGAACATGGTATCAAAATCACCATAAGGCGACATTGCTTGCGGTGCGGGATCACGGTTTTGCGAGCGGTCAATGATCGCTGGCTCAAAGCACGAACCGTAAAAAACCATCCAGCGTAGATAAGGCCCGCGCAGTGGATCGCCTATTTTTGGCGCGAGATCGGCTTCTGGGTAAAGGTCGGCGAGATACAGGAACACCGCCACCTGTTCAGTAATGACAGCCTCACCATGCTTTAATGCCGGCACTTTCCCCATAGGGTTAATCGCCAAATATTCCGCTTTGCGCTGCTCGCCTTCTTTCATATTGAGGACGTGCAGTTGGTATTTGGCACCGAGTTCTTCGAGCAGGATTAGCGCTCCCGTGGAACGGGTATTTGGGGAGTGGAAGAGGGTAATTTCTTGAGTTGGGATCATATTGGTCTTTCCTGTGGGGATTATTGGATGGCTAATGTAAAGCTAAAGGCGCGGCACGGTGAGTTTTCCATTCAAAACCGACTTATTCGCCGCGCTTCTATTGCAGTAATTTGGGTATATTAATCTGTAAAGTTTAAATCAGGTTTGATTCGGTACAGTACGCGAATACCACCTTTATCGGTTTGCTCTTCATTAATATCAAAATATTCTGTTGCCAATATAATTCCCTTCAGTTTCTTATAACCATATCTCTTTTCTAAATCGGCAATTTCTTCGGGAGCCTGTTGGCGGATAAAATGCGCTGCATTGGAAAGTGGCATCCAGCCATCAGATCTTGTTCTTTGCTGTGCGATCTCAAGAAGACAAGCAACAAGTTGACTTTGCCTTAAAAATGAAAGCTCAAACTGTTTTTCACCTTCATCAGAAGCCAAAAAAATTGCGAGTTCTTTCATAGCTTCTTGCATAACCTGTATTTGATTTTTTAAGAGTTCAAGCTCAGGAAGTATTTTTTCTCGTTGCTTGTCAAGATATTGTTCAGTTGCTGTGCTGCTTTCAAGTGAATTAAAATCCCATTTAGGCAGTAAGTGATGAATTAATTCATTCCGTTGAGAAACTATCGAATCCAATGTACTTTTTCGCCCCTGATAGTATGCAACATCACATTCAACCGTGTGACAAAAAGAAAGCCATGGCTCTTTTAATTCTTCTGGTGCACTTGTGGTTTCTTTAGGAGCTGAAAAAATGTTTTCAAGAAACTGCCCAACCAATTGCCCCATAGTCTGTTTGTGAATGGTTTCTCTGCGTTGCTCGATGTTCGTTTTTAGCTCGCTGGCGTAACCTGAATATTGTCCATTCGCTAACAAACACTTCAGCATGTGTTCCATTTGTTGAAACAGCATGACATTCCTGCCAATTTTCCTTAGAACTTCGTTTTTGAGTACTTCCAATTCCACATCAATTTAGTCGGTTAATTGTTTGTGTAAGTAAAATTTGAAATGTTGAGCCAATACGTAACATCCCTAAAAATCAAAATCAATCTCGCCAAAGTCGCCTAGTTGTTCCTGTAAGCGTTTTTTTTCCCAGTACAATTCGATTTTACGGCGGACGGCCACTTTGTTATTTGTCAGATCGCTTTCTGGGGGCAACCCCAAATCGTCTTCACCGGCAGAGGCATCAAATTCTTCTATGTCGAGAGGTGCTAGCGATTCTGGGTTTTTGTCAGCCGCAGGTTCGGATTTTGCGGTGCTTGCGGGAGGTTGTAATGTTTCGATTGCCATGACAAAGCTGAATAAAAAACGAATATTGTGGGTCTTTAATCAGG
>JAYVGW010000228.1:0-14112 GCA_043771735.1 Methyloglobulus sp.
CTGCATGGCAGTCCCATCGAGGTAGTGAGTGAAGGGAATGGCACAATTTTTACATTCAATTTGTCTATGATGGTCAGCGTTAATGCCTGATAATTTCAATTACGATAAAGGCTTATTATAGCGCCGTTGCCACCCGTCAAACAGGAAGGAAAGTCCAATAACGCCAAACTCCACAGGCCTAACCCACGCGGGATGCTCATAAGATGCAAGTGCAAAATCTTCCAGATTGAGTCCTGTGACATAAGACAGCAGTATTGCCGCAGATGCGATCCAGATGCCCAGACTAGGATAGCGGCAAGCAAACGGCAGTGACCAAAGTAGATACCAGGGATTGATAACCGGAGATACAAGCAGCAAACCACCGAACAACCATTCGCCGTGCGGTAAGCTTCGGTTGCCAAATCGCCAATAATACACAAAATAACCTGCGCTCACGCTAAGTAATGCAGTGCCAAGCAGTATTTTAGTCCAGTACGCAGATAACCAAAGTCGCACCCACCCATAAACTGCGGAATTAAATTCAAATTCCTGGGCGAAAACCGTAAGCCCTGAAATATCTGTGGCACCTTGTATCCAAAAAGGCAAATACAACAGCAGATAACAACCAGCAAATACACCCACACCCAAGCCCCCGATATTGAGCAATAGAAAAGGTGCGAGCAGCCATGCCGATGCCTTGGATGCCACTGCCGCAGCCAACAACAGGCCTGCAATGCATTGTTTACCCTGTGAACTGAATAACCAGCACCCTATCAATAATGCCGGGATCAATCCGTCAGGGTGTGCGGTAAAGGCGATTTCTTTAATCACCAGAGGGTTCCAGGCGTACAGCATGGTTCGTTGTACGCCGGCAACCCGAAACAATCCTACGATTAACAGCAAATCAACGGCAATTAGCAACAGCTTTAATGCCCACAGTTGACCTGATGCAATCCAGTTGGCGATAAGGAAAAAATACTGGAAAGTCGGGGCATAAATGGTTGGGATGTCGGGATGGTTGATCTGGCTGAGAATCGCCTGAAAAGCTTTGGGGACGGTGGCATCATTGAAAAAAGCTTCGGGTGGCCGACCATAAGGTGTGCCGTCTGTGGCAAAGCGGTAGCCATCCCATAGATAACGGAAATAATCATCTTCAAATATCGGTTCACCTAGAAAACCCAATAATCGGAAACTAACAGCCCAGATAAAAACCGTTTTTGCGGATACCCCTATGGGCTGGTTAAAGGATCGATAAGACAAGGAATAGAAAACAAACATCAATCCCATAAGCCATGCAAATGTGGTTAAACTCAACCATTGCGGCGAATGAGATAACCACGCTAAATAACCACAGATCAAAGCAAGACAGAAGCCGAAACTATTCGGATGGTTGCAGCGGTTCAAGGTCATTTAATTTTCCAAGCGAAGATCTCATTCCCAAGCTCCAGCTGGAACTAGCGTACAGCTTAAAACGTCCCTGTAGCCTGGATTCCGGCAATCCCTGCCGGAATGACGAGTTTGGATTGAGCGGTCATGTCATCTGACAAAGCAGAATTAATCCGCCTTGGCTAAAGCTTCCCTCATTTGCACAGGTGACGCGGGCAGCTTGTCTATCATGATGGTGCCATCAGCCCGTAATCTGCCAAAACTGAGTGTACCCGTCGGGCAACTGCTGACACAGGCAGAACAGCGGACGCATTGCGGGTCTTCCATGGGTTTGCCTTTGTTGGCAAAATTCATCACATCAATGCCTTGATGGCAAACCGAGGTACAAACGTTACAAGAAATGCACTTTTCTTTTTCGGCAAAAATCCTAAACTCCGTAAATCTGGCGTAAATGTTCATCAAGGCCGCGAGCGGACAGAAAAACCGGCACCATGTCCTGCCGCTGAAATGAAAATAAAGACCCAGGCCGAGTATGCCGGACAAAAAGTAATCCACCACGGTCGAGTAGTTTAAGGATATGCCGAACAGCGTATAGTCGAAAGTAAGCTGGGAAAACAACAATCCCATTGCTTCACCCGTCGGGTGATCGTGCAGTATCCAAGAAAGTATTCTAAGCATCAGCAGCACCAACACGCCGCCTAAAATGACTTGCCCCGCCATATTCAACTTGTTCCAAACCGGACCATGCGGCATTTTTGTGCGCTGCGCATCGCCCAAGGTTTCTGCCAAAGCGCCGCAAGAACAAATCCAGCCGCAATAAACGCCTTTGCCGTAACGGCGAACCAGCCAGGGGATCAGCACAAACGTTTGCAGGAAAGCGATAGCGAGCCAGAGCATGTTTGGTTGTGGAGTAAAGACATTCCAGATAAATAATGGCCAGGCGAGTATAAAACCGACACTGCGCCAGTATTCACGATCACCGCTATCCCCGATAGGGAACAATTGATCGGCGAGCCATCCGCCACCGCCGGTTTCAAACAATCCCCATTCACCCATTAATGGCAGGATAAAGTAAGGCAAAATAAATAAAGGAATGGTTTGCACCAGAATCAGTGAGGTCGTCTGCCAGCGTACATACGGTGTCGGCACACGCAGCATTCGACGAACACCGAAAATTATAATGATTAGCGTGTAGAGCAGTTCGTAGTAGAAACCTGGCGTGTTAACTTCGTGCTGCAATATCTTGATAAGCGAATTGTCGGCAGGCCATGAAGCTGCGTCAATGTTATTAGGAAACCAATCCTTTTCCAGGAACAAGTCAGCGACTGCGCTATTTTCAGTTTTCCAGCGGTAAATAAACAACACGGTTAACAGCGTGAGAAAAAAGCCTGTCATCTTCCGAATCGACCAATGGCCTCTGACACTGATGCCCGTGCGATGAAAAAAATCGACTGGCGCTTCCCGGCCAATCAGCACGAAGACGTCATCATTAGGCACACAGACGTTTACATTATGCGCTCCATCCAGCCAAACTTTATCCGCTTCAATGCGGGTTACCTGAGTCGTATACAGTATCTTGTCGCCCAGTAATGCTTCGGCTTTGTCGATATTTTCCTGTTTGGGTCTGGAAAAAGCAGCACCTCGATAACTCAAGCTTACGTCCGCTCCCGCTTCACACAAACTTACCGCCGCTTCCAAAGCGGAATCACCACCCCCTACCACCAATACATCCTTGCCCGAGTAATCCTTGGGGTCAAATAATCGGTTATGAACTTTGTCGAGTTTTTCGCCAGGAACATCCAGCTTATAGTGATCGCCGCTCCTGCCCGTGCAGATCAATACCCTTGTTGCGCGAATAGCAGGATGGGTATCGGTAAACCGTACTTCCAACGCCTTGCCTTTACGAACGACACGATCCACGCGGCGAATTTCAAAAGGGATATTGGCCTGTTCCGCCTGGGTTTGCAGTTGCGTCAGCAAACGTTCTTTAACATCAGCAGACAATTTGACTTCGCCTCGCGGCTGCATGGTACGCGGATAGGTGAAAATCGGTTTGCCGTTGGTGAAATTGACGATCGTGGCAAACGGTTCGCTGGCTTCGTAGACGACAAACTTAAGTCCGGCCTTTTGCGCTTCCAAAGCGGCGGCAAGACCAGCAACACCGCCGCCGATAATAGCCAAATCTAAACCATCTACGTTCTGAACCCTATCGATAAACGCCTTTTCAGCAATAAATGCTTGCACCGCTCTTGCCCCGGAATCGGCAGCGAATTTAAGCAATGGCACGCCCAGGAGATCGCCAGCAATACGAATGCCGGGAATCGAAGTAGCGCCGTCCAAGCCTACCTCCGGTAATGCTTCCGGTGTGTTCGACGGCCATTGCAAATGTATCCAGTTGGCATAAGCACTTAACGGGTTATTCAATTTATTGCCGAGGTTCACGGATTATCCTTATTCATTCAACCTAAAAACCGCAGTTGAGCTATCCAAAATCCCGTTCGCCCTGAGCTTGTCGAAGGGTTGAGCGGGATTTTGGATGGCTCGCCAAATGGGTGAGCGTGTAGAAACCCGTTCATGCTTCGACTAGGCTCAGCACGAACGGGTTTCTACACTTTTACCTGATTTTTCTAGGTTCAAACATTGAATTCAATTGGGGAGTTGTTGCTTTTTTTTGCATGTCTGCCTTGCCACCACAAACGCATTATCATACCGAACATGCCGCAAGCCGCGCCTATCACGCCGCGCACCGTGCCGCTAACCTTAGAGCGGCCTACCCGAACCAGGCAATCAACCGGAATTTCACGCACCACCAGACCTTGTTGCAATGCCTTAACCTGCATTTCGACTGTCCAGCCGTAAGCACGGTCTTGCATCGCCAACTTTTGCAGGGTTGGGTAACGAATCGCGCGGAACGGCCCAATATCGGTTACCGGTGCTTGCCACAGTAAGGCGATAATCCTGGCAATCAAGCCATTGCCCAGGTGTTGTGGCAGGCTCATAGCACCTGGTTCGATATACCCTAAACAGCGGGAGCCTATGGCCATGTCGGCACCCTCCGCAATGGCATCGAGCAATCGGCTGGTCTGGGATACCCTTATCGAACAATCGCCATCGACAAACAAGACCACGTCAGTTTCGGTTATGCTGTTAATGGCGGCTAAGCAGGCTGCCCCATAGCCACGGCGAGTCTCCGAGACAACTTTTGCACCCGCTTCACGAGCGTGCATTGCGGTAAGATCGACAGAGCCATTGTCGGCGACAATGACTTGATCGACCATCGCGTTGCCGTTACTGTCTTGCAGGGCCAATAAATCCGTCACCACTAGCCCAATCGCGCTTTCTTCATTCAGTGCAGGAATAATGGCGGTAATATGCAATTGCTTAACCATCGTTCATGTTTCCTAAAAAAAGCTGTAGCCAAGGTTTACCCCAACGATGTTTTGGTTGCTGGTATTCCTTCCGGTGAGCGTCGTCCCATAATTAACCGAAACAAACGCTTTGGGCGTTACCCGGTAACTCAGATCGACTCCAAAAGTTTGGTTATCTTCATTAACTGCGGGGAAGCGGGCAGGCGTAAAATCGGGGCTGCCGATGTCAATACCGCCGAGCGATTCAGCCACTTGATAAGAAACACCGATACCGAGTTTGGAGGTAATGGCATAACCGCCACGAATATTTGCAAAAAATTCGTCAGGCACAGGTTTGTTTCGGGTGCGATAACCAACCTCTCCCGACAAGGAAATACCATTTTCGAAATAACGTCCAACCAGCGCCGAAAATTCGCCGCCAGAAGCACCATCACCGATAGCGTTTAATGCCCCCGTGCGGTAAGTGCCTTCTACAATCCCTGCGGCACGAAGTGTGACCGTTGCCTTGTCGCCGACAAGCTCATCCAGCACTCGCCAACGGATGCCCAAGTTCGTGTCGGTCAAACCATCCAGGCTAGCGCCGAAAGGACTGGGGCCATCTGCCCCCGTTTTGAGAAAGTCACTGGATGCGTAACCCAACCGTGCATCAAGGGCGATACTGTCGGTAAGCCCGTATTCCAAATAGGCACTAGCGGTGTGCTGATCGAGATCAGTCGGTAGAGCTGTTTTCTTATTGCCAAAATAAAAATTGTCGGCTGTCTGGAATACATAAGAAAGCACCGTATTCAAAGAGCCTGGCTCAGGTAGCCAGGGGTTACTTGCAGCATTTACGGAACACGGCAAGGTAAGAATAGTTATCGCAAGAGAGCGTTGAATATTCATAATTAAGTCCCTTTTTTTGAATTATTTAAGGTCGTAGCGGCGTTTTAGATAAACAAGCACACTTTCAAACTCGCTTTCAGAAAGCTTTGCAGTGAGTTCCGGTTTATCGGTTAACATTTGAATAATTTCAGCGGCCTTGGCGGCATCGATTTCCTGTCCAGCCAGAGGACAGCTTGAGCAAACCAATTTCTTGTAAACCGTAGACTTGCCAAGATTGTAGACTTGATTAGCATCACCACCACCGCCGCCACCCGTGCTGTAAGAACCTGATGCAAAAACAAGTTGAGTGCTGCTAATAAGAGCAATAAGGATAATTAACATACGATAAAGGGGAGCAAAGGATGATTGCATTTAATATCTCCAGACGTTGGTTTATTAAGATAGACGAAGGCTTGAATTGAGCGTTTTGTTGGGTCAACTTGAAACGGAACCCTAAACGAAACCCAGCATTCTGGGATGAATTGCTGGGTTTCGCTACGGCCCCAATCCAATCTACATGCTACGGCACACGACGAATGACGATGCGCGCCGCAGGGTTGCGCCAGTCGCGCTCGGCGGCATTGAGATCTCCTATTCCGTGGATTCCCGCATTGACATGGACATAGCCCTCTTCGCCACCTGTAGGCGCACCGCCGCCACCTGGCCCCCCGCACTCGGCGAAAGATGGCCCGGGAATGTTGATGCACAGTTCGTCATTGCGTTCAGAGCCTGCATCATAGGCAACGGACATATGATTCGCTACCTCATAACCCAAAGGCCCCTTCACGCCATTTAAGGCAAAGAAAGCATCGTTGGTGGGGATCAGCATCGACGCTACGCTCAGATGGTCAAAGCCACCGCGCGTCTTCACTTTAAGAGTCACCGATGCTCCTGGATTGAGCAGCCCACTGGATTGGGTGACATCCAAAACCCCTGGAGTCGCTGTGAGCAGGTTGGTGAGTGGTTCTGTATTCCCTTCCTCAGCTAAGGTCGCGAGTTCCGGACTCGCTGGTTGCCCGAGCTTAAAGAGTTGAACGCCAGCCTTGTGGCTTGCTACCAGAATTGGCGTAAATTGCTGACCGCGGGTCAGGTTGGTGATAGTTACCTCGAAGTCAGCGGCGTTGGCCGACAGACTGTTTCCAAGCACCCCGGCTAAAGAGATGCCTAACGCTAAGAGTTTTTGTTTCATTGTCTTCTCCTGAATAAGTTATTTACTAAAATCTATAAATTGGGCGTTGCTCTTCTCGCAGTATTCGCCCCCACCAGAGCACATCCTGAAATGGTAGAGCCTAACTAAACGAATTACTGCTATTTCATTATCAGATACAAATATCACGAAATTATCACGAAATGTTCAAATAAACGTGATTGGCTTATTGGAGCAATTTTTGATGATAATTGGGGTGGTTGTCTTGGCGTTATCAGACACAGCGTTAGGCGATGCTGATGTTGGTTATGAGGTCTTTCTGAACGTGATGATGTCGATGAAACTATTGACGCACCACGGACATTTGTCCGGCGACTCGGCAATGAAGGCATTGCAATGTTCATAAAACCCATGCCACGGCCAGTCGCAACCGCAGTTAAACAACCAGCCGCATATCGGCACAATCAGGACGGCAATCAATGCGCCTAACAGAATTAGTGTGAGCAAAGTCCATCTCAAACGAATCAAGCTATTCATCGCTTCCTCACCAATAACCAGCAGACTAGGCTAATGAGCGCAAGTAACAAGTCTTCGCCCACCGTTGACCATTTAAGTGAGCGTGCCAGAAAAACGCCAAAGCAGCCGCAATTGGAGAGCGTAATTCCACGCAGTAGAGTGACAAACGCCAAGCTTGCATAGCCCAAGTGGAAGCCCAACGTTGCCAGGATGTTCATGCGCAAAGACCGACCACGCAGAATGTTGATACCAATAAGCAGCTCCAACAGGGAGATTGATAGGGCAAGCCCCAAAAGCGCACTATTGGGGATGCCCAATTGATAAGTGTCTATTATGTGCGCGAAACCACGGTTATCAAGCAGCTTGCCGACAGCCGTTGCAACAAACAATAAGCCTAAAAAATATCGACTTATCCGCAGAATATTTTGCGCCATCATCGTGAGGAATTGGCTATCGTCCAATCGTAAGGGATAAATTCGATTGTGTAATTGTCGGGGATTTTCTCCGGTGCATAGCGGTTGATATAAGTGATAAGCGTTGGGGTGTCGGCAGATATAAAGTCATCAGGGTAAAAATCCAGTAGTTCACTTAAGTACACTTTTTTATTGATGTGGTCGATACGAAGATTCCGCCGCTCCGAAAAGAATTTGTGTGTTTCACGGTCTAATTCTTGGTTCAAATTGGCACCGGAAAACGGTGTCCTCGGCAACACGGGGCAACTTAGCGCACTACAGTTCAACGCGAAATGGACACGCGGTTCCTTCAACACCCGAATAACATCGTTTTCGTAGTCATAAAGTGACATGTGCTTACCGCCGATAAGCAATTTACGTAGATAAAAAAATCGAATCTTAGCTGAACCCGCATTGGTCTTTGGAATGCCCGACTCCAGCACGTTATACATCGACAAGGTATTATAGCTGTTGATGTAATGCGCCAAACGCTCGTTTGCATTGCTGATCGAAGTTATTGGTAATTGGGCGACGTAAGCAACGTAATTATCCAAATCGGCGCGATGCTTTTGCAAGGCGGGGAAATTCACTTCGCCACGTTCGTTAACATAGCTTTGTAAGACGCGCGCGTAAGCAGCCAAAGGTTCGGCGCTACGCAAATTCGATAGCGGTTCTGGAGCAGGTACCAAGGTAGAACAGCCGTTAAGCAACAGTAAGAGTATTGCCAGCAATAGCGTTTTTATATTTATCATTGCAAATTATCCTCAACATTAACCGAAGCGGCGTTTGGTTTATGGGCGGTTGTTGTAGTGCTAGAATGCACGCTGCGATTCTGCAAGACTTCCGCACGGGTTCGACCCTTCAGGAGTTTAATGGGATAAATCTTGGGATCGATTGGATACTCATTCACCTCAGCTGCGGGCATAGTTTCGCCGCTCAAGGGCTGCCATAAGCGCTTTCCCTCTGCTCCGCTTACGGCAATCGGCCTTAAGATATAATCATCGCGTTTGGCGTTGTGCAAGCACATGGAGATCGGTCCATCTTGGGTTGCCACCATAAAAATACAGGCGTGGATGCGATCATGCTCCAAATGACAGGCATCCATGAAGTTGTGGATCATAAATGTCAGTTTATGAACCTTGCCACGCGCTATCCACAGATCAGCCTTGGCTGACCAAATTTTGCGAACAAGCCAGTTTAGCCCTTTTCCCCACAAATGCGGTGCTTTGAAAAAAGCGCGGAAAATAGCCACAATAGTAGCACTCCGATCTGTTCGGGAAAAACTGGCATTTGCGGTGGCATTCAATAACAGTACGATGAAATCTGGGTCGTCGTAACAATCATACAGATTGCCGTTAATCGAAAATGCCATGCAATAACGGTTACAACTGGGATGACCGACCGTTAATGTGTCAAAACGTAGCGCCTTGTCTGCGCCTACTTGGATGCGCTCGATCATCGTATCGGGTGTGATGCACTGGTCACGATCACGTAACACGCCCCGCCCCGTATCGGCCTGAAGCTGAAACGAAACCAGGCTTACCACGTCAGTATGCTGACGAAAAAACTGCACCAGTGATGGCACTTCATGAAAATTATCGTCATGGATAGTGGTGTTGAAAAATACCGCTAACGGCAAGCCCCGTGCGCGCTCGATATATTTTTCTCGGATTACGTTGAGCTCGGTTTCGTTAGCATAACCCTTACGTTGCTGGGTCATATCGACATGGAAAGCTACATCGACAAGGCCTTCCGCGCACAGTTCGGCCAGTAACTCACGCGTTGCCAGAATGCCATTGGTGAACAGCGAAGCACGCATGCCTTTATCGGTAATGCACCGCACAATTTGAACCAACTCCTCGCGCTTGCGTAAGGTCGGGTCACCGCCTGAAACTTGCACGTCGGTATTTTTACCATAGTGAGCTTCGATCATGTCGATACGGCGAAAAATTTCTTCCAGTGGAATGTCGCGCACGGCTTCGGAATGTTCTGAGAGGTAACATAAGGTACAATCCAGGTTGCAACGTTGAGTGATTTCCAACGACACACAACCCATTGCCCAGCGTCGCCCTGCGATCTGTGAAGGTGTCCATAAGCCTACATCCTTCAGGCGTTGAACGAAAGGTTCGCTGCGCTGGCTTGGCGGGGGCGCTTCGGTGTAAGGCTGCCAGTCGTGGATTTCGTTGGGGCTTAAATAATTGATTTCCAATCCGTCAGCAACGTATATCATTTTAAAATTCCGTAACTAGCCGCTTTACTACCAAGACTGAATCTTAAGATAAAAATATCACGAAATTATCACGGAACGGTCAAATAAAGATGATTAGCCTGTTTTCTTTCATTTATTGATAATAGTCAGTAACGCTGGATAACCTGGTTGTGTCAAACAGCTTTGACAGCTTACGGGCAAAAAATAATGAAGACCGGAAAATCTATCAGGATAACGGCTATCTGGCCTCCTTCCTGAGCGATGATGATGGTAATGAAGCCTTGCTGCCAGACTATGACGCTTCCGCCTTAATCAATGTTATCCGGCGATTAAAGCCAGTGGTGATTGTCGATGAAAGCCACAACGCGGAGACGGCACTTTCCGTAGAGATGCTAGTTAACCTGAATTCGTATTTTATTTTTGACTTGACCGCCATACCACGGAACAACAGCAAAATCATCAGCTATGTGGATACAATGGCGCTGAAAAAGCAGCACATGTGTCAAACAGTTTTGAAAAGTTTCCAGTTAACTTAAAGAATTATTAGCTTTCTATTGTCTTTTTCCGTTGTTTAAATCGATAAGAATCGTTGCAAGTTTCAAAAATATCGCAATGATGGGTGATCCTATCCAGCAATGCTATTGTCATTTTGGCGTCACCAAAAACTTGTACCCATTCGGCAAAGCTGAGGTTGGTCGTGATGATTAAGGAAGTGATTTCATACAAATGGCTGATTAGATGAAAAAGCAAGGCACCGCCAGATTCTGGGAATGGCAAATACCCCAGCTCATCAATGATAACTGCATCAAGATGCGTCAACTGTTTGGCCAAATTACCGGCTTTGCCTTGTTGTTTCTCTTTGTCCAGCAGATTGACCAGATCAACGGCGTTATAGAACCTTAGCCGCTTGCCTTGGTGAATCGCGGCGATGCCCAACGCGGTGGCAATATGTGTTTTGCCAGTACCCGTACCCCCGACGAGGATCAAATTGTGAGCCTGATCCATAAAACCGCCATTGGCCAGTTGCTCAATGTGGCCGCGTTGCAACGGTGTTTCTTGCCAGTCAAACTTCATCAGGTCACGATGAATGGGGAAGCGTGCGCTTTTAGTTGATAATTTAAGCTGCGTGCCTGGCGGTCTGCTTGTTCCGCCGCAATCAACCGATCCAGCCAAACTTCCGGCATCACCGGTTTTTTCTGGGTGGCGTACTCGGCTTGCCATTCGTTCCACGCAGCCACCATACCAAAAAGATGCAATGTTTTCAATTGGGCTATCCGATCAATGGACATTGCGCAGACTCCGTAAGCTATCGTAGCGGCTGCAATCGGCGGTGGGTTCCAGCGACAGCGTGGGCAAAGAAAGCGCGTTATTATCCAGGGTTTTCGGCCTTGCCGCTTCGGTCAACCGACGCATTTCATTGAGGACAATAGCCGATGTGATAACCCCGGTTGCCAAGGTCAGGTCACAGGCCACTTCCAGCGTCTCTAGGCCGTTGTCGCCGAAGTCCCTTGCCATCACCGGCAAATCCCAACCTTGAAATGGCACGCCATGCCGGAGTGCGCCGGGCTTTTTCTCCAGCACGGGCAGATAGTGCCATGGATCACAAACTAATTGGTCTCGCCCGAAACTGCGGCAATGTTCAGAAATCAACTGCCCCTGCGCAACCACCCTGATACGGTCTGCCGTTAACCGGACCGAAACAACCTTATTGGCCCATTGTGCGGGCACACTGTAGCGGTTGCGGTCTATACTGACCAAACACAAGCTCGAAACGCGCTTGGCCTTTTCGACGTAACCGTCGAAACAGGCTGTCACTGGCATCAACAAGGCCTGCTCTTGGGTAAAACACTCGGCGATGGTTCGGGAAACCTGCCCTGGATGCGGACATCCTGCCAGTTCCCGGCAGCGTTTGGCCAGCCACTGGTTGAGGGCAATAAAATCGGCAAACCTCGCATGGGGGGGCGTAAACAACCACTCACGAATGTTGCCCACCTGGTTTTCAACTTGACCTTTTTCCCAACCCGATTCTGGGGTACACGCAACAGGCTCAAACAAATAATGGTTGGCCATTGACAAAAACCGGGCATTAAAACGTCTTTCCTTACCGACAAAAATGGCATCGACCACCGCCTTCAGGTTGTCGTACACCATGCGCCTGGGGACGCCCCCAAAGTATTCAAAGGCCTTGATATGGGTATCCAACACCATTTCCTGTTGTTCCCGGGGATAGGCGACCACGAACATCTTACGGCTATAGACTAACCGGAAGTGGGCAACCTTGATGGTTTGCACCACGCCGCCAAGCTCAACGGTTTCTTGGCTCCAGTCAAACTGGCAGGTCTCCCCCGGTGGGAACGCTAACGGAATGAATACCTGTTTGACAGCGGGACTGCTTGCGTGTTTTTGCTTCCAGTGCCTTACATAGCGTTGGACGACTGTGTAACTGCCTTGATAGCCTTCAACCTGTAGGCATTCATACAAGCGATGGGCAGTGCGTCGTTGCTTACGTGGCAGCGGGGCTTCACTTTCTAGCCAAGCCTCCAGTTGCCCATGGAAAGGCCCTAACTTTGGGTGCGGTTGATGCTTACGAAAATAAACCGGTTCTTCAACCGTCTTGAGATGCTTGCGGATGGTTGGGCGGGATAACTTAAAGGCTTTCGCCAAAGAAGTAATCTTTTCGTTCCCAACAAAATGATGCCGTCGGATTTCGGCAATTACGTCCATTTCTATCACTCCAGGTTTCTCCGGCAAAAAGCCGGTCATTAAACAACCTGGGGTGGAAACTTTTCAACGCTCTTTCCCCAGGACCCTGGAAAGTTTTGCACGCTTTTTGACAGGATTCGGTTAGTTGTGAAATCTGCCCAGAAGCGAAGCAATCGAAAAACTTAGCTTGCCAACCCGTTTCCCTACCATCTGTATGGATTAAATAGCATTCAACACCCGCATCCGACCCGATACCTTTGCGAAGGAATGTCTCTCCAATTTCACGCGGTTCTAAAGATGCAAGTTGACATGATAGCTCTTCAAAAGCAAAGTGCTGACTTCCATTTAATGCTCGTATTTTTAATAGATCAGAGCCAATCACTTGGCGCGCTCAAAATTGAAGTGCAACATTTTTTTAGGGAAAATGTTGCATGGAAAAATACAAACACACAGTATGGAAGAACGTAGTTTAATCCAAACGCAGTTAACCATGGGCTTCAAACCATCCTGGATAGCAAAGGGTTTGGGTCGTTCTGTATCGACGGTCACGCGGGAGTTGCGTCGCAATGGCTGGGAACGGCCTGTGGTGGAGCGTGCTCGAGGCCGACCGCCGATTGCGGGGAAGTATCGTGCGGTATTGGCGCAAGCACGAGCCGTTAAGAATTCTGCCAAGCCCAGGGTTGAGCGGCGTTTGCAGGTTGGCAGTGCGCTATGGGCCATGGTGATGCTCTGCTTACGGCGGGGCTATTCACCGGAGCAGGTTTCTGGCACACTTAAAAGTGTGAACCGAGACCAACCCAGCTTACACTTAACCGTATTGAAGCCCAGGAGCGCCTGTCGATGACTTATGGCCAAGGCAAGGAAATGGCGGCACGCGCCAAGTTGACTGAAGCGACCGGCGTAAAAGTGTACTTTGCCGACCCGCACAGCCCTTGGCAACGCGGCATCAATGAAAACACCAATGGGTTGCTTCGCCAGTACCTGCCCAAAGGTGAAGACTTAAGCGTGTTCACCCAAGAAGATTTAGATGCGATTGCGTGGAAGCTAAACACCCGGCCACGCAAATCGCTAGGCTTCAAATGCCCTGCCGAATTGTTTACACCAGACGCATTTGATTTTAAGCAGCATCATGCCGCTTTATTTGCACTTCAACCTTGAAACCGCCCTTTTTAATTCAAATAGTTAGAAACATAAATCATAATTCTTTGAAATTTATATAAAAATATAATTTATCCTGTAAATCAACAAGAACTTCTTAGCTGCTATCAACCTTTGTTGAAGTTATTGTCCTAAATATTGACCGAGGTGGACGCACGAAGGATCGGAACGGAAATCCAAGTCGCTTAATCGATGTCAATGTAGTTGCTAGGATTTGGCAAAGTCTAGTTATAACCATGCCTATCCGGTTGCTTGCCAATTCGGTGAGATGATGTTAATTTGCCAAAATGGATACCCGTGGCTTTCCGACAACACTCCCTGAGTTTCAGCGGG
>JAYVGW010000229.1:0-8708 GCA_043771735.1 Methyloglobulus sp.
CGCCAGAATTAGGATTACGTTGCCCATCAATTCTTTCGTAATCCTGCCATTCGCCATTGAGTTCCAGAACAGCAGTCCACGGCGCATTGTTACTGGACGAGAAAAAATTATTGCGGGCAGGTGCGCCGAAGGCATAAGACAACGCAAAGTTATAACCAAAAATATCGCCGAGATCGGTTTTTTGTGCGCCCGTGGTTGCTACGGTATAGAGAACGCTGGTGTCAAAAGAAAAACTCCCCATTGCGCGGGTGAAAGAAAGTCCGAAAGAAGGGCTCCAGGCACCGCCACCGGGTTGGGAATGAGTTTCGAAAGCTCCGCTACCGCCATGGTGTCCACCTTCCTCCTCTTCTTCTTCGTGACCTGGCTCTTCGGCAACCGGATTAGTTGGTATCGATGTTTCGCCGGTTGGCGTTTTTAAACCGATAACTAGAGAAGCATGGTTTAAATTATCGTCACTGTGGTAAAAGCGGTATTGCCCAAAGAAGGAAACATCCCCAAAACCGCTAGGATCGCCTTGATTAAGCACCTCGCCCCCGTCTTCATCCGGTGAGCGGACGTTGGAACGTAACACATACGGGATTCTAAGCCCCAAAGTCAAATCGTCCGTAACCCCATACGCGGCAAATATCGAAGGCTGCAAAAAAGTATCGACATCATGGACATCGCCATCGGCCTCAGTCTTCGCATTGTTTTTCAACGCCAAAAGTTGCGAATCGGGGATGCTGTCTAAGTTAACAAACTGCGTGATTATCCCGCCAGCCCACATGCCAGTCGGTAGTGTTACCCCAGTTTGGGTAATAATCGGCGATGCCGTGCCAATCCCAAAACCCAACGAGCCATGATCGGCTGAAACGCTGGCACTGTGTGTTGTTAGCGCTGACATTATTGCCGTCACTAAAAGTAATTTATTCGATTTATTCATTACTGATCCTATGGGTATGCTTTTTGAATTGCTTAGAATTTGTTGCAGTGACGGAATGTAAATATCACACTGTTGGCAAAAATAATCCACACCAATATTCAACGCGCCATATTACTAGACAAAACCCGTTAGCAAAATACTGAATATAGGCAATTTATTGATCGCTACAGGCATTGGAAGGGGCAGAACAGCGCTGCCCCGCTTGCCTAACTAATCCGCCTAGCCAACATTCCACCTGCCGATGCCTTAACCGCGCAAAACTTGAATTCCGGTATTTTTGCGGAAGGGTCAAGCGCATCATTAGTGAGCAAGTTGGCATTGGCTTCGTTGTAGCAGAAGGCCATGAACACATTGCCTTTTTGCATGGCGTTATCGGAACGGGCGTAAGCGGTAATCTTGCCTCGGCGTGACTCTATAGTAATCAGCTCTCCCGCAGCAACACCCAGATTTTTCAAGTCATCAGGATTAAGGCTAACCACGGGATCGGGCTCAATAGCATCCAGAGTAGCGGAATGACGCGTCATGCTACCGGTATGCCAATGCTCTAGTTGACGGCCCGTGATGAAGACCAAAGGATATTCATCATCAGGCAATTCATCCGCGTGAATATATTCCGCTGGAACAAACTTTCCCCTGCCAGACGGTGTTGGGAAACCGTCTGTAAAGATAATCGGCTCACCAGGATCGCCGATATTTTCCAGCGGATAAGTTAAGGAATCTTCATTTTCAAGCCGCTCCCACGTCATTCCGGCAATACTGGTCATCGCCTGGCGCATTTCGTTGAATACGTCTTTGGGGCCTTGATAATTCCAGTTGCAACCTAAACGGTTAGCTACTTCCTGGATAATCCAAAGGTCTTGCTTGGCTTCGCCGGGCGGGTTAACGACCTGCCGACCCATTTGCACCCGTCTGTCGGTGTTGGAAAAAGTCCCAGTTTTTTCGTAGAAGGCCGAAGCAGGCAGGATTACGTCAGCAAAACCGGCGGTTTCGGTAAGGAAAATATCCTGCACGACCAGATGTTCCAAAGCCGCCATCGCAGCACGGGCGTGGTTTTGGTTGGGGTCAGACATGGCGGGGTTTTCGCCCTCAATAAACATGCCGAACACTTCGTGATGCAGGATGGCATGTAGCATTTCCACGGTGGTCAAGCCGCGTTTTGGATCCAGCTTAACGCCCCACAACTTCTCAAATTTGGCTTGGTTAGCGGGATTGTCAACTGGCTCATAATCAGGATAAACCATCGGTATCAAGCCGACATCGGATGCGCCCTGTACATTATTCTGCCCACGCAAGGGATGCAAGCCGGTGCCTGGCCTGCCGATTTGCCCGGTCATCAGGGCCAAGGCAATCAAACAGCGGGCGTTATCGGTGCCATGTATGTGCTGGGAGATGCCCATGCCCCAAAGTATCATGGAACCTTTTGAAGTGGCGTACAACCTAGCAACGTCACGTAAGGTGTTGGCATCAATACCGCATATCGGCGCGACGTATTCGGGCGAATAATGTTTAAGATGCCCACGCATCACCTCAAAACCTTCGGTATATTTGGCTATGTATTCATCATTTTGCAGGCCTTCCTCGAGAATGACGTGCATCAGGCTGTTAAGCAGCGCGACATCGGTATCAGGGCGGAACTGCAAAACGTGGGTGGCGTATTTGGATATGGCGGTCTTGATGGGATCGATCAGGATGATCTTCGCGCCTTTTGCGGCGGCATTCTTCATGAAGGTCGCGCCAACCGGATGGTTAACCGTTGGGTTGGAGCCGATGATGATAATGACTTCTGCCTTGGCGACATCAGCAACCGGATTGGATACCGCGCCAGAACCGATACACTCCAATAACGCGACCACTGACGAAGCATGACAAAGACGGGTACAATGATCAACGTTATTCGAGCCAAAACCCGTACGCACCAGCTTTTGGAACAGATAAGCCTCTTCATTGCTGCCTTTGGCAGAACCCAATCCGGCCAAGGCTTTTTTGCCTTTTTCATCACGGATCTTCTTCAAGCCATTGGCCGCGAAATTCAACGCTTCTTCCCAGCTTGCTTCCCTGAAAACGCTGTCCAGGTCTTTTGGGTCGAGCAATTCTGTTGTTTTTGCTACACCTTCCCGTCTTATTAACGGCTTGGTCAAGCGTAACGGGTTGTCGATGTAGTTGAAGCCATAGCGGCCTTTCACGCACAGGCGCAAATGGTTGGTGAAGCCATCCCTGCCTTCGGTGTAAAGTATTTTGTTGTCTTTGACGTGGTATTTGATTAAGCAGCCAACACCGCAATATGGGCAAGTGGAATCCACCGTCTTATCAGGCACTTGCAAACCGACGTTATTGGCAGGCATCAGTGCGCCAGTTGGACAGGCCTGCACACACTCGCCGCAGCCGACACAACTGCTGGCACCCATGGGATCGGCAATGTCGAAGACGATTTCAGAATGTGCACCACGGTTAGCGTAACCAATTACATCATTCATTTGCGATTCGCGGCAAGCCCTGACGCAGCGTGTGCATTGGATACAGGCATCGAGGTTAACTGCAATCGCGGGGTGTGATAGATCAGCTACAGGCTGGGCGCGGCTTTTAAATCTTGGTACACCAACTTTCAACTTATCAGCCCACAAGTCCAGCTCGGAATCCAGTTTATAAGGGGATTTACCCTGCTCAGGCATATCCGACTTAAGCAATTCCAGCACCATTTTTTGCGACCTTACCGCGCGTTCACTTTGTGCCTGGATTTTCATGCCTTCCGTTGGCGTACGGCAACAAGAAGGCGCAAGGACGCGTTCGCCGTCGATTTCCACCACACACGCACGGCAATTACCGTCAGGTCGTAAACTTTCCGTGTAACAAAGATGCGGAATTTCCTTGCCATGGCGTTTGGCGACCTGCAAAATGGTTTCACCCTGATAGCCGGACATGCTTTCGCCGTCCAGGGTAAACTTGATTTCGGGTTTGTTGATGAATTCTGGATTAGCAGCCATAACTTATTCTCTCTTTAATGCCGAGGATTATTGCAATTCGTCTGGGAAGTATTTGATTACGCAACGTAATGGATTGGGCGCAGCTTGCCCTAGACCGCAGATGGAAGCATCGACCATCACGGATGACAGCTCTTCTAGCAGATCCTTATCCCAAACAGCCTGCTCCATTAACACAGCCGCTTTCGCCGTACCAACACGACACGGAGTGCACTGTCCACAGGACTCATCCTCAAAAAATTTCATCGCATTCAACGCCAATTTCTTAGCGCTGTCCTGCTTGGAAAAAATAACCACGGCGGCGGAACCGATAAAGCAGCCATACTTGTTTAAGGTGTCGAAATCCAAGGGAATATCGCCCATTGATGCTGGCAAAATACCGCCTGATGCGCCGCCGGGAAAATAGCCATAAAATTCGTGGCCTTCCAACATACCGCCACAATATTCAGAAATCAGTTCCCGCACCGTAATACCCGCCGGCGCTAAGTGAACACCCGGCTTGTTGACGCGGCCTGATACAGAAAAAGACCGCAGCCCTTTGCGTTCGTTCCTGCCGTATGAGGTAAACCATTCCGGCCCTTTTTCGATTATGTCCCTGACCCAATAGCAGGTTTCCATATTGTGTTCCAACGTCGGCTTACCAAACAACCCGACTTGCGCCAGGAAAGGCGGCCTCAAGCGAGGCATACCGCGTTTGCCTTCGATGGATTCGACCATCGCCGATTCTTCGCCGCAGATATAAGCACCTGCACCACGGCGCAGGTGTATAAGTGGCAGTTTATGCTCAGTTGAAGGCGGATTGGCCTGTAATGCGGCAATTTCTTTGGTCAGGATTTCTCGACAACCCGCATACTCATCACGCAGGTATACATAAATTTCGTCGCAACCTACTGTTAATGCAGCGATTACCGTACCTTCGAGGAAACGGTGCGGGTCACTTTCAAGATAGTGGCGGTCTTTAAATGTACCTGGTTCGCCCTCGTCGATGTTGACCGCCATCAGCCGTGGGCCAGCGAAACCCTTAACGATGCGCCATTTTTTCCCCGCAGGAAAACCAGCGCCGCCCAAACCACGCAAACCGGAACTTTCCATTTTTTGCAGGATGCTTTCGTGGTCAATTTGACCATCCAGCAGGCTTTTAAGGGTTTGATAGCCACCGTCCGCTTTATATTGGGCCAGATTGAGGTATTGGGTAATTTTGGCTGTTGTCTCTTTGTTGTTTATCGCTGTTTTGACGGATTCGGCAGTCGCATGGTCGATAGGGTTTTGCCCGACAACGGCAACGGGTGCATGTTGGCAACGCCCCACGCACGGCACTTTTTGTACCCGAACGCCATCGCCCAAGCCTTTTTCTAAATCATGGATCAAATCATGGGCGCCATACATATCGCAAGTCAAAGACTCGCATACCCTGACAGTTAGCGCAGGTGGCGCTGGCTGGCCTTCCTTGACCACATCAAAATGGTGGTAAAAAGACGCGACTTCAAACACCTCGGCAGTCGCCAGGTTCATCTCATGGGCCAGCGCGACCAGATGTTTAGTTGAAAGGTGCTGGTATTTATCTTGAATTTTGTGTAAATGTTCGATTAGCAAATCCTTTTGCCGAGATTCAGAACCCAGCAGAACCCTAACCTCTTGCACAGAACCCAAGTCGATAGCATGGCCTTTTGGCCCCTTACGTTTTTTCAGGGTAATTTGCTCAGGGGTGATCTTTATAACTGCCACGCGCCATTTCCTCTAAGTTTTGGATTTTTATCAAAATACTGCCAATCATTCATGCCTTACCGACCTAGCCGGATAAAGGGTAATCTTTGAACACCGTAGCAATGACAGTAGGCTTGTTTCAATATGCCATTATAACGGCTTATAGACAACACAAGAACAGCTTATGGCGCAATATGCCCAGAATAATTTATAAAAACTGGATAAACCGTCTATATTTCTATTGATTATAATTACAGCGTGATTGACAGTTTTTCTCATCGAGAAACAATGGCGCTTTGACAAGCATCCAATAGCCTCCAAATTAAGTTATGAATATCTCCGATTTCCGTATTGAACCCGCCAGTTATCAGGCCGATTTTGACGATCTTCGCGCCGTGCGCGAAGCCGTTTTTGTTGTCGAACAAAACATACCTGAGGAAGTGGAATTCGACAGTATCGACCCAGACTGTCACCACTTTGTCGCGCGTGACAACCAGCATCAAGCCATCGGCACGGGCAGGCTGGCACCTGACGGTAAAATTGGCCGAATGGCTGTGTTACAAACGTGGCGGGAGCAAGGCGTTGGCGAAGCTTTATTGCTCAACCTAATTGATAAGGCACGTAAGTTAGGGTGGACAGAGGTCAGGCTTAATGCGCAAACTGATGTGATAGGATTCTACGAAAAATTTGGCTTTACCAAAGGGGGCGATGTTTTCATGGAAGCCAATATCCCGCACCAGCTCATGCGCTTACAGGTAGAACCGATAAGCACATCCAGCCGTCCTACCCCAAAACCGCGTGATGCCTTAGTGGAAATCGCTGAATTCCAGAACTTAGCGGATACAATCTCCGCAACCGTTCAATTGATTGCTAAGGCTCGTCGGCAAATCTGCATTTATAGCCCTGATCTGGAGCATATTTTGTATGGACAAGCAGATGTTCTCGAAGCCCTGAAACAATTTGCCATCAACAGCCAAGGCGGTAACGTATTGATTATAGTACAAGATACCTTGGCTACACGCAGCCAACCCCATCCTTTGATTGATCTGGCGCAACGGTTGCCGTCGGCATTTTTATTGCGTACCCCGATTGAAGTTGACGACCTGCAATATCCTTCGGCTTTTTTGGTCAATGACCGTGACGGCTACTTATTTCGCCAACAAAGCAGTCAGTACCGTGGGGTTTGGAGCCCAACCATGCCTGCCCGTAATCGGCAATTGGTGGAAGAATTTGAACGCGTGTGGCAACGCTGCCGGGCTTGTACGGAATTTAGGGCGTTGGGTTTGTAACCGCCTTACGATTCTTCTTGATTGATCCGTGCCGGGGGAGAAACCCGTTGTTCGACGCGGATAACTGCCCTGTTCAACGTAACAAGATTATTTTCTTCCACAATCTGTATGCCCATCGTATAAAAAATAGGTAGCCAGAATGGGTTGATCAATACCCCGCCTATAGCGCTTTTGGCGAATCGTCTCCAGTTTTTTAACGGGTTATACGATTCGGACAGCGCACACATGGGTTGTTCATCAAAAACCTTGCAAATAGGATTCAACTGGGTCTGCTCATAACTGCTCAATTGTTCCATTGATGCCAGAAGTTTGCGCTCCATATTGTGGTAATTCATGCGGGCCAGGCTTGAAGTAATGGCAAAGGTAAGGGCAACCAGGGGCAAAAGGACAGTTGGCGGGGCGACGGGTGCGAATGTGGAAGATAACATGACGATACCCAAGCCCAACATGAGTATATCTTCGCCCCACTCCACATCACGGTCGATAGCTTTAACGACAACGGCTGCGGTACGCTCGGACTTTCCAGCAAAATAATGTTGTTCTTGTTTCATGGATTCCTCCTGTTACCAACCTTTTCATCGGTATAACTTTCACTTGGAAATAGTCAATGCCGAAACACAAGTGCAGTCCCATTGTGCGCCTTTTATAGCCACACACTCAAGCCATAAGGGGTAATATTACAAAGGCATCATGGTCTTCTATGGCAAAGGCAGCACGGCGGATCATTTCCAGATTGCTTTCCAGCTTCATCATGCCGCCGACGGCTAAGGTAACGACCATGGCTTCGAAAGGGTAGACCAGATGGGCGCGGTATCGGTTCAACAAGCTATCGAAATCAGTATTTACCTGACTATTTGCAAGCAAAATTTCATGGTATTTGGTAAGCAATTCCAGTTTTGGCGAGTAAGGTTTTCTGAACGGACTTATCATTAACGTACATAGACATTAAAGGAAGATAGGGGCAATACCTTTCAGTTATTGCGCCGAGCCTTATAACTTACCAATGCTTTTTTGCTTTATTCCATTGATAAAGCGCGGCAGCGAACAGATTGTACGATAAATTAGCAAGCTGCTTAATCAATGGCAGACCGAAAATTGCTGCCTTCTACTTTTCGGTTGGGGAGTTACGCCAGATGGCTAAAAAGGCATGGAAGCCTAAGGGAGTCGCTATTTTTGCGAAAGCGTGTTTTTGGCATCCCAGCCCAAGCAAGCGGCAAAAACTTAACGCGACCGCTAATGCCTGCGGCTGCCCCAGCCGTCCTGCTTCTCTCGTTTTATACCCAACAAGGGGTATAAAACTTGTTTACGCAATGACTCGACGCGATGTCGGAATGCTTTGCATTTTCACTCCGCAAAAAACGCTCCGTGAAAACGCCCAGCCCTATCGCTTCTGGGGACTACTCGGCTTCCCGCCTCGCAGCGAAGGTATCATCAAACAACGGTTCGGCATAATGCAGCTTGACCATATTTTTCGGTGAGTCTGTCGCCCAACTGCCGCCATTTGAGGTTTCATCGCGCACAAAAGTGTGTGTCCAACTTAGCTTGAGGTGGCGGCCATTATCCCAGCGTTTTTCGCCTTCCAATTCAAAACCATAGGTATGAAAAGCCCCAGTATTGAGGAACTGGAGATAGGTGGGCGAGGTGACAACGGCATCCTGCTGCAAAACTTTCTTAAAATCGTTGTAGAAAAATGTCCCCAACAGTTTGATGCCATCACCAGGATACCACTCGGCAGCGGCCTCATAGTTTTTGACCAGCTCTTCTTTATTGTTCGGATTTGCAATGTTGCTGCCAGGGAAAGCATAATCGCGTTCA
>JAYVGW010000230.1:0-5738 GCA_043771735.1 Methyloglobulus sp.
CGACCTGGGTGCCACGCTGCGCAGCAAAGGCATTGCTTTTGATGAGGAGTGCAAGATTTTTGAAGTCTGCAATCCGGGGCAGGCTGCAAAAGTTTTGTCCACCGATATGCGCTTGAACATGGCGTTGCCGTGCCGTATTTCGGTGTTTACGGAGCAAGGCAAAACCAAGATCGGCCTTATCAAGCCCGCGCAAATGCTTTCGGCGCTATCTCAGGATGCAGGGTTAATTGAAGTTGCTAAAGAGGTTGAGGAGCAAACCATGCGGATGGTTGACGAGGCGAAATGAGTATTCCAGAGAAAATCAGTTTCATTCACTGGTAAAGGCAAAAGTGACGCACCAGAAAAGATGCTCGTGTTAATCTGCCTGTTAGGCATAGCCAATGGAGGAGTTACATGGGTAATGTATGCCATTTTCCTTACAGCCCTTCAAGAGACAGTTATGTGTTTACATTGAAAGAATCTCAAAACAGCCCAGTTCTGGAAGACAAAGCAGATTCTGTTTTGTCTCATAAAACTGCAACAATGGTGACTGAAAAACAAGCAGTCATCGTCGCTGTGCGTGAAGAGAGCGGATGGAATCAACAGCACATTCCGGAGTCTATCCATATTCCGCTAAGTCAGTTATGTTGACCGACTTGCAGAGTTTAGCGGCTATAAAGCCCCCCATTATCACCCAGGCCGAAGCGGTGGGCGCTTCAAACAGGCCTTAACCGCATTAAAACTGGCAGGGTTTTCAAAAGTGTATAATCTTGAAGGTGGCATTGTTGCCTGGGATAAAGCGGGATTTAAAACAAATTAAACATATAGAGGTAATTGAATTGGAAAACTTCACACCCTACTCAGCCCTATCAGGAGGCCTCCTGATAGGGCTTGCAGCCACCCTGCTGTTACTGTTCAACGGGCGCATTGCCGGTATTAGCGGCATTATGGGCGGTTTAATCAATGCTCCCAGGGCAGAATTATTGTGGCGCATCGCTTTTCTGGCTGGCATCATTCTCGGGGCATTCTTATTCCACCAAATAAAACCCGATTTTTATCAGCCACGCGAAAACTTTCCGGTCTGGCTGCTTGCCTTCGGCGGTTTTCTGGTTGGTTTCGGTACCCGCATGGGCAATGGCTGCACGAGCGGCCATGCTGTGTGCGGCATAGCCCGTTTTTCCATACGTTCACTTGCGGCTACGATTACCTTTATGGCTAGCGGTTTTTTGACGGTTTATATAATTCGTCATGTGTTGGGGGTATCGGCATGAAATTAATCATATTATCCTTAATCAGCGGCATACTATTTGGGGTCGGTTTGACGCTTTCGCAAATGACTAATCCGGATAAGGTGATTAATTTTTTGGATATTGCCGGCAATTGGGATCCCAGCTTGATTTTCGTGATGGCCGGTGCGCTTGCCGTCACGGTACTTTTGTTTAGGCCGATACTTAAACGCCCAAGGCCGTTATTCGACAAGCAATTTTACCTGTCCAGCAAGGCTGCTATTGATAAACCCCTGCTGATCGGTGCGGCCATTTTTGGGATGGGCTGGGGAATTAGCGGCTATTGCCCTGGGCCTTCTGTTGCCGGATTAGGCTTGGGCACAAGCGAGGCGGTCGTGATGATTGGCTCTATCTTTCTGGGTTTTATCGCTCATAAGCTGTACAACAAATAAAGTTGTTTTCAACAGTGCACCGGGCCAACCTTATCCACGTTTCATTTGTTTCATAATTAGTTATTGAAACATCAATATGTTTCAATGAAACAGCCCAAGCATCATTCAAAACACTAAAAATGTCAACTAATTGACATAACTGTAGGTTTAGAATGACCAATTTATTGTTGGCACGCAGCTTGCTATAGTTTTTGTGTCTGCTAAACACTATCGCACTTGTCATAGTGTGCAAATAACTCAACAACGAGGAGAACATGATGATTTTCAAACAATTATTCGACCAGGAAACCTGGACCTACACGTACCTGATTGCTGATCCTGTCAACAAAGATGCCGTGTTGATTGATCCAGTCAACACTCATATTGACGATTATCTGGCAATGCTTGCCGAGCAAGGCTTAAAACTGAAATATACGCTGGAAACCCATGTCCATGCCGACCACATCACCGCCAGCGGTTTGTTGCGCCAGAAACTCGGCGCACAAACAGGCGTAAGCGAATTATGCGGGGCAGAAACGGCGGATATCCAGATTAAAGACGGCGATGTCTTTTCTTTCGCCAATGGCGAGCAAATTAAGGTTATCGCCACGCCGGGACATACTAAGGGCAGCATCTCCTTCTTGTGGCGCGACCGCGTATTCACCGGTGATGCCTTGTTGATTGGCGGCTGTGGGCGTACCGACTTTCAAGGCGGCGACGCGGGTGCCCAGTACGACAGCATCACCCAACGCTTATTTACCCTTCCTGATGATACTTTGGTTTATCCGGGACACGATTACCAACAACGCTGGGTCAGCAATATCATGCAGGAACGGACTACAAATCCGCGCTTATCAGGCAAAGCTAGAGAACAATTCATCGAAATCATGAATAACCTTAACTTACCTAAGCCAAAACGGATCGACGAGGCTGTACCCGCCAACCGTTACTGCGGACTGGAAGAGAATGAACGTCAGGATGCCGTTGTTCAGCGGGAAACGGCAAGAGGACAAGCTAAAACAGAAGAAACGCCAGGGGCCACTTGCGGCGGCGATATGCCAAAAACTGGTGGCATAACCGCTCAAGATATGGTCGCTGCTGCAAAACAGCAGATTACCGAGGTGACCCCAGCAAAAACCAAGCAACTGATCGCCCAGGGAGGTATTACGATCATCGACACCCGCGAGGAAAGCGAATACGCAGCTGGGCATCTTGATAATGCCGTGCCATTACCTCGCGGTGTGCTGGAATTTAAGATAGGGAATTTCCCGGAATTGGCGGATAAATCCAAGCCCGTGCTAATCTACTGCCGTACCGGTGGGCGGGCATCATTGGCTGCTTTAAGCATGAAAACATTGGGTTACACCAATGTGTTTTCAATTGCAGGTGGCTATGAGGCTTGGCAGAAAGGCGGCTAACGGTATAATTTTCAATGATAAGTGCCTTAGAAAGGTATTTAGGGCAACCTAGTTGTTGCGTAGGCCTACCGGATGTCCGCAAAGCCCACGCAACGCTGAATGCCCTGAACAAGAGCAAATTTAGAAATCACCGAACAAGTTGGTTCCGCCCATGGTTCGATGACCGAAGGAAGTGTCTGTGGTACAGGCTCACCACTAACGGAATCAACATCTTACCGTTCGTCCTGAGCTTGTCGAAAGGCTTTTGTTCAGAGAATTCTTTATTTGCTTATAGCTGTCATCGTACAACACAAAAATAATACACTCGGAGGATAACATGTCACAACACCACACACTTTTAATCGTCGGCGGCGGTGCCGCTGGCGTTTCTGTCGCCAATAACATGCGCCGACAAAATAGCAAGATCGATATTGCGCTGATTGAACCGTCTGAAAAGCATTATTACCAGCCTGGATTCACGATTATCGGGGGCGGTGCTTACACGCTGAAACAGACCACAAGGAATGAAAAAGACCTCATCCATCGCAGCGTTAAATGGTTTAAGGATTTTGCCGAATCTTTCCAGCCGGAAGAAAATAGCGTCATCCTGCGTTCTGGCGATAAGGTCACTTATGACTATCTGGTGGTTTGCCCTGGCCTGCAACTGGATTGGGGCAAAATCAGCGGCTTGAAGGAAACACTGGGCAAGAATAACGTCTGTAGCAATTACTCTGCCGATTATGTCGAGTACACCTGGGAATGCCTGAAAAATATTAAATCCGGCAACGCGCTGTTCACCCAGCCACCTATGCCTATCAAATGCGCGGGCGCACCACAAAAAATCATGTATCTGGCCGCCGACCGCTTCCGTAAACAAGGTATCCTGGATAAATTCAATATTGAATTTTACACGGCCATTCCTGCCATGTTCGGCATTCCCTTTTTTGCTAAAGCGTTAATGAAAGTGGTGGCGGGTTACGGGATTAAACCGAATTTTGGGCATAATCTGGTCGCCATTGATGGTCCCGCTAAAACCGCCACCTTTGAGACCACTGACAGTGAAGGGAACAAACAGCAAGTCACCAAACAATTTGACATGATCCATGTCACGCCACCGCAAAGCGCCCCGGATTTCATCAAACAAAGCCCGCTGGCGAATGCGGCAGGTTGGGTGGACGTGCATGAGAAAACTTTACAACACAATAAATACCCCAACATTTTTGGATTGGGCGATGCCACATCGACACCCAATGCCAAAACGGCCGCCGCCGTCAGGAAGCAAGTGCCTATTTTAGTTGACAATATCCTGCACCTCATCAAGGGTAAACCCTTGGATGAAAAATATGACGGTTATGGCTCCTGTCCATTAACGACCTCACTCAATACCGTAATGCTGGCTGAATTTTCCTATGACGGCAAAGTAACGCCATCTTTCCCTTTGCTGGATCCCAGAAAAAATCGCTGGATCTGGTGGTGGGGTAAGACGACTGGATTTCCCTGGTTATATTGGAGCTTAATGATCAAAGGTTACCGGTTTGATATTCCGAGCAAGGAAAGCTACGCCAAACGCTTTATGGATGAAAAATAGCTGAAAAGGATAGCGGAAGGTGCGCCAGTCGCTGGACACCTTTCGCCTAATCCCTAGATTTGTCACGCCTATTTCATTCAAACACAACCACCAAGACCATGACTGAATCCACTACTACTGAATTACGGATGACAAAGTACCTGCCGATCATCGGCTGGTTAAAATCCTATCGTTTTAAGGATTTTAACGATGATGTGTTTGCGGGTGTCATCACAGCCATTTTGCTCGTCCCGCAGGGGATTGCCTATGCAATACTGGCAGGGCTGCCCCCTGAGCTCGGCTTGTACGCGAGTATCCTGCCGCCGATACTGTACGCAGTGTTTGGCACCAGCCGGACGTTGTCGGTAGGCCCGGTTTCCATAGCGGCCATCATGATTGCCAGCGCCTTAAGTGCGCCAGAGGTTAGGGCCTTGGGTAATCCCGTGCAAAGTACGTTGATCCTTTCGGCAGAAAGCGGCTTGATCATGCTGTTGATGGCATTGTTACGTATGGGCGGACTGGTGAATTTTATCAGCCATCCGGTCTTGACGGGTTTTACCAGCGGCGCATCCCTCTTAATTATAGCCAGCCAGTTACCGCACTTGGCAGGCTTAAAAAGCCCTGAGTGTGGCTTGGATGTGGGCTGCTATGGCAGTTATATGCAAGGGTTTAATTCGGTTACCTTGTGGATTGCGCTAGGTGCACTCAGCTTATTGGTTTTATTCAGCAAACCGCTCCCATCGCTACTCAAAAAAATGGGTCTGTCGCTGTCTGTCGTCACCGCCATCAGCAAATGTGGCCCACTCTTGGCGGTCCTGTTGGGGACAGTGGCAGTCACTTATTTCAAGCTCCAACCAGATCATAATGTTGCGGTCGTCGGGCAAGTGCCCTCTGGTTTTCCGGCATTAAGCCTAGCCTTTATCCAGAGCGAACAGTGGCGTTTATTGCTCCCCAGTGCCGCGTTTATCGCATTAATTGCTTATGTGGAAAGTGTCGCGATTGCCAAAGTGACCGCCAATCTTAGGGGCGAAAAAATCGTACCCAATCAAGAGCTGATTGCCTTGGGTGCGGCCAATCTTGCGACCGCACTTTCCGGCGGTATGCCGGTTGCAGGCGGCTTTAGCCGGACCATGGTGAA
>JAYVGW010000231.1:0-12885 GCA_043771735.1 Methyloglobulus sp.
TTTGTTGATACCAGGGGGACTTTATTTTTTGAAATAGAAAGGATTTTGGCCGAAAAAAAACCTTATGGATTTATACTCGAAAATGTTGAAGGGCTTGTAAAACATGATCTTGAAAACAAGCAAGATAAAGAAGGCAGGACGCTTAGGGTAATCTTAGACAAGTTACAATTGCTTGGATATAAGGTCAGTTGGAAAGTGCTTAATGCCGCTAACTTCGGTTTGCCACAGGAAAGAAAACGCGTTTTTATCGTAGGGACATTAGCCGAACAACTTGACCTAACTGACTTTGCCATAAAGAAAAATCAGATTAAAACTATATTGGAAAAAGGCTTGCCGCCAATGAAAAGCAAGTTTGCTGATTTGCTTTTAACCCATTTTTCCATCGAACAATTACACGGTAAATCAATCAAAGACAAACGCGGTGGTGAAGATAATATCCATAGCTGGGATATTGAATTCAAGGGCAGTGTTATGAAAGAACAAACACAATTATTGAATAAACTGTTTAAAGAAAGAAGAAGGAAACAATGGTGTGCTGAAATAGGAATTGATTGGATGGACGGCATTCCATTAACATTCGAGCAAATAAAAACCTTTCATGACTCACCCAACTTAAAAGCAATGTTGGATGATTTAGTGGAGAAAAAATACTTAAAATTTGAGCATCCAAAAAGTTTGGTCACTGAACACACTTTGTTCGGAACTAAAACGTACCGTTTGGAAAACAAGAAACTTAAACCTGGCTACAATATTGTTTCGGGCAAATTAAGTTATGAGATAAATAAAGTGATGAATCCAAACGGAATTGCCCCAACACTTGTTGCCACTGATATGGCGCGATTAGTGGTCCCAGATGGAAATGGTTTAAGAAGAATGACACTTCGTGAAGGTTTGCGGCTTTTCGGTTATCCCGAATGGTTTAAAATGCCTGCCACTGACGATGAAGGCTTTGACCTGCTTGGAAATACCGTTGCCGTAAATGTTGTTGCCGCCGTTGCCGGAAGGCTGGCAACTGTGTACAGAACTGCATTGAATGAGGCCAAAAGTCATCAGGTTAGGCGTGTTGTGGCCTCGAACCAGAATAACCAAATCGAGGTCGAAGTCTAACAGCCCTATATTCAGTAAGCTTCATAGAAACTACACGCTTAAGCAATCTTTCGTTTTTCCAGTGGAATAACGTTCGATTGCGAGTGATTAGCGTACGTATCCCAAGTTGGTATATAGTCATCGGCTTGATTGCCCCAGCTATGCCAGTTAGCCCGGTTACCTCGAGCAAACATTTCTAAGTAAGCGCCAGGGCTGCATGATTCAATTAGTGCGTATTGCTCGTCTGGCTTACGAGAATGTTCCCTTTTTTGGCTGGAAATAATGTTTTCCTGGCTGCGACCGGGTTGTAATGTCCTTGCGTTTTTACCCCTAACACCGAACAAGATCATTTCTGTGACATTCCTAAAATAAAAACCGACACCGCGCCTATCTGGGCCGCCATCTTTGCGAATTTTGTACCATATTATGTTTGTCTTGTAAGTAAAACCCCAGCATTCCATCACTTGCAAACCATCAGCCAATAAGGCATTTGGAACCCACAAATATAAATGGGCGGTATCTTTAACGGCGGCTTCAACTGGAATGTCTTTTATTTCCTGCAATGATAATGTTGAGTATCTTGATAACCGTTTGTGTTCAGGAGACATCTTCCCCGTGCGGTTCTGGAATTGCCAAGGGGGATCCGCTAGCACAGTGGAAAATTTTTGACCGCTGGTAAAACGCAAGAAGTCATCAGTTGCTGAAAGAATTTCTTTATTTGGCATGAGAGCTATACATCCTCAATTAACTTCGTGGTTATCCCAAATACTAACACAGGACAGCCGCCATTTCGACCTGCGTCTAATCGTGGCAACAGTTTTCCCATTTGGGTTGTGCTAGCACCGTATTTACTGTAAATCCCAAGCTGCTTAAACCAAGGGTCAAGGTCATTGCTTCGAGTTGCGAGAACACCGACGCTGATTTTATCGTACTCAAAAAATGCCCGAAACGCATAAAGATCACGGTCATAAGTTTGGTCTTTACTGTTCCATTCAAGGTCAAAAGCAACCCGCCCTTTCAGATAATCCACGTAATGGCTATCATGGGCAAATTCGTGGTCATCCACGGATTACCCTGGCATTGAGCTTTTTCTCCTTCCAGCCCATTGGCCTTAAAATATCCGAGAATCGCTTTGGTATTGCACTTTCGCTCCCACCTTGATCCTTAACATTTTTCGCGGATAAGCGAAATAAGCGTAAGGCATTGCAAATTTCATCGAATTCGGCAGGAAATTCATTTTTGAGGATTGCCGCTGCATGTTTGTAATCATGAATTTCGTAAAGTTTCGCAATGTCTTCCGGAATGTATTGTTGCCAACTCATGATTAGATCGCCCTAATATTTGATTTCATGGCTCGGTTTACGGGTAAACAACTCGCGCTTTACCTTCCGCCTCAACCAACTCACCCATCGAAAACATCGTTTCACCCAAATTTTCCAAACACCTAAGCGCAGCATGTTCATGTTCTACCGGGACAACGACAATCATTCCCACGCCACAGTTAAACGTCGTCAGCATGTCGGCTTGCGATACGTTGCCCTGCTGTTGTAACCATTTGAAAATGGAGGGAAATTCCCAGGCAGAAAGATTGATATGCGCGGATATGCCTTCGGGCAATACCCTTGGCAGGTTTTCGGTGATGCCGCCGCCGGTGATGTGGGCTAAGGCGTGGATGGGGACTTGTTCAATTAATGATAACAAGGACTTAACGTATATTCTAGTGGGTTCAAGCAGCACTTTTCCTAATGTGCTGTCTTCAAATGGATCGGTTAATGAGGCATTGCCGTGTTCCAGGATTTTCCGGATTAAAGAATAACCGTTGGAATGCGGCCCTGATGAAGCTATGCCGATGAGCTTGTCGCCTACTTTGACTTTGCTGCCGTCGATTATTTTGCTTTTTTCGACAATGCCTACGCAAAATCCGGCAAGATCATACTCGCCATCGGCATACATGCCTGGCATTTCGGCGGTTTCCCCGCCGACCAGCGCTGCACCTGCCAGTTCGCAGCCTTTGCCTATGCCTTCGATGACCGCGGCGGCGGTATCCACATCGAGCTTGCCAGTGGCAAAATAATCCAGAAAAAATAACGGTTCCGCACCCTGCACTATAATGTCGTTGACGCACATGGCGACCAGGTCAATACCCACGGTGTCGTGGATGCCGGATTCAATCGCCAGTTTTAGTTTGGTGCCTACACCGTCCGTGCCGGATACCAGGATGGGGTTTTGGTAGCGGTCTAAGGGCAGTTCAAATAGTGAGCCAAAACCGCCCAGGCCAGCCAATACACCCGCCGTCCGGGTCCGTGCTGCGATGGGTTTAATGCGTTCAACTAACTCATTGCCGGCAGCAATATCGACTCCGGCGCTTTTATAATTCAGGCTGTCTTGATTTTGTTCGCTCAATGTGGCTTCTCTTGCTAAAATTGCTTAGGCTGGTATTGTACAAGACTACAATAAACGAAAAGAAAAATAATCAAAGCGGCTTTGCCCCTCATTTTGGGGCGACATTTATTAGCAAAGATCGACACACAACGGGGGATGGACGATGAAATTAGTTACCACGATTAAATGCTCAATGCTGGTTGCACTGGCTTTGTGCAGTGTTGAAGCGCTCGCCTACAGCGATGATAAAGGAAAAGAGGTTTGCAGAAACCCAAAAGTACAGGAATTTACCCTGCCAGAATATCAAGCACCTGAACAAAAAGAAGTTCCAGCCGAGACCGAGTTCAGCTTCATATTGTCGGAGTGGGCAAATGTCAAAAAAATAAAATTATCCGGAAAAGGCCAGGATATTCCATTTACTGTTGAAAGTAGGGCCACCTTTCATAAGGTTAAGGCAAAATTGCCGTCAGCGTTAACTGGACAAGTTGTCCGAATAAACGCCCGTATCCCAGCGGTTTTAGGTTGCTATACAACGATAGGCTGGTTGATTAAGGTGGCCGATAAGCCGAAAGCAGTTGAAGCGCCTCAACCAGCAGAAACGGCAGTTCCACAAGCGGCCAATCCAGGTGCAACAACAGTACAGGATGCTGCTGCAATGCCTCCGCCAAAGCCTGATGCGGCACAATCGCCGCAAAATGTCGTCCCGGCGCCCCAAACCGCCGCTCCACCAGCACCGGTCAATAAGCCTGCTACGCCTTAAAACCCACGTAAAAACGTTTGAGCAATGCTGCCCCAGTACTTAACGTATCGGGACAGCAAAACTTCTATAACAACGGTTGTTTCCAAAAATCAGGATTTAAAGTAACGGTCGGTTTCTGCTTTCACAACTTTCGATAGCAACAACAAGCCGATAAGGTTGGGCAAGGCCATCATGCCGTTCATCAAGTCGGAAAAATTCCAGACAAACTCCAAATCCATCATTGCCCCGACGATGACCACCGCGATAAAAACGATCCGGTAAATGCGGATAGAACGCGATCCCAGCAGGTATTCAATCGCTTTTTCGCCGTAATAATTCCAGCCGATTAGGGTTGAATAAGCAAATAATGAGGTCGCTAAGGCCACAATGATTTCACCGGTAACGCCCAGGCTTTCCCCAAAGCTGGCGCTGGTCAGTTGGCCTGCGCTAACGCCTTTTGTCCACGGTGTCGCCGTCAGGATAACCAGTGCGGTCATGGTGCAGACCACGAGTGTGTCGATAAATGTTTGCGTCATGCTCACTAATGCTTGCTTAACGGGGTCATTAGTCCGGGCTGCGGCGGCAGCAATCGGTGCAGAACCAAGCCCAGATTCGTTGGAGAACACACCACGGGCAATCCCGAAGCGCATGGCGGTGGCAATGGTCGCGCCAGCAAAACCGCCCGATGCCGCCATCGGTGCAAAGGCATGTTGGAAGATTAGCGCAAAGGCGCCAGGAATTTCGGATAGGTTCAAGGCAAGCACAGTCAACGCTGACCCCACGTAACCGACAATCATGAACGGCACCATGAACGAGGTAAATTTGCCAATGGAACGGATGCCGCCCAGGATAACCAGCGCCGTCAGCACCATCAACACCACGCCGGTAATCCAGGGCTGGATGTGGAAAGTGGACTCGAAAATTTTGGCGGTGGCGTTGGCTTGGGTCATATTGCCGATACCAAACGTAGCCAAGGCGGTAAACAAGGCGAACAACCAACCCAGCCACGGTAGGCCTGCGCCCTTGCTGATGTAGTACATGGGGCCGCCGCGCATACCGTGGTCGCCTTTTTCGCGGTATTTGACGGCGAGTACGGCTTCGGAATATTTTGTCACCATCCCCACCAGGCCGGTCACCCACATCCAGAACACCGCCCCAGGCCCACCGAGCGTGATCGCCGTAGCCACACCGACAATATTGCCGATACCGACTGTGGCAGCCAATGCGGTCATCAACGCCGCAAAATGGCTGATGTCGCCATCGTGACCATGGTCCTTATGGAAAATTATCCTGAAAGCCAAAGGCAAGGCACGAAATTGCAGGCCTTTCAGCAAGATCGTCAAATACAAGCCCGTGCCGACCAGTAGCGTCAACATGGGCGGCCCCCATACCCAGCCTGATAGGGTCGAGATGAGTTTTTCTAGGGAATGTTCCATATTTTTTTTGATCCGGTATTAAAAATGCCCTCTTCTCGCGGGGGAGGGCTGGGTTGGGAGAATAAAGTTAAGGAAACTTCTAAAAATTCGACAAACTCCTTCGCCTTCCAGGGATGGAAGAAGTGCGGCAGCGAGTATGGAACTCGCGCCGTCTCCCTTGGGGAGAAGGTTGGGATGAGGGCTTTACCGAAAGCCTGCGTGCCCCAGGCTTCATTTCTCAATAAGGCATCTTATCCAGCTTACTATTCCAAAGGTCAAAAGGTTGCCGCGCATTAGACAGCTTAATGTGGTGCATGGGGATACGTCGATCTTTCGGCAACAGCTTAATCTCATCATAAATAAAACTGTCATCAAACTTGGCAGCGGCTGCATCAAAGCGGTTACACGCATAATAAACCATATCCAGCCTAGCCCAGTAGATAGCACCCAGGCACATCGGACAAGGCTCGCAACTGGTATAGAGAACACAACCCGTCAGCCGGAAATCGTTTAGCTGCTTACAAGCCGCCCTGATCGCCATGACTTCGGCATGTGCGGTGGGGTCGATGGTGCTGGTGACCTTGTTGGCACTGGCAGCAATCACGCGACCGTCTTTGACGATGACTGCGCCATAAGGGCCGCCTGTCCCGCTATCGACATTATCTGCCGCTAATTGCAGCGCCTGTTGCAAAAAGGTTTCGTGCATTTATTACCTTATAAATCGAGCGGATTGTTGGGGTCAACGCCTTCCATAAACGGCAAACGTCGGTCTTGGTTGGTCAATTGATAGATCTTCCCCAGCCAGTTATTGAACACGGCTTTGGCGGTATCGCGCCAAGTGTTGTCGAGGTGTTCCGATACTAAATGTTCGGGGAATTCTTCAAGCTCACTGCCAGTTTGTTTGGCAAGTTTGACCTGATGTTCATAAGCCAAGAATACTTGCTGAACGGTGGTGTCAAAATAATTCTCTGGAAAGGGTGGGTAGCTGTCCAGTTCGCCGTGGTAAAACCGCAACACTTCGCGCTTATATTCTTTCAGCAAGCTGATGTCATCGTATTCTGGGTGGCCTTGGAAGAACACTGTGCGAAAACCATCAGGGCTGACGGCCAGGTGTACGCCTGCCTCTTTGCTGGCGACCAACACTGTAAGCCCGTGCGCTTCCATGTCGCTTTGGAATATTTCGTTAAAGCGGGAGTGCGGCACGTCAAAGCGCGTGTTGATTTCCGCCATCAGAGGGTGCGTCCGGTTGAAGGTTTTATGTGCATAAACGCCCCAGCGCTTCTTGCCTATTGGAGTGCGTTTAATGCCATAGCTGTACTGGATTAAGGCGTGGGTGGCAAGGCAGGAGCAAATTACCGAAGTCACATTCTGTGTGGCCCAGGAAAACACTTCGGTTAAGGGTTGCCAAAAGTCTTCCTCTGCCAGTTTTGTCCCGACGACGTTAGCACCACTAATGATTAATCCGTCCAGGCCATCCTGTTTGATTTGCTCAAAGGATTCATAATATTTGTCAATGTGGGCTTGCGCTTCTGGGCTTCTAGTCAGGCCTTCAATGGTAAATAGGTGAACGTGGAACTGCACGATTTGGTTGCAAGCCCCCAACAGCCTGAGGAACTGCCGTTCCGTCGCTTCCAGCGCGGCATCCGGCATCATGTTCAGCAGGCCGATGTGCATTTCACGGATGTCCTGGTTACTGGCGCGTACCGGGTCTAATATCTCCTCGCCTTCTTCCTGCAAGCGGCGGAAAGTCGGTAAATCGGTGTGGGCAACTAAGGGCATGATCGATGCTCGTTATTGAAGAATATTAACGACTTAATGCCTGTGCAACAAGCCGGATAAAATCATCTTCGTCCTTAACGTTGGCCGCATCGTTAGCATCTATCGTGTAACCATATTGGTCGGCGATAGTTTGGTAGCGGGGTATTCTTGACTTGAACAATTCAGGGAAAACCCAGCTAACAAATTCGTCAGGCGGAATGCTGTCCGGGGAAGAACAGTGGTTCAACCGCATAAATTCTGCGAGCTTTTCTTCGAGGAACGCTTCCCGGTAATAAAGCGGTTTGGGGTCGCTTTTAGCCCGTCCGATAATGGTTTTCTCCAACGCGGGCGGTATTTTGATGTAAATTATAAGCGTGTGCTGTGCCAACGTATCCAGCACGTCGTCGCTGTCCAGTTCGCAAACGCTGCCGCCTGCGTCATTGATAAAGTGCTTGTAACCATAAATATCTTCGGCTTTTTCAATAAATTCGGGTACGTCTTTCATTGCCGCCACTTCGGCTTGGTGATGCAGTTTCTGGCGGCGTTTGAATTCTTGCAACGATAGCCCGTCTAGGTCAGGATTACCCAGTTTGCCCAAAAATGCGGAAACGGGTTCAAGATTTTCCACCGTAATTTTGTTGCTGATATGGATGGAATCCGAAAGCAGCAAATTACGCAGGAACGGCACCTGCATGGCTTCGCGCTTAATGTTATCCAGGATCGGTTCCTCCAGATATTTAGTGCCTATCCGGTAATCGCCAGAATAATGGAACCATTTAGCCTTAGGCAGTTTATTTGCCAGCGTCGTCTTGCCCGCGCCAGACATTGCCAACAAGGTGATCCGTTTTGATGGCCAGTCCAGGAATTCCTGGGCGCTCATTCGCATAGATTGTCCTTACTAATCCAGATAATCTTCTATGTCCAAGTCTTCAGGATTAGGCCTGTGTTCATCCGTATCGGTATAGCCCAGGTCGTCACTTTCAATATCATCGAAGGGGGCGGTCCAATCTTCTGGGTCTTCAATGTAATCAAAGGTTGAGCCGTACCAGCTTTCCTGGTCGTACTCGCCAATGTCGCCATTCAGGTACTGGACTTCAATTGAATCGTTATCATCCTCAATATTGAGGACTTTAAACTTCAAATTGTTTTCTACATCTTTGTACCAGCTGCCAATGATGGGGTCTGCTATGGTTGTCATGATATTTACCTCAATGTTTTCAAACAGGCTTTAAGCGGAGGTATAAATAAATAACGCTTGTTGACAAAAAAGCGCGCTTTACCTTTTTGACCGGAGATTGATGTTTTTTAAGCATCCCGATCACACCTGCCACGCCTTTCTTACAAAGCGCATTAATGTTTTGGTCGATGATAGTTATAGAGGATGTGCCGCTTTCTTGCAAGGGTTTGCTGTGCTACGATGCTGGCTTGTATAAAATTGAAGCGAGCGTACTAAACCATGCAGGAAATATTGATTGGTGGGCAAAATGGTATCAAGGTTTTCATGGATGCTGCAATGGGCAATCGGCACGGTATGATTTCCGGCGCGACTGGCACGGGCAAAACGATTACCTTACAAATACTGGCCGAGGGGTTTTCAAAAATTGGCGTCCCCGTTTTTCTTGCTGATATTAAAGGTGATCTGTCCGGCATTACGACGGCAGGGAAACCCCACGAAAAAATCACCGAGCGGATCAAGCAAATTGATATTGGCGATTATCAACAGCGCGGCAGCCCTTCGGTCTTTTGGGATATTTTTGCCAAAACCGGGCATCCGGTACGTGCCACCATTTCCGATATGGGCCCATTATTGCTGAGTAATCTGTTGGAACTGAACGATACGCAGACCGGCGTACTCTACAGTTGCTTCAAGATTGCCGACGACAACGGCCTATTGCTGCTGGATTTGAAAGACTTACGCGCCTTGTTGACTTGGGTGGGTAACCAGGAAAAAGAACTGCAAGTTGAGTATGGCAATATTGCCGCCGCCAGTGTAGGCGCTATCCAGCGGCAACTGCTGGTGCTGGAAGAACAGGGGGCTGAAAACTTCTTCGGTGAACCCGCATTACAGCTTGATGATTTTTTTAAAACAGACCTTTCCGGTAATGGCGTTATCAGTATTCTTGATGCGACTGATCTAGTGAGCAAATCCCCGCGCTTGTATGCCACGTTTTTGTTGTGGCTTTTGTCCGAGCTGTTTGAAAACTTACCCGAAGTTGGCGACGCTGACCGACCCAAATTAGTCCTGTTTTTTGATGAAGCGCATCTTCTGTTCGACCAAGCGCCTAAATCGCTGCTGGATAAAATAGAGCAAATCGTCCGGTTAATCCGTTCCAAAGGCGTAGGTGTCTACTTTATCAGCCAAAGCCCATTAGATGTACCTGAAGACGTTTTGGGGCAATTGGGTCTAAAAATTCAACATGCCTTAAGGGCTTATACCCCCAAAGACCAGCAGGTTATCAAAAGTGTCGCCGGAACATTCCGCGCCAATCCTAAAATCGATACCGAAGCTGTGATACAGGAACTAAAAACGGGGGAAGCGCTGGTTTCCGTGTTGAATAAAGATGGCAGCCCGGCACAGGTCGAACGTATCTTGATTCGTCCGCCCGAATCGCAAATCGGCCCAATAACCGAAGAGCTACGGACGGAAATCATGAACCGCTCCCCTTTCCATGGCCGTTATGAACAGGAAATTGATCGTGAATCGGCTTATGAGATGCTCAAACAAAAAACCGAGCGGCAAAATCAGGATAAGCTGGAAGAACAAGAAGCCAAGCAAGAGAAAAAGGAGGCATCAGGCGGTGGTCGCCAACGCCAAAGTGTAACAGAAGTATTAATCAAGAACGCAGCACGTAGTATCGGCACAACGGTGGGCCGTCAGATAATACGCGGCATTATGGGGTCTTTGATGGGCCGGAAGTAAACTGAGGGCGGGTTCTCATGATCTAGCAGTAAAAAATATTGGTATCGTTTGAAAAATAAGTTAAATTTAAACGTGTTCGGGTAGGGAACGAAATGGCGTCCCACAAGTCGAATTAGTAGCAATACGAGGTGCGAGTATGTGTATTGCTTTTTAGTGTCCAATGAAAATCTTTACCGTCAACATTGATGCCAATGCAAAGTATTAGGGTTCTCGATAAGTAAAAGTGAGCCACTGCAAAAAAATAGGTATCAACGCGGACATTCATTAACTGAGAGGGGATAATTATGAAAAAATTAACAGTTGTATACGCAAGCATTTTATTGTTCTTAAGTATGGGTGTTTTTGCCGAGCCGCATCTTGATGAAGCCATTAAACATGCCACCGCGGCAGTTGAACACGGAAAGGCTGGCCATGCTTCGGTGCTGGTGGAACATGCCACCCCCGCGTTGGAACATGCGATGTCCGGCGCTTTAGTCGCAAAAGGCGTGGCAAAATCGCACACGGATAATGCGATAGTCGATTTGGAAGAGGCGATCAAGCACGGCAAAGAAGGTGATGCCCATGCGGGTGTCGCAACAACCTACGCAGAAACTGCCTTGGAGCATCTAAAGGCAGCTAATAAATAAGCCGTATATTTTTAGAAGAACGGGCGGTAATCGCCCGTTTTTTTTGTCCACTCTAGCCTAAATTTCTTGTTAACCTGCTGATATATAGCAGAACTCGTGCTATTGCACACCAGCCTTGATGTGATACCATCCCGTAAGCGAATAGCACCAAAAAACAACGGAGAACATCAAGAATGAACGAAACCCCAGTTCAAACAACACCAGAAACAGACCTTTTTTCCGCAGACTTTCTGTTAGGAAATGTCGGTGCGCCTTTTATAATCGGTGCAGCAGTCGGTTATTTTGCCAAAAAAATGCTCAAAGTCGCCTTGTTTATCGGCGGTGCAGCCATTGTGTTGATGTTCGTCGGTGAATATTACCATGTCATCAACATCAGCGATATCCAGCTACAAAGCGCCGCTGAAACCGTCGCCAAAGGCGCTAAAGATTCCGGCGGATTTTTGGTGGACCGCCTCACCCGCATTACCAGCAAAGGCGTGAGCGCAACCGGCGGGTTTTTTGTGGGTTTTAAGTTTGGTTAAGGAAAAGCTCAAGCAGCCTTATGTGGCTTTCTTGTCTCAAGGCTTTGATATTATTTGCTGAATACAAATGATAGCTACACTCGCAGTCAGTAATTATAGGTCGTTACTTAATCTGGCCTTACCGTTGGGCGCGTTGAATGTCATTACAGGTTCTAATGCGAGCGGAAAATCCAATCTATATCGCGCATTACGGTTGTTGGCGGAAACGGCGCAGGGCGGTGTGGTAAATTCCTTGGCAAAAGAAGGCGGGTTGGCTTCGACGTTTTGGGCTGGGCCGGAAACAATATCTAAGGGGATGCGTGATGGCAATATCCCAATACAAGGCGGAAAAAGAAAAGAACCCCTTCGGTTAAGGTTGGGTTTTTCTGGGGATGATTTTAGCTATGCAATTTCCCTTGGATTACCAACGCCATCAGGTTCTGCATTTGGATTAGACCCAGAAATCAAACGGGAATGTATCTGGGCAGGCCACGCTTATCGCCCGGCAAGCCTGTTGGTAGACCGCGACAGGGCAATGATCAAAGTCCGTGCCAATAAAGGTTGGGATGTCATTTCGCAACATGCCCCCAGTTTTGAAAGTTTATTCAGCCCAATAGCCGATCCCGCCAGGACACCGGAAGTAATGACTTTGCGGGAACAAATCCGCAGTTGGCGGTTTTACGATCACTTTAGGTCAGACGCAGAAGCACCCGCACGGTTGCCAATTGGGTACACGTACGCCCGTCCTGCACCATGATGGACGCGATTTGGCGGCTGCTTTGCAAACCATTATCGAGATAGGTGATCCGAAAGCCTTGGACGAAGCCATTTCAGATGCCTTCCCAGGCGCGAGCTTGCAAATAGCCATCCAGGATGGTCGTTTTACGGTGCAGTTTTATCAACATGGCCTGTTAAGGCCATTATCGGGCGCGGAATTGTCTGATGGCACTTTACGGTATTTGCTTTGGGTGGCGGCACTACTGACCCCACGGCCACCGCCGTTAATGGTATTGAACGAACCGGAAACCAGCTTACATCCTGACCTATTACCGGCACTGGCACGGTTAATCATACGGGCATCGCAAGCTACGCAGATTTGGGTGGTATCCCACGCATCACGTCTAATAGCTGCACTGGAGCAAGCCGAAGAGTGCAATTCCATCGCCCTGGAAAAAAATCTTGGACAAACGCAAGTCATAGGGCAAGGGCTTTTAGATGCACCTTCTTGGCATTGGCCGGATAAAGGCTAATTCGCTAAAGAAGCCATAATAAATAGGGGAGGTTGATTTGCCACTTAAGATTGATTTGAAGACGCACTAAAGCCAGCCATCAAAGCTGAATTTTTGTTGGGGATGTTACACTAGGTTCTGTTGACGTTTCAAAATAAGGTCTTCAAAAACAATAGCTTACAAAGAAACGGCAAATTATAACTTATTGATATAGAAAGATATTTTACCAA